>NZ_JBEAHA010000001.1:0-476721 GCF_040061975.1 Klebsiella sp. GG_Kp146
TCGCAGTTCGTAGGCCCGGTAAGGCGCAGCCGCCACCGGGCAAAAACAGGCGCCTGGCACCGGATGTTCATTGCCGGGCGGCGCTGCGCTTGCGCCGGCCTACCTTTCCGTGACATTGGTCGCAGCGCCACCGGGGAATGCGTTCAGCTTACCAGTCCTCCTCCTGGCCGAGGATGCGCAATATATCCTGACGATGCTGCAGCAGCTGCGGGTTATCGCGGTGGCGGGGAAAGGCCAGCGGCAGCGCGAACTCGGCGATAATCCGCCCCGGACGCGGCGACATCACCAGCACCCGCTCGCACAGCAGCAGCGCCTCTTCGATATCGTGGGTCACCAGCAGGCTGGTATACCCCTGCTGCTGCCAGAGGGCGATCAGCTCCCGCTGCATGCTGATGCGGGTCAGCGAGTCCAGCTTGCCCAGCGGCTCGTCGAGCAGCAGCAGGCGCGGCTCGTTCAACAGCGCGCGCGCCAGCGCGGCGCGCTGCGCCATCCCCCCTGACAGCTGCCGCGGCCACGCTTCGCTGAAGGCCTGCAGACCGATGCGGTCAATCAGCGCGTCGGCCTTTGCTTCCAGCCCCCTTTTGCCCTGCGCCTGCGGGCCCAGCAGCACGTTCTGCCGCACCGTCAGCCACGGATAGAGCGTCGGGTCCTGAAACACCAGTATGCGCTCCGGCCCCGGATCGCCGAGCGGCGCGCCGTCGAACTGCATCTGTCCGCTCTGCGGCGCTTCCAGCCCGGCCAGCAGCCGCAGCAGGGTGGATTTACCGCAGCCGGAAGGGCCCAGCAGCGCCACGCTTTCCCCTGGCCGCAGCTGCAGGCTGATATTCTCCAGCACCGGCACCACCTGTTTGCCGAGCGTAAACGCGTGATGAAGATGGCTTATCGATACCGCCGCGCCGCGCGCTATCGTCTGCGAACCTGACGTCGCGGTTACCATTGCATCCCTCCCCGCTGCCAGCTCAGTAGCTTATCGCGCAGCAAAAATAATCCGCTAATCAGACCGGAGCACAGCAAGGCCATCACCAGCAGCGCGGCGTACATATTGGGATAGGCCGCCCAGCCCTGGGCCCACTGGAGGTAGAAGCCGATCCCCGACTTCACCCCGACCATTTCAGCCACAATCAGCACCGAAAACGACGCGCCAAGCCCCATAAACAGGCCGACAAAGACGTTCGGCAGCGCGGCGGGGATCGCTACCCGCAGGATCAGGAAACGCTGGCTGGCGCCGAGGGTCCGCGCCACGTCGTACCACGCCCTGTCAATACCGATGACCCCGGACCAGGTCAGCACCGTGACCGGGAACCAGGTGCTCAGCGCAATCAAAAACACACTGGCGCCGAAGCTTGACGGAAAGATAAACAGGCACAGCGGCAGCAGCGCGGTAGACGGCACCGGCCCCAGCAGGCGTAACACCGGATGGAGCCAGTAGCCAATTCGTTGCGACCAGCCAATGGCCAGACCGGTGACGAACCCGCTGCTGGTGCCGAGCAGCACCCCAAGCCCCAGCAGCCCCAGGGAGTGCAGCAGGCTGTCGAGCAGACGCGGCCAGTCGTCGTGCAGCACCTCGATCAGCGCCTGCGGCGGCGCGAAAAACGGCACCGGCAGCACGCCGCTCTTGGCGGTCAGCCCTTCCCAGGCAGCGAACAGCACCGGCAGCAGCGCCAGCCACTTGCCGGCATGCAGCACGCGCGCGCCGCGCGCTCGCCAGTAGCGATAGCTCAGCGCCAGCAGCAGCAAGCCGCCGCCGAAGGCGAACTGCGCCAGCGCCCAGCCCTCGCTAAACGGCCAGCGCCGCCCGGCATCGGGCCAGGCCAGGGTGAACAGACCGCCCAGCAGCCACAGCGCGGCGGCCAGCAGCCCTTCTCCCCACAGCGGCGCGCGGCCGGTTGGGCGCGCCAGCGCCTGCTCAGGCGAATACGTTGGCATAGATACTCTCCGCAAACTGATGGGGATCGGTGCCCGGTTTGATCACCTGCACCCGCTGCAGGTCGACCGCATACTGCGTCAGCTCTTTCACGAACGCCTCACCCACCGCGTGGTGGCCGTGCCCCTGTCCGTGCAGAATGCCGCTTACCTCCGCTTCACTGGTGTTGAGCGCATGGGCGAGGAAAGATTGCGCCACGCTTTCCGGGTGTTCGGCGGCGTAGCTGTGCGCTTCAAGGATTGCCTGGGTGAGCGCCGCGGCGGCCGGTTTATGGTCCCGCGCCAGGCTCCCGCTCACCCCCAGCACGCAGCAGCTCAGCTTGGCATAGTCCCCGGTCATATTGCTGGCGATCAGCTGATACTTGCCGGTCTCCAGCAGCCGATAGCTGAACGGCTCGCTGCCGCTGATGGCGGCGATCTCGCGCTTATCCAGCGCCACGCTGAGCAGATCCGCCGGGTAGACTTTCCACTGCACGTCGCTTATCGGATCGATACCGTGGCGCTTAAGCAGGATAGCGAAGAAGTTTTTATCCGGCCCGGCCATGTCGGTGACGCCGATGGTTTGCCCTTTCAGGCTCTCAAGGCCGTTGAACGGCGACGCTTTGGCCGTCAGCAGGTTCAGACAGCCGCCATGGGTCCCGGCGGTGAGCTTGACGTCAAAGCCCTGCTCCAGCGCCTTCAGCCAGCGCAGCGCCATCCCCACCCCGGCGTCGGCCTTGCCGGTAGCGATCGCCTCCAGCAGCACATCGGTGGAGTTGCCGAAGTTAACAAACTCAACGTCGAGGTTATATTTACTGAAAATCTTCTGCTGCTCGGCGACGGCGACCGGCGCGAGGCAAACCGCGCTTTTGTTGATCGCCAGCTTGATCTTGTACGGCTGCGGCAGGCGCAGCGCCGGATGAGCATCGCCGCTGGCCATCTCCGCCATATCGTGAGCCCACAGCGGCAGGGAAACCCCGGCCAGCGCCAGGCCACCGCTGAGCTGTAAAAAACGACGACGGGAAAAAGCGGACGGGGTCATGGCGTTACCTCCGCGTGGGCCGGCATGGCGGGCACGCTAAAGCTGGGGTCAAAGGTCGGCTTCACGTCCAGCCGGGTGCGGATCAGGCCGTTGGCGAGATAAAAGTCGGCCGTCGCCTGCTGCTGGGTCACCGTTTCCTCTGCCAGCGGCTGCCACTGCGACTGGCGGTTGGCAAACTGCGCGCGGGCGATCTCCGCCGGGAAGCGGATGATCTCCCCCAGCGTTTTGCCGTAGCTGTCGAGATTGGCGTAGGCCCAGCGCTCGGCGCCGGCCAGGCGCTGGAGATAATCCTGCAGCGCGGCGCGCTTTTGCGGGTCGTTAAGCGCTAAATCCGTTGCCGCAAGGAAGGTATTCCCCGGCAGCAGCCCTTTGCCGCTCACCAGGATCTGCCCCTCGTTGGTCTTCACCATCTGGGTGGTGTAGGGCTCCCAGGTCGCCCAGGCGTCCACCGAACCGTTAAGCAGCGCCACTTTGGCGTCCACCGGACCGAGGAACACCCACTGCACCTCCTTCGGTGAAATCCCCGCCTGCTCGAGCGCTTTCAGCGCTACGAAATGGCCAATCGACCCTTTCCCCGTGGCAATGCGCTTGCCTTTTAACCCGGCGGCGGTTTTTATCGCGCTGCCAGGAGAAACCAGCACCGCGGTCCCCGCCGGGTTGCTTTTGTCCACGGCGATCGCTTTCACCGGCGCGCCGTTAGCCAGGGCGAAGAGCAGCGGCGCATCGCCGATGATCCCCGCGTCCACCGCGCCAGCGTTAAGGGCTTCCGCCAGCGGCGCGGCGGCCGGAAATTCGGCCCACTTAATGTCGTAGGGGAGGTTTTGCAGGGCGTTGGCCGCCTCCAGCTGCGAACGCATGCCGCCTTTTTGATCGGCGATGCGCAGGGTAAGCCGCTCCTGCGCCGTCGCGTAACCGCCCAGCGCCAGCAGCATCAGCGCTGCCGCCACCCGGCCTGAGAATGATAGACGCATCGTGATTATCCTTGTGATTGAAAGACGAAGAGGCCGGCTGCCAGCCAGGCGCTGTCGCTCTGCGGGGTATGCACCCGGCCGCAGAGCACATTGCGGTAGTGGCGTTCCAGCGGGTTTTGTCGGCTGAGGCCATGATTGCCGGTCAGCTCGAGCGCGATATTCACCGCCTGAATGGCGTTGTCGGTGATGGTGACTTTTGCCAGGTTGGCCTCGATGGCGGAAAAGCGCAGCGCGGCGGCCTGCTCCAGCAGGCTGCGGTTAACCAACAGCAGTTCGGCGATCTGCCCGACCTTCTCCTGCACCCGCGGCAGGCGGGAAAGCGGATGGCCGAGACCCGCGGGCACCCGCCCCGCCAGCCACCTCACCAGCCAGTCGTGAGCGGCGCGGGGGATGCTGTCATAGATCGCCGCCAGCAATGCCGTTTGCCGGTTGGCGAACAGGCGCAACGGTTCCGCCTGGGCGGCGGGTGGCGCATCGACCGGCCAGACATCCACCGCGTGCTCTGCCGCCACCCGCACGTGGCGAAAAATCACCTCATGGCTGCCGGTAGCCCGCATCCCGGCGTGATCCCAGCTTTTCACCACGCTAATTCCCGGGCTGTCGCCAGGCACCAGCCAGGTGCCCACCCGCGGCGGGTTCTCATCGCTTCTCGCCCAAACCGCCAGCCAGCGCAGTCCTTCAATGCCGGTGGTATAGATTTTATGGCCGTTGATGTCCCAGCCGTCCGCGCGGCGGCTCGCCACGGTATCCGGCAGGCCGCCGCGCGCCGGGGAGCCAAGATCCGGCTCAACGCGCAGACTGTTGATCAGGCCGCCGTGTTCGACGGCATCATGAAAAACCTGCTGGCGCAGCGGCGCGTGCCAGGCGTCGTTTTCCGCCAGCCGCAAATGGTGCAGATACTGCATGCAGACGATCAGCGCCGTCGCCGGCTCACCCCAGGCAATGGCGGCGATGGCCTGCTGCAGCTGGGCCAGGCTGGCGCCCGCGCCGCCGTAAGCACGCGGCACGGCGAGGCTTAACCAGCCCCCCGCGCGCAGAGGGTCGATATTGCGCCAGGGAAAGTCGCCGCTGGCGTCAAGACTGGCCGCCTGCTCCGCCATCTGTTGGCGTACCGCCGTCAGCTGCTGCGCCCAGTCGTCGCGCTCAGGATGGATCACGATGCGCGCTCCGCCACCGCACGCCGCGCGGCTTTTTCACGGGCGATCGGCAGCAGCGCCCGGCCGTAGTCTGCCGCATCGTTCAGCGGGTCGAATCCGCGGATCAGGAAGTTGCGCACCCCGAGGTCGTAGTAGTCGAGCAGCGCATCGGCCACCTGCTCCGGGGTGCCTACCAGCGCGGTGGAGTTATGCCCGCCGCCCACCAGCTGAGCGATGCCGGTCCACAGGCGTTTGTCCACCACTCTGCCCTGCGCGGCGGTGGCCCGCAGCCGCTGGGCGCCGATGCTGTCCGGTTTGGCCTTGAACCCGCCCCCGCGCTGCGCCGCCTGCTCGGTGGCGACGTGCAGGATATGCTCGGCTTTCTCCCAGGCTTCGGCTTCGCTGTCGGCGATAATCGGCCGGAACGAGACGCTGAAGCCAATATCACGCTGGTGTTTCGCCGCTTCGGCGCGCACGCGCTGGATGGTCTCGCCGGTTTGCGCCAGCGACTCGCCCCACAGGGCGAAGACGTCGGCGTGTTTGCCGGCGACAGCGAGGGCCGCTTCCGACGAACCGCCGAAGTAGATGGGAAGATGCGGCTTTTGCAGCGGACGAATGGCTGACCAGGCCTGTTCGGCCTGATAAAAATCGTTGTGAATATCTACCGGCTGCTCACTGGTCCACACCCGGCGTACGACGTCAAGGAAGGCGTCGGTGCGGGCATAGCGCTGGTCGTGGTCGAGGTAATCGCCGTCCCGGCGCTGCTCGGCGTCATTGCCGCCGCTGATGATATGCACCGCCAGCCGGCCCCCCAGCAGATGCTCAAGGGTGGCGAATTTGCGCGCGGCAAGGGTCGGCGAGACAAAACCGGGGCGATGGGCCAGCAGGTACTGAATTTTCTGCGTCGACAGTCCGGCCAGGGCGGTCACCAGAAAGCCGTCGGGTTGATCGGACCAGTGACCCACCAGCAGGCGATCGAACCCGGCGGCTTCATGGGTTTGCGCAAAGCGAACGATATAGTCGCGGTCAAAGATCGGCCCCACCGGGGCAATCGTTTCGGAAGAGAGGCGATGGCCAATCATGCCGAGAAACTGAATGCTCATGAACAACTCCTTGCGTCAGGGTAATGGAGTGGCCGCGACGGCGGCGCTGGTCATTACCCTATACAGGGTGTGTTAATGAACAAAATGCATTTTTATCATATCTTAATATGCAAGACTGGCATTAAACAAAAATACATAGTGCTTTCAGTCGGATACTGTCAGCTGCTGCACCACTTTGCTGGCGAAAAAGGTCAGCGGCGACTGCAGGTTTGCCAGATACCGGGCGTGGATCAGCCACAGCGACACCGCAGGCTGAAAGTCGCTGAGGTTGACGACCTCGAGCTCGTCACGCCACGGGCTGGCCGCCAGCGCCGCCCGCGGCACCAGACCCAGCCCCAGTCCCTGCGCCACCAGCGCCATCTGCAGCTGGGCGCCCGCGCTCTCGACGTTAAGCTTCAGGCGCAGCCCCTGGCTTTGCAGCTCGCGGATGAGCCCGGCGCGTAGTCCACAGCCGTCGGGGTTAAGGATCCAGCCCTGTTCGACGCACTCCCGCAGCGACGACGCCCGCAGATTCAGACGCCGGGCGGCAATCGGCACCACCTCCAGGGGACACAGCAGGCGCCCGCTGTAGCCCTCGGCGAGGGTCTGCTGGGCGGGGCCCATCGCCAGCATGGCGTCCAGTTCGCCGTTTTCCAGCCGGCGCTGCAGCTCTCCGCTCCAGCCGCAGGCGACCTGTGGGGACAGTGCGGGAAACTGCTGGCTCAGCGCCGCCAGCGCCGCCGGCAGCGCGATCTCGCTGATACTCTGCGGTACGCCGAGACGCAGCGCGCCGCGCGGCTCGCCTTGCGGATCCAACAGGCTGTAGAGCTTTTTCGTCTCGCGCTTAATGCTCAGGCACTGCTCGTACACCCGCTGACCGGCGGCGGTCAGGGTCAGCGGGCGGGTCTGACGCGCCAACAGCGTGACGTTCAGCTCCTGCTCCAGACGCTGCAGGCGCCGGGTGATAGCCGACTGGGTGATCCCCAGATAGTCCGCCGCCTGATTGAGGGAAGAAAACTGCACCGTGGCCAGCAGAGCGTCAATATCGTCGATGCGCATAGGATCCTTATGTGTAATTTGCATATTAATATATGCGTAAATTGCATTTAAATAATATTAACGCCTCTGTTAGCGTTTTGACCAGTCCCTCTGACAGGAACCGCACATGACTGGACCACGACTGGAAAAATTACGCCATTTTATTCATGAGGTTGATCGCCTGCACCGTGAACACCACCAGACCGCGCCGCTGCTTGACGCCGTGGCCCAACGGCTGGCGGCGCTGGTACGTCACGACGACTGGCTGCCGGAAGAGTACACCCTGCCGCACCCGCACCATTACCAGCAGTATCTGCTGCATGCCGACTCCGGGGAGCGCTTCTCGATCGTCAGCTTCGTCTGGGGGCCGGGACAGGCGACGCCGATCCATGACCACCGGGTATGGGGGGCCATTGGTATGCTGCGCGGCGCAGAGGAGAATCAACGCTACCAGCTGGATGCAGACGGCATACCGCGGTCGCTGGGCGCCGCCACGCTCCTGCAGGCAGGCCAGGTGGAGAAAGTCTCCGTTGACGATGGCGATATTCATCGCGTCAGCAATGCGCTGGCGGATCGCGTCTCCATCAGCATTCATGTTTACGGCGGCAACATCGGCGCGGTGAAGCGCGCGGTGTATACCCCGGAAGGCCAGCAAAAACCGTTTATCTCCGGCTACGCCAACCGCCACGTGCCCAACATCTGGGATCCCTCCCGCGAACACCAAGGATAACCATTATGTCCACTTACGCTTACCGTCAGGCCGCCGGGATCCGCCAGGCGCTGCTCGACCGTCGTGAACTGGCGCTGCTCGACGTCCGTGAAGAGGCCGATTTCGCCACCGCTCATCCGCTGTTTGCCGTCAATCTGCCGCTCAGCAAACTGGAGCTGGAGGTGCGCCGGCGGATACCGCGCTTCACCACCCCGATCACCGTCTACGACAATGGCGAAGGGCTGGCGGCGATCGCCGTCGAACGACTGCGGACCTGGGGCTATCAGGATGTGGCCCTGCTGGCCGAGGGTCTCGCCGGCTGGCGCCGCAGCGGCGGCGAGCTGTTTCAGGACGTCAACTCCGCCAGTAAAGCCTTTGGCGAGCTGGTGGAAAGCGTGCGTCACACGCCGTCGCTCAGCGCCCGGGAGGTTCAGGCGCTCATCGACAGCCGGCAGGAGGTGGTGATCGTCGACGCCCGGCGCTTCGACGAGTACCAGACCATGAGCATCCCCGGCAGCATCAGCGTGCCCGGCGGCGAGCTGGCCCTGCGGGTGGAGAGCCTGACGCCCTCCCCGCAAACGCCGGTGATCGTCAACTGCGCCGGACGCACCCGCAGCATCATCGGCACCCAGTCGCTGATCAACGCCGGCGTGCCTAACCCGGTCCATGCCCTGCGCAATGGCACTATCGGCTGGACGCTGGCCGGCCAGACGCTGGCGCACCAGCAGCAGCGGCAATACGATCCCTCCGCCCGCGCCTCTGGCGCCCGGGCCGCCGAGGTGGCGCATCTCGCCGAACGAGCCGGGGTGGCGGTCATTGATGAGGCGACCCTGCAACGCTGGCTGCAGCAGAGCGACCGCACCACCTTCCTGTTTGATGTGCGCAGCCCTGAGGAGTACGCGGCGGGCCACTATCCTGGCAGCCTGAGCGCGCCAGGCGGCCAGCTGGTGCAGGAGACCGATCACTTCGCCAGCGTACGAGGGGCGCGAATCGTGCTGCTGGATGACGATGGCGTCCGGGCGGCGATAACCGGCTCGTGGCTGGCGCAGATGGGCTGGGAGACGGCGCGGCTGAACGCCCTGTCGGCCAGCCAGCTGAGCGAGCGCGGGGTACCAGCCGCCGAAGTGCCCCCCGCCCCGCAGGCGGCGGAGATAAGCCCGGCGCAGCTGGCGCAACAGCTGGACGACCCCGGTACGGTGGTGCTCGATTTCACCACCAGCGCCAACTTTGTCGCCCGCCATATCCCCGGCGCGTGGTGGCTGACGCGCTCGCAGCTGCGCCAGGCCCTGGACGCGATCCCTCCCGCTCAACGTTACGTGGTGACCTGCGGCAGCAGCCTGCTGGCCCGCTACGCGGCGCCCGAGGTGGCGGCCTTAACCGGTAAGCCGGTACAGGTATTGCGCGGCGGGACGCTGGCGTGGATCGCCGCCGGTCTGCCGCTGGCCCATGGCGACGCCGGCCTCGCTGTCGAGCGCCGGGACCGCTATCGCCGTCCCTATGAAGGGACCGATAATTCCGCAGAGGCGATGCAGGCCTATCTGGAGTGGGAGTACGGCCTGGTGGATCAGCTGGCCCGCGACGGCACCCACGGTTTTCGGGTGATCTAACGCCAGCGCGACTCAGGCCTCACGCATGATCCACGAGTACTGAAAGCTCTTCGGCGCCGGAAAATGGGTCCGGCGCCGGTAGGAGCCCAGCGACTGCGGCGTGCAATAGGTGCAGCTCCCCAGCCATTCAACGCTCGTTGACGCCACCCCCGCCTCTGCGAAGATCGCCTCAGCGAAAGCGCGCAGATCAAACCACAGATTATCGCTGCCGCGCGCCGCGGCTTTGAGCGGATCCCTGACCGGCCCAGAACGGGAATGGAACAGCCGCTGGCGGTGCCGGGCCACCCGGTCACCGCCGTGCTGGTCCAGCAGTTGCTGATAAAATCCGGCGGAGACTTCGTAACAGCAAGGGTGAATATGCGGCCCCACGGCGATGACCAGATCGGCCAGCGCCGCCCCCTGCTGGCGAAAAGTCGCCAGACTGTTGTCGATAATGCCACTGGCCAGCCCCTGCCAGCCGGCATGCACGCTGCAGACGAAGCGACCGTCGCGCGAGGCGATCAGTATCGGCAGGCAGTCGGCGGTTACCACCCCTACCTTTTGCCCGGCCACGGCGGTAAACACCGCGTCGGCATGCGGGCGCGTCGGCAGCGGCTGCTGATAATGATGAACCTCATTGCCATGGACCAGCTTCACCGGCGCCATTTCGGCATAGGGAAAGGCGGCGGTTTCGTGGACATCGAGAAACGCGTGGCGGATGCCAGGGATAGCGTCGAGCAAGCGGGAGCGGTAAGCCATAGAGACGATAAGCGACAGAGAATGATGTCTTACCTTAGGCCAGGGCACGCGCAGAGGCAAGGCGGCGGCCCGGCATTTTTTCGCCGGACCGCCGGACAGGCTTCAGACAATGGCCGCGCGCTGCTGGCGATGCATCAGCCAGAACACCGCCACGCCGGCCAGCACAATGCCCGGCGCTGAGGCCGCCATCACCCCGACGGTGCCGGTGCCGAGGGCCAGCATCTTGCCGGCCAGCAGCGGACCGCTCATCGCCCCGAGGCGTCCCACCGCCACGGCGGTGCCGACCCCGGTGGCGCGGATCGCCGCGGGATAGAAGAGCGGCGCCAGCGCGTAGAGCACGCTCTGGCCGCCGGTGGCGAACAGCCCGGCGACAAACCCCGCCAGCAGCATCCCGCTCAGCGACGACGCGCTGCCCAGCGCCAGCAGCGACGCCAGAATGCCACTGTATATCAGCAGCGACATACGCAACGGAGTAAGCTTATCCATCAGCGCCCCCAGCAGCAGGGTGCCGCAGGCGGCGCCGATCTGCAGAGAGAACATCACCCCCGCCGCCTGGCTGGCGCTGAATCCCTGGCCTACCAGCAGCATCGGCAGCCAGTTGATCAGCATATAGACCACCAGCAGAGTGAAGAAATAGCCCAGCCACAGCAGCAGCGTGGCGGCGGCATGCCCCGGGGCAAACAGGGTGCGCAGCGGCACGCTGGTCTCCACGCGTTGAAACGCCTGCGATTCCGGCAGCCAGCGCATCAGCAGCGGGATCAGCAGCAGCGGAACCACGCCGCCAATCCAGAAGATGGTCTGCCAGGCCGCGGCAAGGCCAGAGAACCCCAGCGCCGCCGCCAGCGCGGCGCCAATGGGCACCCCGCAGTACATCAGGCTCACCGCCCGGCCGCGAAAACGCGGGCCAGCGGCTTCCGAGGTTAAGGCAATCAGGTTCGGCAATGCCGCCCCCAGCCCGACGCCGGTGAGCAGGCGCGCCAGCAGCAGCGTCGGGAAGCTCCAGGCCACCGCGGTGGCCAGCGAGAACAGGCCAAACAGCAGCACCGAGCCCAGCAGGATGCGTTTGCGCCCGTGGCGGTCCGCCAGCATGCCGCCCACCAGCGCGCCGGGCAGCAGGCCGAGGATCCCGGCGCTGAAGATCCAGCCCATCTGCATTTTATCCAGCGCAAAGGCCTGCGCCATGCCGACGGCGGCGATCCCCGCCGCCTGCAGATCCAGCCCCTCCATCAGTGCCACCATAAAACAGAGCCCGATGGTGACCACCAGGCGCGAGGAGTTTGCGGTCGTTATCTTGGTCATAGGGTACCTTTGCGATAGCCGGACAAACGGAGCAGGTGATGGGCGGCTGATGCATGGTCAGCCGCCCGTTGTTATTTTTGGCGGTTAAGCAGATCCAGCGCGACGTCGACGATCATATCCTCCTGGCCGCCGACCATACGCCGATTGCCCAGCTCGACGAGAATATCCACCGCGCTGAGGCCATAGCGCGCCGCCGCCGCTTCGCTGTGGCGCAGGAAGCTGGAGTAGACCCCGGCGTAGCCCAGCGCCAGCGTTTCGCGGTCGACGCGCACCGGGCGGTCCTGCAGCGGCCGCACCAGCTCGTCGGCGGCATTCATCAGCGCGTAGAGGTCGGTGCCATGCCGCCAGCCGAGCTTGTCGGCGGCGGCAATAAACACCTCCAGCGGCGCATTGCCCGCCCCCGCCCCCATCCCGGCCAGGCTGGCGTCGATCCGGTCGCAGCCCTCTTCCACCGCGGCGATAGAGTTAGCCACCCCGAGGCTCAGGTTATGGTGGGCATGCATCCCGGTGGCGGTCTCCGGCTTCAGCACCGCCTTCAGCGCGCGGAAGCGGTCGCGAATGTCATTCATGTTCATCGCCCCGCCGGAATCCACCACGTAGATGCAGGTCGCCCCATAGGATTCCATCTTCAGCGCCTGCTGCGCCAGCGCCTGCGGGGAGATCATATGGCTCATCATCAGAAAACCGACGGTGTCCATCCCCAGCTCGCGGGCAAAGGCAATATGCTGCGCCGCGACGTCCGCTTCGCTGCAGTGGGTGGCGACCCGCACCACCCGCGCCCCGGCCTGATATGCGGCTTTCAGGTCGTGCAGGGTGCCGATGCCCGGCAGCAGCAAGGTGGCGATTTTCGCCTGGCTGACCGCCTCCGCCGCCGCTTCAATCCAGGCGATATCGCTGTGGGCGCCAAAGCCGTAGTTGAAGCTCGATCCCTGTAGCCCATCGCCGTGGGCAACTTCGATGGAGTCCACCCCCGCCTTATCCAGCGCGCCGGCAATCTGCTGCACCTGCGCCAGGGAATACTGGTGACGAATCGCATGCATACCATCGCGCAGCGTCACATCCGAAATGTAGAGTTTTTTACCGTTCATGCTGTCGCTCCCGCCGCGCTGTTCATTGCCCCGGCCATTTTCTCCGCCGTCGCCAGCGCCGCCGAGGTCATAATATCGAGGTTGCCGGCGTACGCCGGCAGATAGTGCGCCGCCCCTTCCACTTCGAGGTAAACCGCGGTTTTCAGTCCGGAAAAACAGCCCACGCCGGGCAGGTTGACCGGATTATCCTCGGGAATAACCTCAAACTGCACCTGCTGCTTCAGCCGGTAGCCAGGCACGTAAGCCTGCACCGCCGCCGCCATCTCGGCGATCGAGGCGGCAATCGCCTCCTGGGACGCCATCTCGCTCAGCACATACACGGTATCGCGCATCATCAGCGGCGGCTCCGCCGGGTTCAGCACGATAATCGCCTTGCCCTTGCTCGCGCCGCCGACCTTTTCAATCGCCTGCGAGGTGGTTTCAGTGAATTCGTCAATATTCGCTCGCGTCCCCGGCCCGGCGGATTGACTGGCGATGGAGGCCACGATCTCCGCGTAATGCACCTTCGCCACCCGCGAGACCGCGGCGACCATCGGGATGGTGGCCTGCCCGCCGCAGGTCACCATATTGACGTTGCCCTGGTGGAGATTGGCCTCAAGGTTGACCACCGGCACGCAGTACGGGCCAATCGCCGCCGGCGTCAGGTCGATGACGCGGATCCCTGGCTTCGCTTCGCGCAGCGCGGCATCGTTTTTGACGTGCGCGCCGGCGCTGGTGGCGTCGAAGACAAAGTCGATATCGGCAAATTCCGCCATCTGCATCAGGCCGCCCACCCCTTCGTGGGTGGTCGCGACGCCCATGCGCCGGGCGCGGGCCAGGCCATCCGACTGCGGGTCGATGCCGACCATCACCGCCATCTCCAGATGCTGGCCGTGGCGCAGAATTTTAATCATTAAATCGGTGCCGATATTCCCGGAGCCGATAATGGCGACTTTACGTTTACGCATCACGATGTCCTTCTCCGGCGGCGACGAAGCGTGCCGCGACTGAGCCAATACCTTCAATATGGGCGACAAAGCTGTCCCCCTCGTTAATCGCCACCATCGGGCCTAACGCCCCGGTCAGCACGATATCCCCCGCCCGCAGCGGTTCGCCGAGGCTGGCCATCTTGCGCGCCAGCCACACCGCGGCGTTCAGCGGATGCCCCAGGCACTCGCTGCCCCGGCCGCTGGAGACCAGCTCCTGGTTGCGGGTCATCTGCATGGCGCACGCTTTCAGATCCAGACCCGCCGGTCGCTGCGCCGGGCCGCCGATGACGTACAGGCCGCAGGAGGCGTTATCGGCGACGGTGTCGACAAAGCCGATTGACCAGTCGCGAATGCGGCTGCCCACCACCTCCAGCGCCGGCAGCACCCATTCGATGGCGTTATACAGCTCATCAAAAGTGGTATCGGCATGGGGCAGATCATGTTTCAGCACCAGGGCGATCTCGGCCTCCACCTTGGGCTGCAGCACGCGGCCAAACGGCACATCGGCGTTGTCGCCGTAGCACATGTCGGCAAACAGGGTGCCGAAATCCGGCTGGTTGACCCCCAGCTGCTGCTGCACTTTGGGATGGGTCAGGCCTACCTTGCGGCCCACCACCCGCCGGCCATGGGCCACGTGGTGCTGAACGTTCAGGCGCTGGATAGCGTAGGCGGCGTCGGCGTTGTCGACGCCGAGGATATCGCGCAGCGGGGCGATCGCCTGGCCGGTTCGTTCGGCGTCGCGCAACTGCTGCGCCAGCGCGTCAAGAGAAATAGTCATCATCACTCCTTAAGCCCGTGCGAGGAAATTGAGCACCAGCTGATTAAAACTGTCGGCATGTTCCCACTGCGCCCAGTGGCCGCAGTCGCGGTAAATGTGCAGCTCAGAGCCGGCGATCCCGGCGAGCAGGCGTAGTCCGGCGTCCATCGGCACGAAGCGGTCATTGCGTCCCCAGACGATGAGAGTTTGCGCAGCGATCTCGCCGAGCCGCGGGCCAAAGTCAGGGAATTGTTTCGGGTTGGCTTCGAGGCTCTTGACGAAGTTGTCCAGATGGTCGCGGCGCGACAGCATATTGTTCAGCCGCGCCTCGAACAGCGCGTCGGTGAGGTCACGGGTGTCGAAGACGAAAATGCTCATCATCTTCTTCAGGTTTTCAATGGTCGGCTCGCGGTACAGGGCGTTCAGCAGTTTGATGCCTTCCGTCGGCATCGGCGTGAACAGGCTCATGCCGCCGGTTCCCCCGCCCATCAGCACCAGCTTCGCCACCCGCTCCGGCCAGCTCAGGGTGAAGGCCACCGCGCTGTGGCCGCCCATCGAGTTGCCCAGCAGATGGACTTTATCGATCCCCAGCTGATCGACCACGCTTTTCAAAATGCGGGCGTTGAGATCCGAACGCGAACCGCTGTTGACGATCGAATCGCTCTTCCCCCACCCCGGACAGTCCAGGAGCAGCACGCGATAGCCCGCCTCGACCAGCGGGTCAATGTTGCGGCTGAAGTTGGCCCAGCCGGTGGCCCCCGGCCCGGAGCCGTGCAGCATCACCACGGTCTCTTCCCCGTCGCCGCAGTCATTGATATGGATGCGCAGCGTGCGGCCTCCCTCGTCGACGTTGAGGAATCGGCTGGTGGCGTCTTCGGTTTGCGGTTGATAGCTCATGTTAGTCTCCCGGTTAATCAAATCTCGGTGGTGGCGCTCAGCGAGCCGAATCCGGCGATCCACTCGGGGATCGGCCGGTAATAGCGGCCTTCGCTGCGCCAGTGGCCAAAAGCGGATAGCGCGGCAAAGGCGGCCACCCAGGTCTTAATTTCGTGCGTCGATTTGCCGGCCATCGCCGACAGCTCGTCGTTGCCGATCGCGTCCAGTTCGCTCAGCCGCCCCTGCTCCAGCAGGCTCATAAAGCGGTTGTCCCAGACCGGGTTGAGGGGATGGAGCGAGCGCTGGTCTTCGGTAAACCGTCGGGCGGCGCTGATCACCCGCTGCTGGCGCAGCTCGCGTTCGTCCGGCGGCAGCTGTTTGCCGCTGCCGAGCAGGCGGTCGCGCAGATGGGCGTCCGCCTTCGCCAGCTCCGGCACCGGCGGCTGGTGCGAAAGCCCGCCAGAGCCGAGGATCAGCACCCGCTTATTGAGGGTGTTGAGGAAGCGGCCCATCGCCTCGCCCAGCAGCCGGGTGCGTTGAAACCCCGGCAGCGGCGCGGCGACGCCGTTAATAAACACCGGCAGCACCGGCAGGCGATCCAGCCCACCCAGCAAAAACTCCAGCGGCTGGGCGAAGCCATGATCCACCTGCATGTTGTACGACACCGCCAGGTCGATGCCGCTGTTGATCACGGCGTGGGCGCAGGCTTCCGCCAGCTCGGTGGGCACCGGCAGGTCGCCGGCGGCGCTGGCGAAGTCGCCGATGGCGGTGGCGCCGACGCCCAGGCAGAACGGCGGCATCACGTCATAGAAAAAACCGTTGTAGTGATCGGGGGCGAAGAGCACCACCAGCTCGGGATCGAATTCAGCGATCCGCCGCCGGGCGTCGGCAACCACCCCGTTCACCTCATCGAGGACCGTCTGCTCCGGGTCAACGAATCCCACCAGCGGGGTGTGTGACAGGCAGTGTAAATAGGCATGCATATCAGGCCACCTTCTCTTCAGCGTGGCCGGTATCCCCGGCCGCAAGAGTCATTTTTTCCGCCAGGGCGGTCAGCTGCGCGCCGAGGGTTTGCGGGATAGCGAGGGCGGCGACAAAGCGGTCCGGCCTGACCACTGCGATGGCGGTGTTATGTTGCGCAAACCAGCTCTTCAGACGGTTTTGCTTATCCCCCACCCGCAGCGTGCCCGGGACGTTATCCTGCTCGCGATGGATCTGCACCTCCGGCACGACCTGGATAAAGCGCACCCCTATCGCGCGCCAGCGGGCGATCTGCCCGGCGTCGAGCCCCCACTGCGGGTTGCAGCCCCAGCCGATAATGGCGAAATTCGCCCCGATAACCTCATCGAGCAGGAGACTCTCACCGTTCTCCAGCGTCACCTGCGGTTGAATAAACATTTTGCCCACCGGCGAGGCTTTGCCTGCGCCGTCGGTCAGCAGCGCCCCTTCGCGATACTGCGGCATCGGCTTAAAGCGCATTTCGAGGAAGTAACGTTTCACCGGCGGCAGGTAGTTCAGCAGCCAGGAGAGGCCATCGCGCGCCGCGCCCTGCCAGCGCTTCGGCGGCGCCAGCACGTGACCGGCGGTGACCGACAGGTCAATCATCGCCTTCGCGTGGTCGCGACGCTCCTGCTGGTAGCTGTCAAGCAGCGCCTCTCCCGCTTTGCCGTTGACCACCAGCGCCAGCTTCCACGCCAGGTTGAAGGCGTCACGCATGCCGCTGTTGTATCCCTGGCCCTGCCAGACCGGCATGATGTGCGCGGCGTCGCCGGCCAGCAGCACCCGGTCAATGCGAAAGCGCTCGGCAAGGCGCGCGTTATGGGTGTAGACCCGCTGGCGGATCAGCTCGACGCGATCCGGGTCCGGCAGCACTTTGCTCAGCAGACGGCGCATATTGTGCGGCTCGCTGAGCTGGGCTTCGGTTTCCCCGGGCATCACCATAAATTCAAAGCGGCGCACGCCGTGGGGCAGCGCGGCGGAAACATAGGGCCGCACCGGGTCGCAGCACAGGTAGACGTGCGGGGTGGCCAGCGGATCGTTGGCGATATCGATGACGATCCACTGGTTCGGCGCGGTCTTGCCTTCGAAAGGGACGTTCAGCGTGCGGCGAATAAAGCTGGCGCCGCCGTCGCAGGCCACCAGCCAGTCAGCGCGCACTGTCTCCCGCTCGCCGTCCGGTCCTTTGATATTTAACGTGACACTGTCACTGCTCTGGCTAAAGGCTTCCACTTCGCGGGAGAAGAGGCAACGGACCTGCGGGAAACGCTGCAGGCCGTGGTACATCACCGCATCCACCTGCGGCTGAATAAAGGCATTGCGCCGCGACCAGCCAAACTCATCGGTCATCGGCTGGATGTCGGCAAAGCAGCGGCCCTTCGGGGTCAGAAAGCGCATGGCGTGCCACGGCGTGGTGTGCGGCAGCACGTCATCCACCAGCCCCACCGCCTGCATCGCCCGCAGCGATTCATCGTCAATACCGATGGCCCGCGGGTAATCGATCAGTTTGTCGAGCTTTTCCACCAGCAGCACGCTGATGCCCATCTGGCCAAGGTAGTTGGCCATCATCAGGCCTACCGGACCGGCGCCGGCGATGGCGACCTGGGCGGTATGCTGCACGGCGGGTTGAATATCGGGTGTAGATGTTGTCATTCTCAGCGACCTCACGACTCGGAAACTGCCCGGCTGACAGGCAATTTGTTAATCATGTGTAAACGTATTTTTATAATGGGCTGAGTATAGGGCGGGTGTTTTCGGCTACAATCAAAACATCGCTGAATGTGCACCAGGTGCACATCGCTGTTTATAAAGCATTTTAAGGAAGGATTTATGCGTGATGATGGGGCCACTGAGTACAAAACGGTGCGCGGATTAAGCCGGGGTTTATTGTTATTAAAATTGTTAAATAAATTCGACGGCGGCGCGACGCCCGGCCTGCTGGCGGAGTTTAGCGGCCTGCATCGCACCACCGTGCGCCGGCTGCTGGAGACGCTGCAGGAGGAAGGTTTTGTCCGCCGCAGCCGCTCCGATGACAGCTTTCGTCTGACCATTAACGTCCGCCAGCTGAGCGACGGATTTCGTGACGAACATTGGATTTCTGCCCTCGCCACGCCGCTGCTCGGGGAACTGCTGCGCGAGGTCCAGTGGCCGACGGATATCACCACCCTCGACGTCGACGCCATGGTGGTGCGCGAAACCACCCACCGCTTCAGTCGGCTGTCGTTTCACCGGGCGATGGTCGGACGTCGACTGCCGCTGCTGCTCACCGCCTCCGGTCTGACGTGGCTGGCCTTTGCCCCCGACGCGGAGCGCGACGCCATACTCAGCATGCTGGCCGCCCGTCCGGAAGCGGAATATCAGCTGGCTCGCGAACCGGAACGGCTGGCGGCGATCCTCGCCCGCACCCGCCAGAACGGCTATGGCGAAAATTTCCGCGGCTGGCGGCAGGAGGAGAAAATCGCCTCTATCGCCGTGCCGGTCTGCAGCCAGCAGCGGGTCATCGGCTGCCTCAA
The DNA here is from genome assembly GCF_040061975.1 of Klebsiella sp. GG_Kp146. Classification (NCBI taxonomy): domain Bacteria; kingdom Pseudomonadati; phylum Pseudomonadota; class Gammaproteobacteria; order Enterobacterales; family Enterobacteriaceae; genus Klebsiella; species Klebsiella sp. GG_Kp146. Next base: position 18,723 of record NZ_JBEAHA010000001.1, read on the forward strand.
CCTGGTCTATATCGCCAGCGCCATGACCATTGAACAGGCGGCGCAGAAGCATCTTTCCGCGCTGCAGAGGGTGGCGGGCCAGATAGAAGCCCGCATGGAGGATGAAGAAGTGTGGTACGAAATGCCCTGAACGTCCGCTGGCATGTGAGAAACCGCCTGCAGATAACGTGATGATAAACCCGGCCACACTGCGCGGTGCGGCCGGACGGGCGTCGCGTCAGTAGCGAATTTCCGCCAGCGCCCGCAGCTGTTCGGGGGTGGCTACCGGCAGGTCGAAAAAGCGCAGATAGGCAGGGATCATTTCAAACAGCATGTCGGTCCCGCGCTGGATGTGGCACTGTCGCGCCTGGGCGGCTCTCAGCAACGGAGTATACTCCTGGGTCATCACCACCTCCCCCACCCAGGTGCCTGGCGCCAGACGGTCAACGTCCAGCGGCAGCGGATCGCTGACCTTCATCCCCAGCGGCGTGGCGTTGACCACCAGCTCGTGTCCGGCAGGATCGTGCTGCATCAGAGTGATATCGAGCTGCGGATAGTGCTGATGCAGCCGTCCAGCGAGAGCGTGCGCCACCTCGGGACGGGTATCGTACAGGGTCAGGGCGCTGACCCCTGCAGCCGCAAGGGAGGCGGCGATAGCCGACCCCACCCCGCCGCTGCCGACCACCAGCGCCCGCGTCCCCTCAGGCTGAAATCCCTTACGGCGCAGGCCCAGCACAAAGCCGTCGCCATCGAACATGTCCCCGGAGAGGCTGCCGTCCGCCTCGCGACGGATGGCGTTGCAGGCGCCGGCGATAGCCGCCGTCGGGCTCAGGCGTTGCACCAGATCGCAGGTGGCGATTTTATGCGGCATCGTCACCAGCGCGCCGATGATATTGGTCATCGTAAACAGCGGCGGAATAAACGCGGCATAGTCCTCCGGCCTGACGCCCATTGGCACCACCTTCACGTCCACCTGCTGGTCGACAAACCACGGGTTGTAGATCATCGGCGCCTTAAAACTGGCGGTCGGATAGCCAAGATGCGCTATCAGCCGCGTATTCCCACTAATCACCATGCCTTGCTCCTTTGCTTACTGCGATAACTCGATACGTTTGACGTCGCCGAGGATAAACAGATAGGCCGCCACGCCCAGCAGCGCGGCGCCGCCGATGTAGATCAACGCGTAGAAGAAATTGCCGAACCCGGCGACGATAAAGCCGATCACCAGCGGAGTGAGGATCCCCGCGAGGTTGGCGCAAAAGTTGAACAGGCCGCCGGTGAGCCCGCCCAGCCCCTTCGGGGCGATGTCGGAGATCAGCGTCCAGCCGAGGCCCACCATCCCCTGGCCAAAAAAGGCAAACGACATCACCAGGATCACCGCCAGGTCGCTCTGCAGCCAGTTGGCGGTGATGATGCAGCTGGCCATCAGCAGGCCGGCGACGATCGGCAGCTTACGCCCCAGGTTGGCCGACCCGGTGGCTTTAAGCAGCTTGTCGGAGATCCAGCCGCCAAACATCACCCCGCCGGCGGCGGCGACAAACGGCAGGATGGAAAAGAAACCGACCTTCAGCCATGGCATATGGCGTTCGGTGGCCAGCCAGGTGGGAAACCAGGTGAGAAAGAACACCAGCACCGTATTGCCGGCAAACTGGCCGATACTGGCGCCGATGATCTGACGTTTGCTTAGCAGCTGGCGGACCAGCGGCCAGCTGAACGCCACCTGCTGGTCGGCTGGGGCGCTCAGGCCGCCGCCGTTTTCGATATGCTCGCGCTCCTGCTGGCTGAGACGAGGGTCTTCATGCGGTTCGCGGTAGCAGCGCCACCACACCAGGGCGAACAGAATGCCGACCACGCCGACGCTGACGAACAGCACCCGCCAGCCGAAGCCGTCCATGATCCAGAACAGCAGCGGGGCAAAGCAGGCCAGCCCGAGGTATTCCCCCACGGTGTACACCGCCGTGGCCTTCGCGCGCTCCTGCTGCGGGAACCAGGCGCTGACCACCCGGCTGTTCACCGGAAAGCACGGCGCTTCGCTGACGCCAAGCCCGAAGCGGCACAGCAGCAGCGTCTTCAGCCCCACCGCCATGCCGTGGAACAGGGTAAACAGCGACCACAGGGTCAGCGACAGAAAATAGGTCACTTTGTTGCCAAAACGGTCGAGAAACAGCCCGCCGGGGATCTGCGCCAGAGCGTAGGTCCAGGCGAAAGCGGAGAAGAGGATCCCCATGAGCGCAGGGTCGATCCCCAGCTCACCGGTCAGCTTTGGGGCGGCGATCCCCAGCACGGTGCGATCGAGGTAGTTGATCATGGTGCCGATGGCCAGCAGCGCAAGAATGCCGATGCGCCGCCGGGAACGGCGCGCGGTGACGGCTGGCTGGGCGGCGGCCGTCGGGTTAGGGCTATATGAGCTCATAGTCGGTTCCTGTCTCGGGTACAGAGGGTGTTGTTATTGTGTTTCAGGCATAATGAACCATTTGATTCAGGCTAACAATACTGCATCGCCGCCAGACGGACGGCCGCATTCGCCGCGCCATAGAGCGCGTAGCCTGCCCGTCGTTCGGTTAATTCAAAGAAGAAGCGCCCGGCGATGAAGGGCCGGGTATACAGATGCAGGAACGCTCCGCCCTGCGGATCGCGGTCGTAGAGGAGCTGCCGCCGCTGGAGCTGCCCGACGTCCAGCTCGCCGCCAAAGCGCGCCAGCAGATCGTCATAGTAATTGGCCGGGATCGGCAGCGCATGATCGGCAACCGCGGCGAGCTGGTCGCAGGTGGCCGGCAGATCGCGGCAGGCAAAGGCGGCATGCTGCAGCCCCGCCCCCTGGTAGCAGGCGACCGAGCGGGCGATCTGCGTCGCCCGGCTCTGGGAGATATTCAGCGCCAGGCGGATCTCCCCCTGCGGGCTGCGCACCACCAGACTACGCACCAGCCCATAGGGATCCGGCAGCGTCTGCTCATGTTCGAGCGTAAAACCAAACACCGTGCGGAAGAACATCACCCAGTTGTCGCGGCTGTCGGCTTCCATCCCCAGCGCCAGATGGTCGATGCCGAGGTAATCTTCGCGCACCGTCACGCCATCGCGCAGGAGAAAGTCGCGCTCGTAGATCGCCTCCCCGGCATCGATGAGATAGACCAGGCTGCCGTCAGGGGCGCAGATCGCCGGGATCGGCGTTTCGTTCGGCCCGGCGTCGCCCTGCCAGGTGGCATACCCCAGCGCGCGGGCGCGAGCGACAATCGGCGCACTGCTGTCGACCCGCAGCGCCATCGCGCAGAGCGATACCCCGTGGCGTTGATAAAAGTGATCGGCCCAGCTGTGCGGCTGATGGTTTATCACGATCCGCGCCCCGCCGTTGCGCCACAGCGTGACCTGTTTGGAGCGGTGGCTTCCCTCGTGCTGAAAACCCAGCGCCTGCAGGTGCTGCCCCAGGCGCTGCGCCTCGGCGACGCTGGCGGCGAATTCGATAAACTCCAGCCCGTGACAGACCGGCGGTGGCGGCGGTGAAAACAGATCGGCATCGCACGCCGGAAGCCGGCGACGAGTCTGCTCCTCCAGCCACAGCAGCGAACGATAGCCATCTTTGGCCGTCGCGCCGTTCGGCGAGGCGCGAAAACCGTCATTAAAGATCTCCAGCGACCAGGGGCCGCGATAGCCGCAGCGGGTGATCTGCTCGGCAAACGCCTCCAGCGGCAGCTCCCCCTGCCCGGGGAAGCAGCGGAAATGGCGACTCCACTCCAGGAGATCCATTTTCATATACGGCGCATCGGCGAGCTGAACGAAGGTGATTTTCTCCACCGGTACCGATGGCAGCGCGTCGAGGGTGTCGCCCCGGGCCAGGATATGGAAGCTGTCGAGCACCAGGCCCAGCGCCGGGCTGTCCACCCGCTGCACCCGCTCCCAGGCCTGCTGCCAGCGGTTCACATGGGTTCCCCAGGCCAGCGCCTCATAGCCGATAGCGATCCCCTCCTCTTCCGCCAGCGTGGCCAGCGCCCGCAGGTCCGCCACCTGCAGTTCGCTATCCGCCGAGCAGTCCGGCTGCACATTGCTGCACAGCAGCAGCGTGTCGCAGCCCAGCTCGCGCATCAGCGCAAATTTGCGTCTGGCGCGGGCCATATTGGCCGCAAACTGCGTCCGGCTGGCGCCTTCAAAATCGCGAAAGGGTTGAAAAAGCGTGATTTTTAACCCTAAATCGGCGGCCAGCTGGCGGATTTCCGCCGGCGTCCCCGTATAATAGAGCAGATCGTTCTCGAAAATTTCCACACCCTGATACCCCGCCGCCGCAATAGCGTGCAGCTTCTCTGGCAGGGTGCCGGAAATCGAAACGGTGGCGATAGAGCGCAGCATAAGGTCCTCGGGTCAACAGCTGACGTGAGCCTTGAATATGTATCATTTGGTTCATTTGCGCCATACCAGGTTGCTAAATTGTGATCATTATGTGTATTTTTTGTCACCCAAGAAAAAGGAGTTGCCATGACCGCCGTTGCTCATGATGAAGCACAATCTCTGAAGGAGCGGATCTTCAGCGCCGCTATCGCCGTCTTTGCCGAACACGGGCTGTCAGGCGCCCGCATGGAGCAGATCGCCACCGAGGCGCAGACCACCAAGCGCATGGTGGTCTACTACTTCAAAAGCAAAGAGCAGCTCTATCAGGAGGTGCTGCAGCATGTGTATGCGCGGATCCGCGAAACCGAGCAGCAGCTGGGGCTGGAGAATGTGCCGCCGGTAGAGGCGCTGGTGCGGCTGGTGCGCTGGAGCGTGCGCTATCACGCCACCCACGCGGACTATATGCGGGTGATTTGCATGGAGAACATGCAGCGCGGCAAGTGGCTGAAGACCTCGGGAGAGCTGAAGCCGCTGAATCGTACCGCCCTGTCGATTCTGGAAGACATTTTGCAGCGCGGCCAGCAGCAGGGGGTCTTTCAGGCGGGGCTGGAAGCGCGCGATGTGCACCGGTTAATCAGCAGCTTTAGCTTTTATCAGGTGTCGAATTTCTACACCTTCAGCAGTCTGTACCTTGACGATCCGCTGCCCGCCATTGACGATGAAGCGATGGTGGCCCACCACTGCGACATTGCCGTCCGGGCGGTGGTCCGCTTCGTGATTTCCTGACCCGCCGGCGAAAGGCGTCAGTGTCCGGAGAGGGCGTGAATGACCTTCGCCATTGCCTCCTCGGTGAGCGGTGAACGCTGGATTTTGCTGTTCGCCAGCGAGGTGCGCAGAACGCCGGCGATGACAATGTGTTTCGGCTCCTGGCCAAGGTCACGCATCTCCAGCACCACTTTGCCCACCACGCGGCACATTTCCTGGTACAGCTCGTCGTCTTTCGCTTTATTTCCCATTGAGTCTGGCTCGCATTTTCTCATTATCAATCAAATCATTATTGATAGATTTTTCCGGCAACGCAAATCATCCTCCCGTTACCGGGTCAATGGCGCATTTTACCGCCTCATAACGGGAGAAAATTCCCTTTCCGCCGCCCCTTTTCATCACGCCTGATGAAAAAATGTGTTGCATAGTTTTATGCATAACGTGCCGGTTTTGTTACGCGTTTTGTCCATAATTTGAAACGAGGTTTTTATTTTCCTTTTTGATTTCGCCAGCGTATAATGCGCTTCGATTCTTTCTTGAATGGTTTCAGCGCATTGGACTGCATGATAAAACGCATAACACCTTGCCACATTTCATGGGCTGAACCGCCAGCACACATTCTTCTGCACGCTTCGGGGTTGTCACCTATCCTTAGGGCGTGGCTTAGCAACTTTCGTAATACAGGTTTGGCTCCCCGGCAGTGCGCCCGCGGAGCGAGAATTCCATATCCTTCACAACTTAAAGACTAAAACTGTCATGAAAAAGACCAAAATTGTTTGCACCATCGGTCCGAAAACCGAATCTGAAGAGATGCTGACCAAAATGCTGGAAGCCGGCATGAACGTGATGCGTCTGAACTTCTCCCACGGTGACTATGCGGAACACGGTCAGCGCATCCAGAACCTGCGCAATGTGATGAGCAAAACCGGTAAGAAAGCCGCTATTCTGCTGGACACCAAAGGACCAGAAATTCGTACCATTAAGCTGGAAGGCGGCAACGACGTCTCCCTGAAAGCGGGCCAGACTTTCACCTTCACCACCGATAAATCGGTCATCGGCAACAGCGAAATCGTTGCGGTAACCTATGAAGGCTTCACCTCTGACCTGAGCGTCGGCAACACCGTTCTGGTGGACGATGGCCTGATCGGCATGGAAGTGACCGCTATCGAAGGCAACAAAGTTATCTGTAAAGTGCTGAACAACGGCGACCTTGGCGAGAACAAAGGCGTGAACCTGCCGGGCGTCTCTATCGCCCTGCCGGCGCTGGCGGAAAAAGACAAACAGGACCTGATCTTCGGTTGCGAACAGGGCGTCGACTTCGTCGCGGCCTCCTTCATCCGTAAGCGTTCCGACGTCGTCGAGATCCGTGAGCACCTGAAAGCCCACGGTGGCGAAAACATCCAGATCATCTCCAAAATCGAAAACCAGGAAGGCCTTAACAACTTCGACGAAATCCTCGAAGCCTCTGACGGCATCATGGTTGCTCGTGGCGACATGGGCGTTGAGATCCCGGTTGAAGAAGTTATCTTCGCGCAGAAAATGATCATCGAAAAATGTATCCGCGCGCGCAAAGTGGTTATCACCGCGACCCAGATGCTGGACTCCATGATCAAAAACCCGCGTCCGACCCGCGCTGAAGCCGGCGACGTGGCCAACGCCATCCTCGACGGCACCGATGCGGTAATGCTGTCCGGCGAATCGGCGAAAGGTAAATACCCGCTGGAAGCGGTCACCATCATGGCGACCATTTGCGAACGTACCGACCGCGTCATGACCAGCCGTCTGGATTTCAACAACGACAACCGTAAACTGCGCATCACCGAAGCGGTGTGCCGCGGCGCGGTAGAAACCGCTGAGAAACTGGAAGCGCCGCTGATCGTGGTCGCCACCCAGGGCGGTAAATCCGCACGCGCTGTGCGCAAATACTTCCCGGATGCCACCATCCTGGCGCTGACCACCAACGAAACCACTGCTCGCCAGCTGGTGCTGAGCAAGGGCGTTGTGCCGCAGCTGGTGGAAGAGATTGCCTCTACGGATGATTTCTATCACCTGGGTAAAGATCTGGCGCTGAAGAGCGGCCTCGCGCGCAAAGGCGACGTGGTGGTGATGGTCTCTGGCGCATTAGTCCCGAGCGGCACCACTAATACCGCTTCCGTGCACGTGCTGTAATAATTTACAGGTTAATTGGTTTTTTTTAATAAAGCGCCTCTCGGGGCGCTTTTTTTTATTCATCGACTAGCTCTTCCTATTAAAAATGCAAATCGGAATTTACTATTTAATAAGAGATTATCTAAGATGAATCCGATGGAAGCGCGCTGTTTTCACTCGCCTTTTTCAGCGATTTTGACCAATTCGATGCTTCTTTGAGCGAACGATCAAAAATAAGTGCGTTCAGGTAAAAAAAATATTCTCATCCCAAAAAAGTTTGTGTAATACTTGTAACGCTACATGGAGATTAACTCAATCTAGAGGGTATTAATAATGAATCGTACTAAACTGGTACTGGGCGCGGTAATCCTGGGTTCTACTCTGCTGGCTGGTTGCTCCAGCAATGCTAAAATCGATCAGCTGTCTTCTGACGTTCAGACTCTGAACGCTAAAGTTGACCAGCTGAGCAACGACGTGAACGCAATGCGTTCCGACGTTCAGGCTGCTAAAGACGACGCAGCTCGCGCTAACCAGCGTCTGGACAACCAGGCTCACTCTTACCGTAAGTAAGAGTTCTGGTAATAAAAATGGCGCACTCTGTGCGCCATTTTTTTTGCCCTCGCGCTGAGGGCTACTGGGTGAGCAGGCCGTTGTCAGACGAACTGTTCTGCGCCGACAGCGACGTCGCCGCGCTACCCGCCCCCGTCGATACCACCACCGGATAGCCCGCCCTTCTCGACATCGCTTTTTTCAGCTGCAGGTCATCCACCGCTTTATCCTCTGCGAAGGCGTGAAACGCCGCTGGCAGCGTGTAAGCGATGGTCCGGGTGTTTTCCCCTTCCGTCTGCGACAGCGGCCTGTGGACCTCTACGTAACGTTTACCATCCGGCTCGACGGCAAACTTCACCGGCTGATTGATAATCCGCACCGGCGTCCCGGTTTTCACCTGACTGAACAGCGCCTTGATGTCATCGGCGTTCATCCGCATACAGCCCGAGCTGACGCGCAGCCCAACGCTGTCCGGCGCGTTAGTCCCGTGGATGAGATATTCGCCGTTACCGTAGGCAAGACGCAGCGCATAGCGGCCCAGCGGGTTATTCGGCCCGGCCGGCACCACCGCCGGGAGCGTCACCCCTTTCTCCAGCGAGCGCGCGCGGATGCCGGCGGTGGGTGTCCAGGTCGGGTTAGGGATCTTCTGCCCGACGCGGGTGGTCATCTCCGGCGTTTCCAGCCCTAACTGGCCGATGCCCAGGGGATAAACCTGGACCTGATTCTCTCCCGGCGGGAAGTAGTACAGCCGCAGCTCCGCGAGGTTGACGACAATCCCCTCCCGCGGCACGTCGGGCAGCAGCATCTGAGAAGGGATCAGCACCTGGGTCCCGGGCTTCGGCTGCACCGGCGCGATGGTATCGTTGGCTTCAAGGATCAGCATCGCCGCGGTATCGAAATGGCGGGCAATCGCCTGCAGGTTGCGATCGCTCTCCTGAACCGTCCAGTACTGGTTCTGGCCAATCAGCCGGCTGTTGGCCGGAGGCAGCGGGTAATCGACGGCCCAGGCGGCCGGTAAGGCGCCAAGGGCGCTGAGAAGGGCTAAAGCGATCATCGTTTTGCGTTTCATACTGAGATTCCTTCTTTCGCTGATAAAACGCCAGGAGACTGAACGGCGGCAGGGTCAGCGCCCTGCCGGACGTAACAGAATGAAATCTACCTGTTTATTCTAGCTAATATTTGCGGCTTTCGCGCGTATCGCGCGGATCATGGCTTCGAGGCCCTGCGAGCGGGAGGGGGTAAGATGCTGGGTGAGGGCCATTTTTTCAAACCACGGGCGGACGTCAAACTCGGTGATGTCCTGGGCGGTCATCCGGTCATAAAGGATAAACACCACCGCAATCAGCCCTTTGACAATCGCCGCATCGCTGTCGCCGCGCAGGGTGACAACGCCGGAAGGATCCTGCGCCATCACGATCCACACCTGGCTTTGACAGCCCTGAATAATGTTCTGCGGGCTGTGCTCCTCGGCGCTCAGCGGCGGCAGCCGCTGGCCCAGCTCAATGATATAGAGATACTTCTCTTCCCAGTTGGCGCAACGGCTAAAATTGCGCAACAGTTTGTCTTTGTCCGGTAATGCCGCCATCGTCACGTCCTTTACCCTAATAGTTTGTGGATCCGCTGGAGGCCGGCCACCAGGCGGTCCACCTCTTCCGTGGTATTGTACATCGCCAGCGACGCCCGACACATGGCCGGTACCTGATAGCGGGCCATCAGCGGCATGGCGCAGTGATGCCCGGTCCGCACGGCGATCCCGTAGTTATCGAGGAAGCTGCCGACGTCATAGGCGTGATGCTGGCCGAGGTTAAAGGCAATCACCCCTTTACGCTGCGCCGGACCGTAGAGGATCAGATCCGGCACCGCGCGCAGGGCCTCCAGCGCGTAGCGCATCAGCGTCTGCTCGTATTCGGCGATCTGGGTCAGTCCCAGCTGGCTGACGTAGCTCAGCGCCGCGCCGAGGCCAATGATCCCCCCGGTATTCGGCGTGCCGGCCTCAAAGCGCCAGGGCGCCTGGTTCCAGGTGGTGCCCTCCGTCAGGCTGACGGTGGCGATCATCGACCCGCCCCCTTCCCATGGCGCCATTGTCTGCAGCAGCTCGGCCCGGGCGTAGAGCACGCCGATCCCGGTCGGGCCGTACAGTTTATGGGCAGAGAAGACATAAAAATCGCAGCCCAGCGCCTGAACGTCCACCGGGTGGTGCATTACCGCCTGGGCGCCGTCCACCAGCACTTTCGCGCCATGCTGATGCGCAAGGGCAATCAGCGCCGACAGCGGGTTTTCCGTCCCCAGCACGTTGGAGACTTCGGTTATCGCCAGCAGGCGGGTTCGCTGGTCAAACAGCCCGGGAACCACGTCCAGTTGCAGGGTGCCGTCCGGGTTGAGGGGGATCACCCGCAGCTCAGCCCCTACCCTGGCGCAGAGCATCTGCCACGGTACGATGTTGGCGTGGTGCTCCATCTCGCTGATGATGATGTTATCCCCGGCGCCGACGTTGGCATTTCCCCAGCTGTTGGCCACCAGGTTAATGCCCTCGGTGGTGCCGCGCACGAATACCAGCTCCTCCGCCGAGCCGGCGTTAAGGAAGATGGCCGCCTGCTGGCGCACCGCCTCCATCCGCGCGGTGGCTTCCGCGCTGAGGGTATGGATCCCACGATGCACCGCCGCGTAGCCGTGGCGATAGAATTCCGCTTCGGCGCCAATCACCGCCTCCGGTTTCTGGGCGCTGGCGGCGCTGTCAAGATAGACCAGCGGCTGGCCGTTGACCTCCCGGCTCAGTACCGGAAAATCGGCGCGAACCCGTTCTACTGAAAATGTCATGCTGTGCCTCCCGGCAAACGCTCTCCAATCCGCGCCAGCACCTGCTCTCTGAGCGCGTCGCTGTGGATAGCTTCGGTAAGCTCGGCGGCGAAGGCGTAGAGGATCATCTGCTGCGCCGCCTGCTGTTCAATCCCGCGCGAGCGCAGATAGAACAGCTGTTCTTCGTCAATGCGCCCTACCGTCGCCCCGTGGCTGCATTTCACGTCATCGGCGTAAATCTCCAGCTGCGGTTTGGTGTCGACCTCCGCCAGCCGCCCGAGCAGCAGATTGTTGTTGGTCATCTGGCCGTCGGTTTTCAGCGCATGCGGCGCGACGTTGATCAGCCCGTTAAACACCGCCCGGCCCTTATCGCTGACAATGGTTTTGTGCAGCTGGCGGCTGGTGCAGTACCCCACCTGGTGGTCCAGCCAGGTGCGGCTGTCGCAGACCTCATTTTTCACCGGCATCGCCAGCGAGTTAAGACGCAGGTCGCTGTTTTCGCCGCCCAGACGCGTGCTGGTGTGATGACGCAGCACCTGACCGCCGAGCAGGAAACTGCTGCTGAAAGCCGAGGCGTCGCGGCCCAGCAGCAGGTCGTTATGGGCGAAGTGGTAGCTGTGCGCGTTCTCGAACGCCAGCTTGATGTGCTGCAGGCGCGCGTTGTCCGCCACCGTCATGGTCAGCCGCCCGCCGGTGAAGTGCGGTTGCTCATCAAAGCTAAGATAGTGCTCGATAATCGTCGCCTCCGCCCCGCTCTCCAGCGCCAGATGGTGACGATAGTGGGCGGTATTCAGCGCATCGCCGGCCAGGCCGCGGGTGATATGCATCAGCAGCAGCGGCTTATCCAGGCGGCGGTTGCGCGGCACGCGAAGGCGGGTCACCGTCTGCGCCAGGCTTTCGGTCAGATGGAGAAACACCTCCGGCTGGAGGGCATCCGGCAGATGCTGGCGCTGGTTATCGACGCTGACCTCCACGCCGCTGGCGGCGAGATCGTCGCTCAGCTCAGGATGATAGCGACCGTCGATAAACACCAGTCGCCAGGCGTCCAGCGGCAGCGCCAGCGCGTCACGCTGCTCGGCGCTGACCGACGCTCCCTCATCGGCGACGAAGCGGCCGTTAATCAGCGCGTCCAGTGGGGTGTATTTCCAGTCCTCCTGCTTGCGCGTCGGCAGACCCAGGCGCAACAGCTGCTGCAGATGCTGGCTGGCCTCCGGCGTACGCTGGTCGCCCTGCGCTTCAAACAGATGGTGCCACTGCTGCAGCGCATTACTGCTGTTCGGTAAGCCAGCCATAGCCCTGCTCCTCCAGCTGTTTGACGAGAGTGAAATCCCCCGACTTCACAATCCGCCCCTGATACAGCACATGGACATAGTCCGGCTTGATATAGTCAAGGATGCGCTGATAGTGAGTGACGATGATGAAGGCGCGTTTGCCGTCGCGCAGCGCGTTCACGCCCTGGGAGACGATTTTCAGGGCATCGATGTCGAGCCCGGAATCCGATTCATCGAGAATGCACAACTCCGGCTCAAGCACCGCCATCTGCAGAATGTCGTTGCGCTTTTTTTCGCCGCCGGAGAAACCCACGTTCACCGAACGGGTCAGCAGATCTTCCGGCATCTGCAGCAACCTGATTTTCTCTTCCATTAAATCCTGAAAGTCGAAGCGATCCAGCGGCTCCTGGCCGCGATAGCTGCGCACGGCATTCAGCGCGGTCTGCAGGAAGAACTGGTTGCTGACGCCGGGGATCTCCACCGGATACTGGAAGGCCATAAAGATGCCTTCCCCGGCGCGATCTTCCGGGGCGAGCTCCAGCAGGTTTTTGCCCTTAAATTCGACGCTGCCGCCGGTGACCTCGTAATCTTCGCGCCCGGCCAGGGTGGCCGAAAGCGTGCTTTTCCCCGAGCCGTTCGGCCCCATAATGGCGTGGACCTCCCCCGGACGCACCTCAAGGTTCAGCCCGCGCAGGATCGCTTTATCTTCGACGGCGACGTGTAAATCTTGAATACTTAACATCTTTTTTCCTTAATTATCAGCCGACGCTATGCTCAAGGCTAATGGCCAGCAATTTTTGCGCTTCGACGGCGAACTCCAGCGGCAGTTCGGAGAAGACGTCTTTACAGAAGCCGTTGACGATCATCGAGATGGCATCGTCTTCGCTGATCCCGCGCTGCAGGCAGTAGAACAGCTGGTCCTCACCGATCCGCGAGGTGGTCGCTTCGTGCTCCAGCTGGGCGCTGTTGTTGCGACATTCCACATACGGGAAGGTATGCGCCCCGCAGTCCGGGCCGATCAGCATCGAATCGCACTGGGTGAAGTTGCGGGCGTTGGTCGCGGTCGGCATGATTTTGACCAGCCCGCGATAGCTGTTCTGGCTGTGTCCGGCGGAGATCCCTTTCGAGATGATGGTCGAGCGAGTGTTCTTGCCGATATGGATCATTTTGGTGCCGGTGTCCGCCTGCTGATGGCCGCTGGTCAGCGCCACCGAAAAGAATTCACCGATCGAGTTATCGCCGCGCAGGATGCAGCTGGGGTATTTCCAGGTGATGGCCGAGCCGGTTTCCGACTGGGTCCATGACATTTTGCTGTTCTCCCCTTCGCACAGGGCGCGTTTGGTGACAAAGTTGAGGATCCCGCCGGTGTTGTTATCCCCCGGGAACCAGTTCTGCACCGTGGAGTATTTCACTTCCGCGTCTTTATGGATGATGACTTCCACCACCGCGGCGTGCAGCTGATAGCTGTCGCGCACCGGCGCCGAGCAGCCCTCAATGTAGCTGACGTAGCTGCCTTCATCGGCCACCAGAATGGTGCGTTCGAACTGGCCGGTCTTTTCGGCGTTGATGCGGAAATAGGTCGACAGCTCCATCGGACAGCGGACGCCCTTCGGCACATAGATAAAGGTGCCATCCGAAGCCACCGCGGCGTTCAGCGCGGCAAAGAAGTTGTCATTGCCCGGCACCACGGTCCCCAGATACTTTTTCACCAGTTCCGGATGGTCGTGGATCGCCTCGCCGAAAGAGCAGAAGATGATCCCCTGCTCCGCCAGCTTTTCACGGTAGGTGGTCGCCACCGACACCGAGTCGAATATCGCGTCCACCGCCACCTCGCGCCCTTCGCGCACCGGCACGCCCAGCTGGTTAAAGGCTTCTTCCACCTCGCTGGTCAGGAAGGTGTTGGCCCCGGTCTGCTGCACCGCGCCGGGCTCGGAGGCGCAGGTCTCATCGCAGTTGCCGCAGGAGGGGGCGGAATAGTAGCTGTAATCCTGATAATTCAGCTTATCGTAATGCGCCTTCAGCCAGTGCGGCTCTTCCATCTCCAGCCACGCCCGGTAGGCATTGAGCCGGAACTCCAGCATCCACTGCGGCTCATTGCGGCGGGCGGAGATGGCGCGAACCACCTCTTCATTAATGCCTTTGGCCAGCTCATCGGTCTGCAGGCGAGTGAAAAAGCCCTCTTTATAATTGAGCGGGCCGCCGGTCCAGGTTTTGACATCGTCTGTTGCTTCAGTATTACGCGACATAGTTACTCCGCCTGCACCCCAAAACTTTCGCCGCAGCCGCACTCGTGCTGCGCTTTCGGGTTATGAAATTTAAAGATTTCATTTAAACCTTCCCGGACGTAATCCAGCTCCGTGCCGTCAATGAACGGCATCGCCTGCAGCGGCGCAAACAGCTTCGCCCCGTCAGATTCAAAGAGCAGATCGTCTGGCGCCGGCTCGGCAATCATTTCGAGCACATAGCCAAAACCGGCGCAGCCGCTGGTTTTGATACCCAGCCGTAGCCCCTTTTTATCCGGCTGCTTACGCATCAGATCGCGAATATGCGCGGCAGCGGCCGGCGTCATGGTCAGTCCCTGCCAGCTGAAATCGGCGGGATTAAAGGTTCCTGCTTGTACTTCCATCGATAGACCTCCAGGTTGGCGCCATCAAGGCATACCGCCATGTTAGTGATAATGATTATCACTTCAACCCTGCTCCAGCAGGGGTATTGCCTCATTTAGCGCTTTTTATAAGCATAGACCCTTGCCCGGGGATTATCAGGGTACGCAAGTGGAACCTAATCATATGATTTATAATATGTTATTCTGATATTGTTCTGTTACCGCACGCAATGGCAAAGATGTATCGAAAATACCGATTTATGCGATAGCAGCCGACCACCTTCCTGATTCACCCTGGCGCAGAAACGGAAAAAGTGACGGCGTCACTAAGCGGCCATGCGCGCTGAACAGGCGCTGGTCTGCGAAATGAGAAAGCGTGAGAAGAAAGCGTCAAGGCGCGACGCTTTCGGCAGGGGCGGTCGCGGCCTGGCGGGGACGTGGCCGCGATCGGGGGATGTTAACCGCGATGAAACGGGTAGTCAGGAAGGCTATCGGTTGGCTAGGTCCCTTTTCTCACCAGGCGGGCGGCCTGGACAAAGACCTCATCCTCCACCCCATCCCCCTTCTGTCTGCCCAGCCGCACCAGCTCATCCACGATACTCCCCTGATTAATCTGCTTTTGGGTCGCCACTAAGCTAATGACCGCCGCGCCGATAGCCATGCCAATCAATGCCGTTTGTTCATCTTTATCTTTCATGGTGTCGCTCCGTCTGTCCTCCTCAGAAAGGCTAGCAAAAGATAGCCACTGCTCCATTTCATATTTACCTGATTGGCATATGCCGGAAAACATGCGAACAACATCGCCATTCGGGCGATATCAAATAACCTGATGATTATAAAGAGGTAACGCTAATGCATAATTAACAGGCTTAAAACGCAGGCGGTCCTTCATGCCGCCCGAAAATGGTGTCCTGACGAAGGCGTGGAGGCGAAGACGGCCGATATGTCTCGCATGGCCGGGTACACCGGGTAGATGCTGCAGGGGATGATCGCCGCCGGTGGTGGACGAGGAGGAATTATTTCTGCGCGCTTTTCCCGGCCACCATGCGCTCTCGTCAGGTTTGCGTCTATGTTTTGTAAAACGTCTTATACTGGCGCGCCCACGCAGGATGGGGGACTTTTCAAACCAATCATATATCATTTTGCATCCTATTTTATTATCCCTGATAATGCCCCAAAAAACTCATATTCCACAGGGGCATCATTAATATTACAAAATATCGCAACAAGTGCTTTTTAGAAATAAAAGAAAGACGCCTATAAATACCATAATTACTTTTCATTCCAAAAAAAACACATACCCCAAAGCAACCACAAAAAGAATATTTTGGGGTGATTAACCATAATTAACACCATTTTTTCTAGATTAGATTTACGCCTGAGCCCTTCAAACACTTGGTGGCGTCGTTTTCCAGGCATAGCGCAATGCTTATGACTAATAGTAAGGCCATAATGGCATCGTCTTCTATTTTCTGCGAACAATTGCACTACCTGTGACATCACCTAACACCATGATGAACGAGCGAAAACACTACTCAGAGGAGGAGCCCATCATGATAGTTAGCAATGCAAATTATATCATATTAATATAATTACAAAAAAACATGATAGTTTTTTTTCAAATGTTGTGGCAATGTAACGAAGTTGTGCAATATTATACCTCGTGAGCAATTTATCCAGGTACTGAATGTAGGGTTCTGAGGATGAAAACGACGCTTTGCTTCGTCCGCGGCGTTTATCATGGAGGCATCTGGTGCCCTTTTAGTGAATTGGCCACTTTTCATATGTGGGTATTTCAATGGTTTATTAAAAAATTATTTCATCACATGTTAATGCTATGAGGTCGATATGAATCGTAAAAGTCTTGTTGTCTTTGCGTTAGGCTCGGCGGGATTATTATGCAGTGCTTTTGCTAATGCGGCCACCACCGCTACGGCAAACCTTGATGTTACCCTGACAGTAGAATCATCCTGTATTCTTGCCGTTGATCCCCTCGATTTTGGTACGCATGCTATCGGCGATACCAACATTGAAGGCCAGACCAATGCCTCCGTCACCTGTACCGCTGGCACCCCCTATATTTTGACCTCTGACAGCGCACATACCTATGAATTAACAAATGCTTCTGGCACCGCGGGTACCAATACTGCAGCGTATGTGCTCTACCTGGATAATGCCGGTTCACAACCTCTGGCCCAACAGCTCCCTTCAGATTCTGAGGTTAGCGCCTCTGCTTCAACCGGAACGGGTGCCGCTCAGGTCATTCCAATCTACGGGAAAATACGAAACGCGGCGCTAAGTAATGTTGCTGCAGGCACGTATACCGATACCGTTACTTTGCAAGTTACTTACTAAGACTCAGGCTGCGCATATGAAATTTGGTTTTTTATCTTCATTTTCCGTTTTTTTTGGTTGCTCGTTGAGTGTATTTTCATATGCCGCAAGTTTACAGATGTACCCCGTCACCGTGAACTTCTGCCAGGGTCAAGCGGCGCGGCCGATATATATCAAAAATACCGGTCCTGCGCCAATTGGTACCCAGATGCGCCTCTATCTCTGGCAGCAAAAAAACAATAATGATGTACTTACCCCGACCCAGGACATAATCAGCAGCCCCCCTATTGCCGCTATTCCTGCAGGTAAGCAACAACTTGTCAGACTCATTATACCTGGCAACAGCAAGGGGCATGAACAGGCTTATCGTTTAATTGTCGATGAATTACCTGACACTAAATCAAATACTTCAACCAGTCAGGTAAAATTTTTGCTGCGTTACTCCATACCGGTCTTTTTGTCATGTTCGGAGACAAAAACTGACATCAGCAAAATTCGTGCATCATTAGATACCAGTGGGGCGACACCGCGTCTGTTCATAAAAAACACCAATGCTCAGCATATCAAATTAAGTAATGTTTCCCTGATATCAGCAGAAAAAAAACTTGTCATTAATCCAGGACTAATGGGATATGTTCTCCCCGGAAGTGAAATGTCGTGGTTCCTGCCTAAAGGGATGAATAAAGGGACGTCTTTATCCGTGACTATAAATGATAATGAGACTAATAAAACAATTAACCTTACACGGTAACTTCTTCTTTTCCGCGCTGCTGTTTTCCCCCCTTGTCTGCGGAGCATCTACAGACGAGGGGTTGCTGTACCTCACAATCAGTGTGAATGGTTCACCTGTTACTGGCCTGATCCCGGTAAAAAAACAGGGAGAACGTCTGAGCATTATGGCATCCGATGCGCAAGGCATACCTATACGGACCGACGATCTTCCTGTTTCGGGAGAATATATTGAACTCCAGCAAAAACATGGGCTAAGTTACCGCTATGATGATTTAAACCAGGCCCTGCTCATCACTGCCGACAGCACTCGTTTGACCGGCTTTCAGCACCTCAGCGCGCGTCAGGATGCACAATTTATCCATGAAGATCAGCTGTCCAGAGAGGTCAGCGGTGTGGCGCTTAATTATAATCTTTTCGCCAGCCATAATAGCGACAATCAATACCTGACGGCGTATTCAGAATTTCGTACGTTTGGTCTGAGTCCGGGCCACTTTTCCAGTTCATTCAACAGTCGCTTTGCCAGCCAAAGCTATTCCGGAGAGGACACCGGCACAACACGATTAATGACCAGCTGGACCTGGGAAAATATTGATAAATTACTCAGCCTGACCGTCGGGGATAATTACACGGCCAGCCAGACCTGGTCTAACAGCGTGCGGTTCGGTGGCATTAGCCTGACTCGCAACTATACCCTGCAGCCCAGCGTCAATACTTCCACTCGAGATATTTTAACCGACTCCGTTACCATGCCGTCAACGGTGGATCTGTATATTCAGGGGATTAGAACATCCTCTCAGCAGGTTACGCCCGGTCAGTTTACGTTGAATACTGCGCCGGTTCTCTCCGGCAATGGAAGCGCGCAGGTGGTTATTACCGATATCAACGGCCAGCAACGTGTGGTGGACCTTGCACTTTACGGAACCAACCGCCTGCTGACTCAGGGATTGCATACGTGGGGATTAAACGCCGGTTGGGTGAGAAAAGACTACAGCGTCCGTTCATTCAGTTATGACACTGAATTTATTGGCGTCGGCGACTGGCGGTATGGCGCTACGAACCAGCTCACCTTCGAATCACATACTGAACAGGGCGCTAATCTGAATAATCTCGGCGCCGGCGCTAATTATTTGTTATCCCCGACGCTGGGTCTGGTTCATCTCGACCTTTCCTGGGGACGCTATCGGAATGATGACGGGCTGCAGTGGGGAGCAGGATGGCAATGGAACGATCGTTATTTCAATGTTTCACTCAATCATACCCAGCGGGAGAGAACTTTTCGCGATATTACTGCTCTGGCGGATACGACACTGGCCACGCGGCAAGACAGCGCCTTTCTCAGCTGGGCATTTCCTTCCCTTGGCACGCTCGGCGCAAGCTGGATCAACCAGCAATATACCGATCAGCGCTCCCGCTATGTGGGCGTTTCATGGTCAAAGTCATTTTCAGAACGCGTGATCTTAGCCACAAGTTTTACCCAGTCACTGGAAGAAGAGCGTGATAAAACCTTTTACGTCAATCTCACCATTCCTTTGTTTACCAGTCGGGACTATCTGACGCTGCAGCATAACCATGATAATCACAGCAATAGCGAGCAGGTCAGCCTCAGCCGTAGCCTGGAGTCAAACCGTCCGGGATGGGGATGGAATGCTTCTGTGCGTAATGGGCAAAATGATAACCAGCATGCCAGCGTTCAGCGCAGGAATACCTGGAGCGATATGGAAGCAGGCATCAATAATTACGGTCAGGAGGCTAACTACTACGCATCAATGTCCGGTGCGGTAGGCCTGTTTATGGGTGGGCTTTATGCGACCCGCGATCTTGGCGAGGCTTTCCTGCTGGTTGATACCGAAGGGGTGGCTGATATTCCTGTCCGCCTGGAACACAGACTGGTGGGTAAAACAGACAGTAACGGACGGTTGTTCCTGACCAACCTGCTTGCGTATCAAAAGAACAATGTTGATATAGATGCTTTAAATCTGCCGCCGGATTACCGGGCCCCTTACACCAGTCAGATTGCCATCCCCCGCAGAAAAGGGGGGGCGTTGACAACCTTTGAGGTATATCAGACAAAGGCGGTGCTGCTGCTGGCCTATGATGCCCAGGGCAAACCGGTGCCCTTCTCGGCCCAGGTACAGATCAAGGATAGCGAGAGCCATACGCCGCGCCGGGGAACAACCGAGACGATTGTCGGTTATGACGGCAATATCTATCTGGAAGATCCACCGCAAAAGGGGAAAGCCATTGTGAGCTGGTCCAGCGGACAGTGCCAGATCCGTTTACCCGAGGCTGTCGGCAGTCAGACTATTATCAAAAGGAAAGTTCTATGCCAGTAGTACGTGTCATACTGTTTGCCTGTGCGGGATTCTTGCTGGTATTTCACTGTTCTCCACGCGCTTATGCCGCAGAGTGTCGGTCCATAAGCCCGGCGAAATTTAGTTTCGGTACGGTAACAGCGGGAGAGATGGCTCAGACCAACCAGGCGCTCGAATTCCAGTGTAATAATTACGATTCAACACCGCGGTATGTGCGCCTGTGTATGAATCTGACGAATACCGCTCCCCCCCAGATGAATACGGTGCCATCAGGGGCCCCGCTGGCTTATCTCGTCTACTCAGCTGACGATCTGAGTACCGATATTGGCGCAAACAGTGGTGCGTTTGCTGAACGGAACATCTTTCTGGATGGCGGGCAAACCAACTACACGTTTTACATCAACCTGGTTGCTAAAATACCGTCTGGACAAAGCGGACTTCAGGCCGGCGACTATTACGACGCCGGCACACCTGCAACGGTGAAGTATATCGATAACGCAGATAACAATGCTCTGCCATCCTGCTCAACCATGAGCGGTACCATTCTGTCATCAAGCATTGAGGCCCAGGCGACCGTCAAAAATGGCTGTGAACTGGTCAGTGTGGATCCACTTGACTTTGGGGGCAAAAGCCCGGCTACCAGCAGTCAGTTACGTGGCGATGCCACCGCTAAAATCGCCATCCGATGCCCGGTGAATACTAATTTTACCGTCGCGCTTGGTGAAGGTATGCATAATAACGGTACAAGCAGACAGGTATGCCAGGGTTCCAGTTGCGTCAGTTACAATCTGTATCAGGATGCGGGCCATACGACACCCTGGAATGACAGCGACAGGGTACAGAACCAGACATCAACCACCGGTAACGATCAGTTACTCACGGTTTACGGTAATATTCCTGCGCAAAACTGGCCTGCGGCAGGAACCTATACCGACACGGTGGTGGTTACTCTGAGCTATTAAGATTTCTCGTTACGAGTCGATAGCAGAAAACCGACATTATCTATTGAGCCTTTTAATGGTTTCTGGACCGTATCCAGCAAGACACCTCTCTTCCCCTACATGGCGATGACGAAGGGTGGGTTTATTGCGCACCCTGCCTGGCGTAAAAATAACGCGAACGCCGAAGGGTAAAAAAAAGAAATAACCCTTTAAGCGACAAATCAAGATTATTCCATTAGGGAATGGCTGAGATGCTAATATTTCATTTCCCCAACGATTTTAAGAAGCCTATAGTTTTTTTGCCTGCAGAACATCCACTTAGGTTAAAAGACGTAAGGATATAATTATGATTGTTTCAGCCCCCAGCGATTATCGCGAAGCCGCTCGTCGCCGTCTGCCCCGTTTCCTTTTTGACTATATTGACGGTGGCGCGGTGGCAGAAAATACCATGAACGCCAATGCCGCCGAGCTTGCCTCTGTCGCCCTTCGCCAGCGCGTGCTGTGCGGGGCGGGTGAACCGACGCTGGCCACCACCATCCTTGATGCCCCGTGGGCGATGCCCGTGGCGCTGGGGCCGGTCGGCGCCACCGGCATGTATGCCCGCCGCGGCGAAGTCCAGGCGGCCCGCGCCGCCTCCCGCGCCGGGATCCCTTACACGCTGTCCACCGTGTCGGTCTGCTCCATTGAGGAGGTGGCGAGCCACGCCAGCGGCGCGCTCTGGTCCCAGCTGTACGTCCTGAAAGATCGCGGCTACATGCGTAACGCGCTGGAGCGCGCCTGGGCCGCCGGCATGAAAACCCTGGTATTCACTGTCGATATGCCGATCCCCGGCTCACGGTATCGGGACAACCGCTCAGGAATGTCCGGGCCGCACGCCACCTTGCGACAGTATCTTCAGGCCTGCACCCACCCGCGCTGGGCAATGAACGTCGGCCTGGCGGGCAGGCCTCTGTCGTTCGGTAATATCGAAGCCTATACCGGCCACAAAATGACCATGGACGACTATATGGGGTTTATCAGCAACAACTTCGACCCGTCCATCGCCTGGCACGATCTGGAGTGGATCCGCGACAGCTGGCCAGGAAAGCTGATCATCAAAGGGATCCTTGATGCCGAGGATGCGCGCAATGCCGTGCGGCTGGGCGCCGACGGCATTGTGGTCTCCAATCACGGCGGCAGACAGCTCGATGGCGCCATCCCCACCGCCCGGGCGCTGCCGCGGGTGGCGGAGGCGGTCGGCGACGATCTGACGGTCCTTGCCGACTCCGGAGTGCGCTCCGGCGTGGACGTTATTCGCCTGCTCGCCCTCGGCGCGAAGGGGGTCCTGCTTGGTCGGGCCTATATTTATGCCCTGGCCGCCGCGGGCGAAGCGGGCGTGGCGCACCTGCTGCGCTTATTTGCCGAGGATATGAAGGTCACCATGACCCTCACCGGCGCCACCTCCCCCTCGGCCATCAGCCTCGATTGCCTCGACCGGCTGGAAAAAGATCAACAGCGCAGCCGTGCGGTCCCGGTATCCTTATCTGCCTGACGCAGCCCGGGGCCGGGCCTGACCGCGTGCCTTGGCCCGGCAACCGAAATTACCCCTGAGGGTCCAGCGCCGGCCGTTGCGCTTCGTCAGCCGGGCGCTCCGGGCGGATGCGGAACCAGATCGCATACATGGCCGGCAGGAAGATAAGGGTCATGATGGTTCCCCCCAGCGTCCCGCCAATCAGCGTATAGGCGAGCGTCCCCCAGAAAACCGAATGCGTCAGCGGAATGAACGCCAGGATCGCCGCCAGCGCGGTCAGCAGAACCGGGCGGGCTCGCTGCACCGTCGCCTCCACCACCGCGTGGAACGGATCGAGCCCCGCCTGCTGGTTATGGTGGATTTGACCAATCAGGATCAGCGTATTTCGCATCAGGATCCCCGACAGGGCGATCAGGCCCACAAGGGCATTGATGCCAAACGGCTGATTGAACAGCAGCAGCGTCGGCACCACGCCAATCAGCCCCAGCGGGGCGGTCAGGAAGACCATGACCATCGCCGACAGGGAGCGCACCTGCAGGATAATGATCAGCAGCGTGAGGGCGATCATGATCGGAAATAACGGCACCATCGCCCGGGTGGCTTTGCCGGACTCCTCGATTGACCCCGCCGTCTCGATGCGATACCCCGGCGGCAGGGAGTCGATAATGGGCTGCAGCGACGTCATCAGCGCGGTGGAGACATCCGGCGGCTGCAGGTTATCCGCGACATCGCCCCGGACGGTAATGGTCGGCGTGCGGTCGCGACGACGGAGCAGGGGTTCTTCCATCCTGATCTCGACTTCACCGATCTGCGACAAGGGAACTCGCTGCCCGTCGCTGCCCACCAGGGTGAAATCGGCGATTTTCGCCGGATCCAGACGGATATCCCCCGCCGCGCGGCCGATGACCTGCACGGCGCGAATATCTTCCCGGACGGTGGTGATGGGGATCCCTGACAGCAGGAACTGCAGCTGCCGGGCGACGGCCTGGGAGCTGAGCCCACTCGCCTGCAGCCGGTCCTGATTGAGGCTGAAATGCATCACCGGCACGCGCGAACCCCAGTCGCTATTGACGGTGCGCATCAGCGGACTGGCCTGCAGCACCGATTTCACCCGATCGGCGATGTCGCGCAGGGTATGCGGATCGGGCCCCATCACCCGCCAGGCGACCGGATACGGCGAATAAGGACCAAAAACCAGCTGCGTGACGCGCACCCGCGCCTGCGGCGCCAGGCCATTGGCCACCGCCTCCCGCAGCCGCAGCTTAAGCGCCTCGCGAGAGGCCGGGCCGTCGGTCAATACCACCAGTTTGGCAAAGGAGGGGTCCGGCAACTCCGGGGCCATCGCCAGGTAAAAGCGCGGCGCGCCCTGGCCGATATAGCTGGTGACAATCTTCGCCTCCGGCTGCTGCTGCAGCCAGCGCTCAATATTCGCCGTCGCGGCGCTGGTCTGAATAATCGACGACCCGTAAGGCATCTGCACCTCAACCAGCACTTCCGGGCGATCGGAGGTGGGGAAAAACTGCTTTTTCACCACGCTCATTCCCAGTAACGCCACCATAAACAGCACCACCACCCCGGCGGCCACGCGCCATTTGCGGGCGATAACCCGGGTCAGCAGCCGGCGAAAGCGCTGATAGCGTGGGGTGTCGTACAGCGCGGCGTGGCCCGCCGCCGCGGACTTCCTCTCCGGCAGCAGGTACACGCCCAGCCAGGGGGTAAAAATCACCGCCACAATCCAGGAGGCAATTAGCGCGATACCGACGATCCAGAACACATTGCTGGCATACTCCCCGGCGGTGGATTGCGCAAACCCGTTGGGCATAAAGCCCACCGCCGTCACCAGGGTGCCGGCCAGCATCGGCGCCGCGGTATGGCTCCAGGCATAAGCCGAGGCTTTGAGGCGGTCGTACCCCTCCTCCATTTTGACCACCATCATTTCGATGGCGATAATGGCATCATCCACCAGCAGCCCCAGGGCGAGGATCAGCGACCCGAGGGTGATGCGGTCGAAGTTTTTGCCGGTGGCCGCCATCACCACAAACACTACGGCCAGGGTGAGCGGCACCGCCGCCGCGACCACCACCCCCACGCGCCATCCCATGCTGACAAAGCACACCGCCATCACCACCAGCAGGGCGACAAAAAATTTGATCATGAACTCATCGACCGCGGCGCTGATATTCACCGACTGATCGGTCACTTTCGTCAACGACATGCCGAGCGGCAGGCTCTGATTGATGCTGGCCGTTTCGGCGTCCAGCGCTTTCCCCAGCGCCAGTCCATTCCAGCCCTCGCGCATCACCACGCCGAGCAGCAGCGCCGGTTCGCCCTGATTGCGGATCAGGAAGGTGGCGGGATCTTCATACCCCCGCTCAACCGTGGCGACATCGGCGAGCTTCAGCGTTCTGCCCCCGGCAATTATCGGCGTGTCGCGGATCTGCTGCAGGCGGTCGAACGCCCCGTCGAGGCGGATAAAGATCTGCCCGCCGCGGGTCTCGATAGCCCCGGCCGCGGTCAGCACATTCTGACTGTTCAGCGCGGCAAAAATCGCCTCCGGCGAGAGCCCCAGGGTGGCGAGACGGTCATGAGAAAACGAGAGATAAATGCGCTCCGCCTGTTCGCCGAGAATATTCACTTTTTTCACCCCGGGAACATGCAGCAGCTGCTGGCGCAGGGTTTCGGCGTCACGCACCAGCTGCCGGGGCGGCTCTCCCCGCGCCTTCAGCGCAAAAAGGGCAAAGGTGACATCGGCGAATTCGTCATTCATCATCGGACCGGAGACGCCGGCAGGCAGGTTTTTCGCCTCATCGCCCAGCTTCTTGCGCGCCTGATAAAACTGCTCCGGCACCTCGGAAGGCGGGGTCTGATCCTGCAGCGATAAGGTGATTAGCGCCATCCCGGGGCGGGTATAGGTCTCGGTGCGATCGTACCACTTCAGCTCCTGGAGCCGTTTCTCCAGCGGCTCGGCGACCTGATCCTGCATCTCCTGCGCGGTGGCGCCCGGCCAGACGGTGATGACCGTCATTTGCTTGACCGTGAAGGGCGGATCTTCCGCCCGCCCGAGCCCGAAGAAGGCCACCAGCCCGGCGACCGAAATAAGGATAATCAAAAACAGGGTCACCGACCGCTCGCGGACGGCCAGCGCGGAGAGATTAAAACGTCCGTCGCTCATGGCTGGCTCCCGGCGGCAGTATGCTCGCGTCGTTCCGCCAGCCGCACCGTCTCGCCCTGGTGCAGAAGATGGGCGCCCAGAGCGACGATCGGCTCCCCGGGCTTCAGCGGACCGGTCACCCGCGCCGTTTCATCATTCAGGCCGATCACCGTCACCGGTTGCCAGGAGACGGTGGCCGGGCGGGAGGCAACGCGCCAGACGCCAGGGCCGTTGCCCGGATCGTAGACCGACGCCAGGGGCACCTCCAGCACCTCGCCTGGCCCCTGGTCGTTGCCGATGCGCAGGGTTACGGTAGACCCCAGCGGGGCGTTCGCCAGCGCCCCGTTCAGCACATAGCGCGCTTCAAAGGTGCGGGTAGCAGTGTCAGCTGCGTCCGAAAGCAGGCGCAGGGTTGCGGTGACCGGCTGAGATTCGCTGCCATAGCGTGTCGCCAGCGCCTCGCTGCCGACCGCCGGGCGCAGCGTCTCCGGAAGCTGCACCCGCGCTTCGCGCTGCCCCGCCCGGGCCAGGCGGATCACCACCTGCCCGGCGCTGACCACCTGCCCCGGCTCGGCGAGCGTTTCCACCACCACGCCGTCAGCATCCGCCAGCAGTCCAGCATAGCCGGTGGCGTTTTGCGCCACGTTTGCCTGCGCCTGGGCCGCGCTGAGGTCGGCTCTCGCCGCCTCTGCCGCCGCGTTGAACTGATCGAACTCCGCCGCCGAGACGGCGCCGCTGGCCACCAGGCCGCGATAGCGGGCCAGATCGTTAGCCGCCTTTTTGGCTCGTGCCCGCGCGGCGTCGACCGCCCGCTGTTGGGACTGCGCCTGCAGGGCAAGATCAGCTGGATCCAGGCGCAACAGCAGTTGACCGCGCCGGACGCTCTGCCCGGTCTCTACCAGCCGTTCAAGGACTTTTCCCGCCACCCTGAAGCCGAGGTCGCTTTGGGTACGAGCCACCACCACGCCGGTAAAGGCTCGCGAGCTGGCCTCCGCGCGCTCGACGGTGGCCACCCGCACCAGCGGCGGCCGCGTGCGGGGATCGTCATGGTCGGCAGGTTCGCCGCAGCCCGTGAGGGCCAACGGCAGGAGGCAGACGGCAAAATGGACGGCGTTGAGCCTGAGCATGGGTCACCTTAATGAAAAGACCGGTTGGTGAGCGCATTCTCAGACGAGTGACCAATAAAGTCAATAGTCACTAATCAGGGGGAGAGACTTCTCAGGATCAGGGAGGCAAGCAGCACCGCCGCGGTAGGCGCGGTGTCGAGATTGTATTGCAGCTGCACCGGGTTGATGAAAGGACACATCACCATATAGACCGCCAGGGTCGCCTCATCCAGCGGAGTTTTGCGCTCGAACTCGCCCGCCTGGCGGCCTTCGACAAGAATTTGACCAATCAGCTGCTGCAGATGACCGGCATACTGCTCCGTTGAGGGCCATTTATCGCGCGCCGCGACGGCGGCGATGTCGTACAGTTTGCGATCCTCGAAAAACAGTTCACTGCCGGCCTCGGTCAGCGCCCGGAAGAGGCGGCGCAGCTTTTCGCTGGCGGAGGGGGCATCGGCGATGGCCTCGCTGACGGCCACCATGATCTTCTCCAGCCGGCTGGCGCAGATTGCCTCGCCAATCGCCTGCTTGGAGTCGAAAAACTTGTAGATATAGGCTTTGGAAAAGCCTATTGCTTTGGCGAGATCGGTGACCGTGGTCTTTTCATAGCCATAGCGACTAAAGTGCGCCATGGCCGCGTCAAGAATCTGGTCGCGAACGCTGTGGTCAAGGGGGCCACGGCTTGCTGGGGTGGAGGTATTTTTCGTCATCCGTTTAGCTTAATGCGATCGCTATCGTTTGACAACGAGTGACGTTATTATGATTTAGTCACAATAACGCCCCGTTCTGATCCTCTCTCTCGCCGCGTTACGCCTCACGCGCCTCATTATTTATCGCGCCGGCGGGCAGACAGCCCAGGCCTTGCAGCGTCATATGTACGGCACGATCGAGCGGGGTATGCGGCTCCGCGCCTAAAAAAGCCACCAGCTTATCGTTGCGCAGGCGTACCGGCAGACGCCAGAGATAGTGCATCTCGACCATTTCGCGCAGGGTGGCGTTGAAGGGCGCCGCCAGCTTCACCAGCCACCAGGGAAAGGACTTTACTACCGCCCTGCCGCCATAGCGGGTGACCACCCGCTGGATCGCCTGGCTCATTTCGCTGCCGTCCGGGTCCCAGTGGCCCTGCATATGGAAGCGGGCAAACGGCTCAAGCTCATGCCTGCGGGCCAGCAGCGCGGCGATGGTGGCGGCGACGTCGGGCAGCCAGGCCCACTGATGCCCCACGCCGATCGCCCCCGGGCGGCGAATGACGCCGGGAAGCTGACCGGGCTTGATCAGCCCCTGGGAAAACCAGCTATTCCCGGCGCGCGGCCCAAAAAAATCCCCCGCCCGGACAATCAACGCCCGGCCGCCGCGCTGCACGTAATCCTCCAGCGCCTGCTCCATCTCCACCCGGATGGCGCCTTTGCGGGTCACCGGCTGTTGTGCGGCCTCTTCCGCAATCAGCGGAAAGGCATCCGGTCCATAGTTATAGACAGTGCCGGGCAGGACAACTAACGCCCGCTGCTGTTCGGCGGCCTGCAGGGTGTTGCGCAGCATAGGCAGTACCTGCTGCCGCCAGTGCCTGTAGCCCGGCGGATTGACCGCATGGACGATCACGTCGCAACCGGCAGCAGCCGCCGCCACCTGCCCGGCATCCAGCGCGTCGCCGGCTATCCACTGCATCCCCTCCTCGGGGCCGCGCACTTGGGCGCCGCGCTTCAGCGCCCGAACCTGCCAGTTGTCCGCCGCCAGCCGGCGGGCCACTTCCCCGCCGATGCCCCCGCTTGCTCCCAGAATAAGGACCTTGCCGCTGCTGTTCATCGTCTTTCCCCGTTCGCTAATGGATGCTTGACAGCCTACCTGCGGCTCATATCAAATGAAATTGCATATCATCATCGAGCGGCTATACATTTTTGTATGAATACCTCTATTCCCTGGGAGTGGTACCGAACCTTTCTCGCCGTCCTGCAGGAAGGCTCTTTATCGGGCGCATCGCGCACTTTGAACATCACCCAGCCGACGGCGGGGCGCCATATCGCCGGGCTGGAAGCCGCCCTCGGCCAGGCCTTATTTACTCGTTCGCAGACCGGCTTGCTGGCGACCGACGCGGCGCTGGCGCTGCGGGTGCACGCCGAGGCGATGGCCAACACCGCCCGGGCGCTGGCACGCACGGCGGCCAACTTTAGTCGCGACAGAACCGATCTGCGTGGCGTGGTGCGCGTGGCCGCCAGCGAGGTGGTCGGCGCCGAGGTGCTGCCGACGCTGATTGCCCGGCTCAGGCAGGTCTGCCCGAATATTGTCATCGAACTGATGCTCTCCAATCGGTTTCAGGATCTGCTTCACCGGGAGGCGGATATCGCGGTGCGGATGGTCGCTCCGCAGCAGGAGCAGCTTATCGCGCGGCGTCTCGGCAGGATCGAACTCGGGCTGCATGCCGCCGATGCCTATCTGACCCGCCGGGGTCGGCCCGCTACGCCTGAGGAGCTTGACGGCCACGCGCTGATTGGTTTCGACAGCGCCACGCCCCTCGTTCGCCGGGCGCTTGAGCGCTACCCCCGTTTCCAGCGCGAGGCGTTCGCGATGCGCACCGATAGCGACCTCGCCCAGCTGAGCCTGATCCGCGCCGGGGCGGGGATCGGCATCTGCCAGGCGCCCCTTGCCGACGGCATCATTCCCCTGCGGCGAGTGCTGGCGGCCGACTTTTCTCTGTATCTCGAGACCTGGCTGGTGATGCATGAGGACCTGCGCCATAGCCCCGCCTGTAAGCGAGTATTTGATTTCCTCGCCGAAGGGTTGCAGGCGTATATTCGCGGCCCACTGGCGCGCTGAGCCACCCGCCTCGCGGGTAACTCCTTCCCTGCTGAAATAGTCACTCATTGACACTGTAAATACGGCATTGTATAAAACCCCGCCTCAATAATGAGTTTCATTTGCATTACTTCCATTTGCTGGTCATCCACTCGCCTGTTTACAAGGATAGCGTTTAATGAAGAAGGTCCTCTGCGCGTTAGGCTTGATGTTCACCGCCGTCAGTTCCGCGCTGGCAACAACCTACCCCCTGACGATTGAAAACTGTGGCTATCAGGAGACCTTCACCCGGCCGCCGGAGCGCGTGGTCGCGCTGGGGCAAAATACGGTCGAAATCCTGCTGCTGCTTGGGCTGCAAAAGCAGGTGGTGGCCAGCGCCTTCTGGCCGACCAGGGTATTACCGCAGCTGGCTGAGCAAAACGCGAAGATTAAAACCCTGACGGTGGAAATCCCGAGCCTGGAATCCGTACTGGCGCAAAATCCCGATTTCGTTCCCGCCCAGTTGCCGCTGCTGCTGGGGCCGGAAAGCAAAGTCGCCAAGCGTGAAGATCTCGCGACCGTCGGCGTGAACAGCTACGTGTCGCCGGGGATGTGCGCCACCAAAAAGGCTACCGGCGATATGTACGGCAGCCGGCAGAAGCTGTGGGACATGACCTGGCTGTATCAGGAAATTAGCGATTTTGCCCGCATTTTCAACGTGGAAGATCGTGGCCAGGCGCTGATCGCCGATTTCAAAAAACGTGAAGCCGACCTGCGTCAGGAGTTCGGTAAAAGCAAAAAAGATCTCTCCTTCGTCTTCTGGTTCTCCAGCGCCTCGCCGTCGGCCGATGCCTATGTCGGCGGCAAAAACAGCGCCTCCGGCTTTATCGCCAGCGTGCTGGGCGGACATAACGCCATTACCGCCGAAACCGAATGGCCCACGGTGAGCTGGGAGAGCATCATTGCCGCCAACCCGGACGTGATCGTGGTCTCAAGCCTGGATCGTAACCGCTGGGCGCTGGATAAGGCCGAGGAGAAGATCAAATTCCTCAAAAGCGATCCCGCCGTCAGCCAGCTGGAGGCAGTGAAAAAAGGCCATATCGTGGTGATGGACGGCCAGGCGATGAATCCGACCATCCGCACCCTCTACGGCGCGGAACAGGTGGGCGAACAGCTGAGAAAAATGGGGCTTAACTGATGAGCGTCGCCGTGCTTCAGACGCGCCGCAGCATGCTGCTCACCGGCTGGTGCGTCGTGGCAGTGTTCGTGCTGGCGCTGGTGATAGCGGTAGGCGTCAGCGTTGGCGAACTGCCCATCCCGCTGCACAACGTCTTTTACGCTATCAGCAATAAAACCGGCTTAACCGCAGTGCCTCTCAATCGGATCTACGAGAGCGTCATCTGGGATTTCCGCCTCAGCCGCGCCCTGGTCGCCGCCTGCTGCGGCGCCGGCCTGGCTATCTGCGGCGCCGTGCTGCAAAGCCTCCTGAAGAACGCCCTCGCGGAGCCCTACGTCCTCGGCGTCTCCGCCGGGGCCTCCACCGGCGCGGTATCAATCGTGGTGCTGGGCCTTGGCGCCGGGGCGATCTCCCTCTCCGCCGGGGCGTTTGCCGGAGCCTTCGCCGCCTTCGCCTTTGTCGCCTTTCTGACCAACGGCGCGCGCGGCGGCAATGAGCGCACCATCCTGGCGGGCGTCGCCGCCTCGCAGTTATTTAACGCTCTCACGGCCTACACCATCAGCACCTCCGCCAGCGCGCAGCAGGCGCGCGATGTGATGTTCTGGCTGCTGGGCAGCTTCAGCGGCGTCCGCTGGCCCGAATTCCAGCTGGTCCTGGTGGTGGTTCTCGCGGGCCTGGCGGTCTGCCTGTGGTATGCCCGGGCGCTGGACGCGTTCACCTTCGGCGACGATGCCGCCGCTTCGCTGGGCATTGCCGTGCCGCGCGTGCGCCTGATCCTCTTCACTACTGCGGCGGTGATCACCGCCACCATCGTCAGCATGGCCGGCTCGATCGGCTTTGTCGGCCTGGTGGTGCCCCACGTGATGCGCTTCTTCTTTGGCCCGTTGCACCGGACGTTGCTGATCGCCAGCGCGCTGGCGGGGGCGATCCTGATGGTGCTGGCGGACATTGCCTCGCGCCTGCTGATTGCCCCGCAAAGTCTGCCGGTCGGGGTGGTGACCGCTCTGGTTGGGGTGCCTTTCTTCGCCGTGATTATCTACCGCTCAAGGAATAAGTGATGAGTATTTGCGCTGAAAATATCACCTGGAAGGCAGGCAAAAAGGTCATCGTCAACACGGTCTCGCTGCGGGTGTCGCGCGGCGAAACGGTGGGACTGCTGGGGCCCAACGGCTGCGGCAAATCCTCGCTGCTGCGGGTTCTCGCGGGCTTGCGCCGCCCGGATGCGGGTCGCGTCACCCTCGACGGCCAGGACATCGCCAGGATGGCGAAAAAGCAGCTCGCCCGCCGGGTGGCGTTCGTCGAGCAACACGGCATGACCGAGGCCAATATGCGGGTGCGCGACGTCGTGCGCCTTGGGCGTATTCCGCACCACTCGCCGTTCTCAAACTGGAGCGCTCAGGATGACGAGGCGGTCACCGCCGCGCTGCAGCGGGTGGCGATGCTGGAGAAAAGCGACCAGGGATGGCTGAGCCTCTCCGGCGGCGAGCGGCAGCGGGTGCATATCGCCCGCGCCCTGGCGCAGAACCCGAGCGAGATCCTGCTGGATGAACCCACCAACCATCTGGATATTCACCATCAAATGCAGCTGATGCAGTTGATCAGCGAGCTGCCGGTGACCAGCATTGTGGCCATTCACGATCTTAATCATGCCGCGATGTTCTGCGATTCGCTGATCGTGATGCAGCAGGGGCAGATCCTCGCCAGCGGGACGCCGGAGGAGATTTTGTCCGAAGCGCTGCTGTGGGACGTTTTCCGGGTGAAAACCAAAATCGAGATCTCCCCGTACCACGGTAAAAAGCACATTCATTTCATCGTTTAGGTTTGGCGTATATGCCTCTCTTCTCCCTGCGCCCTGCGGCGACCCTCTGGCCTCCCGTTTTACTGGGAAGCCAGTTCGTTTTTAATATTGGCTTTTATGCGGTCGTCCCTTTCCTTGCCCTCTTCCTGCGCGACGAGATGCTGCTCTCCGGCGGGCTTATCGGCCTGATCCTCGGGCTGCGCACCTTCTCCCAGCAGGGCAT
The DNA here is from genome assembly GCF_040061975.1 of Klebsiella sp. GG_Kp146. Taxonomy (NCBI): domain Bacteria; kingdom Pseudomonadati; phylum Pseudomonadota; class Gammaproteobacteria; order Enterobacterales; family Enterobacteriaceae; genus Klebsiella; species Klebsiella sp. GG_Kp146. The sequence goes on from NZ_JBEAHA010000001.1 coordinate 51,206, forward strand.
GTTTATCATCGGCGGGACGCTGGCCGACCGCTATGGCGCTAAGGCGATCATCCTCGCCGGCTGCGTGGTTCGCGTCGCCGGCTATCTGCTGCTGGCGTGCGGCACAACGCTGGAGCCTATTATCCTCGGCGCCTGCCTGACCGGCGTCGGCGGAGCGCTGTTTTCTCCGTCGATCGAGGCCCTGCTGGCGCGGACCGGTACCCACAGCCAGGCCAACGGAAAACGCAGCCGCGCCGAGTGGTTTGCGCTGTTTGCAGTGTGCGGTGAACTGGGGGCGGTTATCGGCCCGGTGGCCGGAGGGTTGCTGAGCGGGATCGGCTTTCGACATATCGCCCTCGCCGGCGCGGGGCTATTTCTTCTGGCGCTGCTGGTGCTCTTTTTCTGTCTGCCCGCCGACGGGCAGCGGACACAAACGCGCAGCCGGGTGCCGTGGTGGACCCCTTTGCGTCAGCCGCGCTTTGTCGCGTTTATTATCGCCTACAGCTCATGGCTGTTGAGCTATAACCAGCTGTACCTCGCCCTGCCGGTGGAGATCCAACGCGCCGGCGGCCGTGAGCAGGATCTGGCGCCGCTTTTTATGCTGGCCTCGCTATTGATTATTACCCTGCAGCTTCCTCTCGCCCGTTTCGCCCGACGTATTGGCGCCGTGCGCATTCTGCCGGTGGGCTTTCTGCTGCTGTCGGCTTCTTTTGTCAGCGTGGCGTTATTCGCCGCCTCGTCGCCCGCCGAAGGCTGGCTGCGATTATTGCCGTCGGCCTGCTTTGTCACGCTGCTCACCCTCGGCCAGATGCTGCTGGTGCCCTCAGCCAAGGATCTGATCCCGCTGTTCGCCGAGGAGTCGACGCTGGGCGCCCACTACGGGGCGCTCGCCACGGCGGGGGGTTGCGCGGTGTTAGCCGGGAATTTGCTGCTCGGCCATATGCTGGACCATGCGCTCACCCCCTCGCCGCAGGCGGTCTATCCCTGGCTTCTGCTGGCGCTGTTTCCGTTGTGCAGCGCCGTGGCCCTGCGGGCGATCTGCCGCCCGCTGGCGGCAACGTGACGCTGAGCGGGTAACGGCCAGCTCAGGAAGTTAACCGGGGGAAGCGCACGGAGGCCAGCCCGCCTTATTGTGCCGCCAGCTCGCGGCGAACGATCTCGGCGCCGGCACTTAAGGCGTGCAGTTTGCCGGTCGCGACCTGGCGCGGCAGCGGCGCCATACCGCAGTTGGTGGACGGATAGAGCTTGTCGGCATCGACAAACGCCAGCGCCTTGCGCAGGGTAGCGGCCACCTCTTCCGGGGTTTCGATAGCATGGCTGGCCACATCGATGGCTCCGACCATCACCTTTTTACCGCGGATCAGTTCCAGCAGATCCATCGGCACCCGCGAGTTGTGGCACTCGAGAGAGATAATATCGAGGGACGATTTCTGCAGCTGTGGGAAGGCCTCCTCATACTGACGCCACTCAGAGCCCAACGTTTTTTTCCAGTCGGTATTGGCCTTGATCCCGTAGCCGTAGCAGATATGCACCGCCGTCTCGCACTTCAGCCCTTCCGTGGCTCGTTCCAGCGCGGCGATCCCCCAGTCGTTCACCTCATCGAAGAAGACGTTGAAGGCCGGTTCATCGAACTGAATAATATCGACCCCGGCCGCCTCTAACTCTTTCGCTTCCTGATTGAGGATTTTGGCGAACTCCCAGGCCAGCTTTTCCCGGCTTTTATAGTGGTTGTCATACAGCGTGTCGATCATGGTCATTGGGCCCGGCAGCGCCCATTTAATCGGCTGACTGGTGAGCTGACGCAGATAGCGCGCGTCCTCAACGAAGACCGGTTTCTGGCGCTCCACGGCGCCCACCACGGTTGGAACACTGGCCTCATAGCGGTTACGAATTTTCACGATCTCGCGTTTGGCAAAATCAACGCCGCTGAGGTGCTCAATAAAGGTGGTGACAAAGTGCTGCCGCGTTTGCTCGCCGTCGCTGACAATATCGATCCCGGCCCGCAGCTGGTCGTCGAGGGACAAACGCAGGGCGTCGCGCTTGCCGGCCAGTAATTCTTCGCTGGACAGTTTCCAGGGCGACCACAGGGTCTCTGGCTGCGCCAGCCAGGAAGGTTTCGGTAAACTGCCGGCGGTCGATGTCGGAAGCCATGTTTTCATAATCAGTAGCCTTTTATTTTGGTTTAGCAAAGCGCGAAGTTAGCAGACCATTGCTCAAGCAACGTCTTGTGCGGGTTGATAAAATGTTGTTGTGTAAATTTACCCTGCTCTATCGCCAACAGGCTGCGCTCTTCCCGGTCATAAACAATTTTGGTGACGGAATGATCCAGGTGATTGAGATTGGGCTGATAGTATTGCCCCGCCGCAGAATTCGCGTTGTAGATCTCCGGTCGGTATATTTTCTGAAACGTCTCCATCGTGCTGATGGTCGCGATCAGCTCCAGGCTGGTGTAATCGCTGAGCAGATCGCCGGAAAAATAGAAGGCCAACGGCGCGACGCTATGTTTTGGCATAAAATAGCGCACCTGCAGCCCCATTTTGCTGAAATAGCGCTCGGTCAGCGAGACGCCTTCCTGGGCATATTCAATGCCGAGGACCGGATGTTCGTTGCCAGTACGACGGTAAACATCTTTGCTGGATACGCTCAGGCAAATCACCGGCGCCTTGCTGAAGCTGGTCTTATAGGCGCTGGATTGCACGAAATCCTTAAAGATATTGCCGTGCAGCTCGCCAAAGTTTTCGGGCACGCTGAAGCGGTTCTGGTCTTTATTATGCTCCAGCAGCAGCACGCTAAAATCATAATCCCGCACATACGAAGAGAAGTTATTGCCGACGATACCGGCATGGCGCTCACCGGTTTTTTTATCGACAATATGCGTTTGCAGGATCTCTATCACCGGAAAACTGGCGGCATCCTGAGCAATATTCATCTCGACAGAAATAATATCCAGTTCCACCGCATAGCGATCGTTGTAGGGATTATCCCAGTGCGCCAGGGTATTAAACCGGTTATTCATCATGATTAACGTATTGCGCAGATTGTCCTGACGGCTCTCCCCTCTGGCCAAATTGGCAAAGTTGGTGGTAATACGCGTATTTTCCGCAGGGTTATAATTTTCATCAAACCGGCTGCGCTTAATCGTATAGGTAAATTCGTTATTCATGGCGATTGTCCATCCTGGTGTCGGGCATAAAGCGGAATAAGCTGAGTATTTTCCACAGGCGACGCAGAGTCAGACCTGGCGCGCTTCAACCGGTAAATGTTGTTGATTCGTTAATGGGTCTATTTTTGCCAGAGTCGGTGATGGAGGGAAAGCGACTTAAATTCATTGCAACATGAGCTATCCTCATGTTGCTCCGCTAAGCGCCAGGTGTACTCGAGGTATCGTCATGATGCCATGGTCAGGGGCGGCTGTTCAGGCCACGTCAGGCTAATAAACGTTTGTGGTGTGAATGTATGCCAGGGTACAATCTTTAACCACTATAATACGTGCTTAACATAGCCGTCGTACCCGTTTCGCTGGAGCTTTTGTCGTACAGAATGATTGTTGATATCAGTATTATGTCGATGTGCATGGCCGTGCTGCTGATTATGAGCGTACTGCTGAATTAAGAGGCTCCCGAACACAATGACACCCGCTCTCATCTGACCTTCACATTCGCGAGGAATAAAGGAGATTCAGAGGATCCGCGCCGCACGGGATTGTCCCGGCTGCCGCCGCCCTCTACTCTTTTGGTACTTGTTAATCGAGGAATACCAGATGAAAAAAGCTCTCCTTGCCCTGTTCGCTATCGCCGCCGTGGCCGCCGCCAGCGCGTTTGCCGCCGATAAAACCGACGCCCCGACGCCCGTTGTCGACAACGGCGGTCGTCCTCCGCTGGAGATGGGTCATGGCCCCCAACCGCCGTTCCCGCCACCGTTTCCGCCGCGCAAGCCGGTGCTGTTTTCAGCAACGGTCGCGACCGATACGCCGGCGGAAACCATTAACAAACTGACCGCCCTGATCCCCACCGGTCAGGCGAAGCACTACGAAGTTCACGTTGAGGTGGTGCCGGTTGCGGAGGATGCCGACGGGAAATAGCCCTGGCGTCGGCGCTCTGCCTGAGTCCTGCGATAATAAAAAAGCTGCCGCTTATCGCGGCAGCTTTTGTTAGCTTGAATAAAACAGAATGCTGAAAATTAGCTGCGCACTTTACGGTAGATAAACAGCACGACCAGCGCACCGATTACCGCCACCACGAAGCTGCCGAAATTAAACCCGTCGACTTTGCCAAAACCAAAGAAGGTACTGATCCAGCCGCCGACCACGGCGCCGATGATCCCCAGAATAATGGTTACAATAAACCCGCCGCCGTCTTTCCCCGGCATAATCCACTTGGCTAAAATACCGGCAATAAGTCCAAAAATGATCCAGGAAAGAATACCCATGGTTAACCGTCCTCTTGTTACCTTTAAGCATTTCGTATTGAAAAGAGTAGCATATATAACGAGATTGGATCGGTAATAATCTATTTATTAGATAATTTCTTGCCGCCGCGCGGTAGCGCAGCTGGCCTGATGTTTCGCGCTGGCGGACCCGCCCCCGCTTATTCCCCTGAAAAAAGGGAGGCTATTCGCCTCCCGGTTACGACTTATATTACCGCGGTGGTTAGCCGCGATGAACAGCATAATCGCGACTGTTCGTCGAAGATTTCAATTTGCCAGACCTGGTGGCGAGTCCCGACGTGCAGCGCTTTGCACACGCCCCGCACCCGGCCCCCGCGCGCCGAACGAATGTGGTTGGCGTTAACCTCCAGCCCCACCACCTTCTGTTCGCCTTCGCTACACAGATAACCCGCCACCGACCCCAGCGTCTCCGCCAGCACCACCGACGCCCCGCCGTGCAGCAGGCCAAACGGCTGCTGTGTGCGCCCATCCACCGGCATGGTGGCCTCCAGCGTATCGTCGGTAAAGGTCTCAAAGCGAATATCCAACAGCCCTACCATGTTTCCCTCACCGAGCCGGTTGAGCTGCTCCAGCGTGGCCTGACGTTTCCAAATCATCCGATTATCTCCAGTAACGCCTGCAGCGGATGGCGAACGCCGCTGCCTTCAATGCGCTTCACCTGGCTGCGGCAGGAGTAGCCCGTCACCAGACAGCGGTTACGCGGCAGCCGCTGCATCGCCTGCTGCCAGGAGAGCGCGTAAATGGCCAGCGAGTTGGCATGGTTTTTCACTTCATGACCATAGGTGCCTGCCATCCCGCAGCACCCGACGCTGACGTTTTCCAGCTTCGCGCCGAAGTGGGCAAAAATCTCTGCCCACTGCTTCGTCGCCGCCGGCAGCGCGGTCACTTCCGTACAGTGACCGAACAGGTACCAGGGCTCGCCGCCCGGATCGGGACGGGCGTCGGCGGTCAGGACCTTCGGCAACCACTCATGGACTAACAGCACCTGAAAATCGCCGCGCTTGTCGCCAAGCGTTTGCTTATATTCATCGCGGTAACAGAGCACCAGCGCCGGATCGACCCCGACCAGCGGCATACCCAGCTGCGCCACGCGGTTAAGGAAGTCTGCCGTTTTCTGCGCGGTGCGCGCGAAGCGGGTCAGGAATCCTTTAATATGCTGCGCCTTGCCGTTTGGCGAGAACGGCAGCAGCACCGGCTGATAGCCTAAGGCCTCAACCAGACGGATAAAGTCAGCCACCACCTGGGCGTCGTAATAGCTGGTAAAGGGATCCTGCACCACCAGCACCATCTTCGCTTTCTGCTCGGCGCTCAGCGCTTCGAGCTGCTCAAGGGTCATGTTGGCGGAGCGGTGGCCGGCCATCTGCTGCTTCAGCGACGGCGCCGAGAGCAGCGGCAGATCGACCATCCCGATATGCTTCTCCGACAGCTTTTTCAGCCACGGCTGGTTCATGAAGAAGTTAAACGTCTTCGGCGCCTGGGCCATCAGCGGCGCATAGGATTCCACCGACGCCACCAGATGATCGCGCACCGGCCGCAGATAGCGGCTGTGGTACAGCTGCAGGAAGCGTGAGCGGAACTCCGGGACATCGATTTTGATCGGGCACTGGGTCGAACAGGCTTTGCAGGCCAGACAACCGGACATCGCCTCTTTGACCTCGTGAGAGAAATCATATTCCCCTTTGCGCGCATGCCAGGTGTTGCGCGTGCGCGCCACCAGCGAGCGCAGGCTAACGCCCTGCTCCGGCAGCGCCTTCTCCAGCTGATTGGGATCGACGCCGCGATCCGCCAGCAGACGCAGCCATTCGCGGACCAGCGTCGCCCGCCCTTTCGGCGAGTGGATGCGCTGGTTGCTGACTTTCATCGACGGACACATCGGACTTTTTACGTCAAAGTTGAAGCACAACCCGTTGCCATTACACTCCATCGCTCCGCGCCAGGCGCTGCGCACCGCGATAGGGATCTGCCGATCCCAGGTGCCGCGCTTCACCGCGTCGACTTTCATCATCGGCGCGTCAATCCCTTCCGGCGGACAAATTTTCCCCGGGTTCAGTCGGTTATCCGGATCGAAGACCGCTTTGATCTTCCGCAGCTCGCCGTACAGCGCCTCGCCAAAGAATGCCGGGCTGTACTCGGCGCGGAAGCCTTTGCCATGTTCCCCCCACAGCAGACCGCCATATTTCGCCGTCAGCGCTACCACATCGTCGGAGATCTGCTTCATCAGCACCTCCTGCTGCGGATCGCACATGTCCAGCGCCGGGCGCACGTGCAGCACCCCGGCGTCGACGTGGCCAAACATACCGTAGCTCAGGCCGTGGCTGTCGAGCAGCGCGCGAAACTCGACGATATAATCCGCCAGGTGTTCGGGCGGGACGCAGGTATCCTCGGCAAAGGGGATCGGCTTGGCGGCGCCTTTGGCATTGCCCAACAGGCCTACCGCCTTCTTGCGCATGGCGTAGATGCGCTCCACACCATCAAGATCGTGACAGACCTGCCAGCCGATGACCCCCGCCTCGCTGCGGGCCATCAGCTCGTCCAGACGCTGGCACAGCGTGGTGACCTGCTGGTCAATCAGCGCCGCGTCATCCCCGGCGAATTCGACGATATTGAGCCCGAGCATCTCTTTATCCGGTACGTCGGTGATCAGTTCGCTCACCGAGTGCCAGACGATATCCTCGCGCGCCAGATTGAGGACTTTAGAGTCGACGGTCTCCACCGACAGGGCCTTGGCCTCCACCATAAAGGGCGCATTTCGCAGCGCAGAGTCAAAGGAGTCATATTTGACGTTGACCAGCCGGCGTACCTTCGGCAGGCGGGTAATATCCAGCCGCGCTTCGGTGATAAACGCCAACGTCCCTTCCGAACCGGTTAAAATCCGGGTCAGGTCGAACTCGCTCATCTCATCGTTAAAGACGTGGCGCAGATCGTATCCGGTGAGGAAGCGGTTGAGTTTGGGAAACTTATCAATGATTAGCTCGCGCTGCGCCTTGCAGCGCTGGTAGACCGTATTGTAAATCCGGCCTATCGTCGAGGGCGTATTGCCAAGCGTCTCCGCCAGCGCCACCGGCACCGCCTGGGTATCGAGGATATCCCCGCCCATCAGCACCGCCCGCAGGCCAAGCACGTGATCCGACGTTTTACCATACACCAGCGATCCCTGACCGGAGGCGTCGGTGTTTATCATCCCGCCCAGGGTGGCGCGGTTGCTGGTGGAGAGCTCAGGCGCAAAGAAGTAACCATAGGGTTTAAGAAACTGGTTCAGCTGATCTTTGATGACTCCGGCTTCAACGCGCACCCAACCCTCTTCGGGGTTGATTTCAATAATGCGGTTCATATAGCGGGACATATCGACGATAATTCCGCCGTTCAGCGCCTGGCCGTTGGTGCCGGTGCCGCCGCCGCGCGGGGTGAAGATCAGCGATTTAAAGCGTGGTTCGGCGGCGACCCGCGCCAGTAACGCTACGTCTGCCGTGGAACGTGGAAACAGGACCGCATCCGGCAGCAGCTGATAGACGCTGTTGTCGGTGGCCATCGTCAGCCTGTCGGCATAGCTGGTGGCGGTATCGCCGGTAAAACCCTGTTGCTCCAGTACCTGCAAAAAATTCAGCACCAGTTGAACTACCCCTGGCGCCTGAGAAATTTGTGGGATCATCACACTTGACCCTGCCTGACTATGTTGTGTTTGAAAATATTGTGTTGGTGCTAACTAAACGTTTGCGTAGCGCATTCAACTTTTTATCACATTTTTTTCATATGCGCCCACGTGTTTTCTGTGCAAAATCAGCCCGGCAAAATTATTGATATTATTATCAGTACATGGATTTACGCAGCGCCAGCTTTTTGGCGCGACTGGAAAGGTAAAAATTCTCTATGATTAACCCCCATCAGCCTCGGGACATACCGCAAATACTGCTGTCGGTGCTGTTCCTGGCCCTGATTATCATATCCTGCCTGTGGGTTGTGCAGCCGTTTATTCTGTCCTTCGCCTGGGCCGGCACCGTGGTGATCGCCACCTGGCCGGTGCTGCTGCGTCTGCAGCGCGTGCTGTTCGGCAAACGGATGCTGGCGGTGCTGGCGATGACCCTGCTGCTGTTTTTGCTATTCGTGATTCCTATCGCTCTGCTGGTCAACAGCCTGGTGGATAACAGCGTTCCGCTGATCAAACTCATCAGCAGCGGAAATGTGACGCTGCCGGATTTCGCCTGGCTCAACAGCGTGCCGCTGGTCGGCGATAAACTCTACGCCGCCTGGCATGGCCTGCTGGATATGGGCGGCTCGGCGATTATGGCCAAGGTTCGCCCCTACATTGGCACCACCACCAGCTGGTTTGTCGGTCAGGCGGCGCACATCGGCAAGCTGCTGGTCTACTGCGGCCTGATGCTGTTGTTCAGCGCGCTGCTTTACTGGCGCGGCGAGCAGGTGGCCTACGGTTTTCGCTATTTCGCCACGCGCCTGGCGGCTAAACGCGGTGACGCCGCCGTGCTGCTGGCCGGCCAGGCCGTGCGCGCCGTGGCGCTGGGCGTGGTGGTGACGGCCCTCACTCAGGCGGTGCTGGGCGGGATCGGCCTTGCCATCTCCGGCGTGCCCTACGCCGCCCTGCTGACCGTGGTGATGATCTTTACCTGTCTGGTCCAGCTCGGGCCTTTGCTGGTTCTGGTGCCGTCGATTATCTGGCTTTACTGGAGCGGGGACACCACCTGGGGCACCGTGCTGCTGGTGTGGAGCTGCGTGGTCGGCACCATGGACAACGTTATCCGCCCTGTGCTTATCCGTATGGGCGCCGACCTGCCGATGATCCTCATTCTTACCGGCGTCATTGGCGGCCTGATCGCCTTCGGCATGATCGGCCTGTTTATCGGTCCGGTGCTGCTGGCCGTCTCCTGGCGCCTGTATGACGCCTGGGTGCACGAAGTGCCGCCGCCGCCGAAAGACCCCGATGTCGTGCTCGAAGAGCTCAGCGAGCTGGAGGCCGGGCGCAAGTAATGCCCTGTCAGGCGGGGGGACCCGCCTGTCTCCCCCCTGGACAATTGTTAAGCAAAATTTATTGATCGGCGGCAAAACGCCAGCCTTGTACGCCCCGCACCCGCTTTTACCCTCCCGGTCCTTCACAACAATTTAACTATTGAGAGGAATCTGATCGACGGCAAAGGCCCCGCTGCCTACTATTAGCTCACGGTTATAAATCAACACCTTGATTTATAAGCATGGAAATCCCCTGAGTGAAACAACGAATTGCTGTGTGTAGTCTTTGCCCATCTCCCACGATGGGCTTTTTTTTGTCCTGCGCATCGCGACGCCGGGCGGCCTGACACCGGCAAAAAAAATCCCCGGCATCGCTGCCGGGGATCTGTACTGTCAGGGCGAACTTATTTATTCAGTTCCGCCAGACCTAACCAGGTTTGCACCACGGTATCCGGGTTGAGGGACAGGCTATCAATCCCCTCCTCCATCAGCCAGGCGGCGAAATCTTCATGGTCAGACGGCCCCTGGCCGCAGATGCCGACGTATTTACCCTGCTGCTTCGCCGCGCGGATCGCCATCGACAGCAGCGCTTTCACCGCGTCGTTGCGTTCATCAAACAGCTCAGAGACCACGCCGGAGTCGCGGTCCAGACCGAGCGCCAGCTGGGTCATGTCGTTCGAGCCGATGGAGAAGCCGTCGAAGTACTCGAGGAACTGCTCGGCCAGCAACGCGTTCGACGGGATCTCGCACATCATGATGATCTTCAGCCCGTTCTCGCCGCGCTTCAGCCCCTGACGCTCCAGCTCTTCGACCACCGCTTTCGCCTGGGCGACGGTACGGACGAACGGCACCATCACTTCGACGTTGGTCAGCCCCATGTCGTTACGCACGCGCTTCATCGCTTCACATTCCAGCGCGAAGCAGTCGCGGAAGCTTTCGGAAACGTAGCGTCCGGCGCCGCGGAAGCCGAGCATTGGGTTCTCTTCTTCCGGCTCATAGCGCTCGCCGCCCACCAGGTTGGCGTATTCGTTCGACTTGAAGTCAGAGAGGCGCACAATCACCCGTTTCGGATAGAAAGCGGCGCCAAGGGTGGCGATCCCTTCGGTCAGGCGGCCAACGTAGAACTCTCTCGGCGAATCGTAGCCTTTCATCAGCTCGCGGATTTCGTTCTGCAGGCCCGGCTCCTGGTCGTCAAACTCCAGCAGCGCGCGCGGGTGAACGCCAATCATGCGGTTGATGATAAATTCCAGCCGCGCCAGACCCACGCCTTCGTTCGGCAGGCAGGCGAAGTCGAAGGCGCGATCCGGGTTGCCGACGTTCATCATCACCTTCAGCGGCAGATCCGGCATGTCGCCGACGCTGGAGCTCTTGACGCTAAAGTCCAGCAGCTCGGCGTAGACATAGCCGGTGTCGCCTTCGGCGCAGGAGACGGTCACATTCTGGTTTTCCTGAATGCGATCGGTGGCATCGCCGCAGCCGACCACCGCCGGAATACCCAGCTCACGAGCGATGATCGCCGCGTGGCAGGTACGTCCGCCGCGGTTGGTGACGATCGCCGAGGCTTTCTTCATGATCGGTTCCCAGTCCGGGTCGGTCATATCGGTAACCAGCACATCGCCTGGCTCAATGCGGTTCATCTCGCTGATATCGTGGATCACCTTCACCGGACCGGCGCCAATTCGGTGGCCGATGGCGCGCCCTTCGGCGATGATCTGCCCCTGAGCGTGGAGGGTATAACGCTCCATCACCTGGCCGCGGGAACGCACGGTTTCCGGACGCGCCTGGACGATAAACAGCTTACCGGTGTGGCCATCTTTCGCCCACTCGATATCCATCGGACGGCCGTAGTGCTTCTCGATCTGCACCGCCTGCTTCGCCAGCTCCTGCACCTCCTCGTTGGTTAACGAGAAGATATCGCGCTGCGCCTGCGGCACATCTTCGATACGCACCTGCTTGCCGTGCTCTTGAGTCGGCGCGTAAACCATGCGGATCTTTTTCGACCCCATGGTGCGGCGCACGATCGCCGGGCGGCCAGCGGCCAGCGTCGGTTTGTGGACGTAGAATTCGTCCGGGTTCACCGCGCCCTGCACCACCATCTCGCCCAAACCCCACGCCGAGGTGATAAACACCACCTGGTCAAAGCCGGATTCGGTATCGATGGAGAACATGACGCCGGAGGAGGCCAGATCGGAGCGGACCATCCTCTGCACCCCGGCGGAGAGCGCCACGCCGCGGTGATCGTAACCCTGATGCACGCGATAGGAGATCGCGCGATCGTTAAACAGTGAAGCAAACACGTGCTTCACGGCAACGAGCACGGCGTCAAAGCCCTGCACGTTGAGGAATGTCTCTTGCTGCCCGGCGAAGGAGGCGTCCGGCATATCTTCCGCGGTGGCGGAAGAGCGCACGGCGAATGAGGCCTCGGCGTCATCGGCGGACAGCAGGTCATAAGCATCGCGAATCGCGTTTTCCAGTTCGCTCTGGAAGGGGGTATCGATGATCCACTGTCGGATCTGCGCGCCCGCTTTCGCTAATGCGGAAACGTCGTCAATGTCGGTTTCATCCAGCAGCGCATAAATGCGCTGGTTAACACCGCTTTGGTCCAGGAACTGATTGAAAGCATCAGCGGTGGTGGCAAACCCGTTAGGTACGGACACACCCATACCGGACAGATTCGTAATCATTTCACCAAGGGAGGCATTTTTGCCCCCAACTCTGTCTACATCATTCATGCCGAGTTGGTTATACCAAAGCACCAGCGGTGACGAGCCATTGTTGGACATCGAGACAATCCTTTTGTGATTTAATACCAGTGAAAAAAATTTCACGATCGACTGCAAGATTATCCTGACATATTTATGGTGCTGAAAAAAACGGTGAATCGTTCAAGCAAATTATTTTTTCTTTTTTCGGACTGTTCCCCCGATATAGATAACTCAATGATTTTTAGGAATTATGACGAAAAACGCTGGAAATTACGGCAAAAAAAAGAAAATGAACCACCCTTTTCATAAAAAACAAAAATAGCGTTTCAATTTTAAGAAGAGACAAATCAAACAGGGATATGCTTAAATTTAATATCCGCTTTCAGGCAATTAAACTCATTATACCGGATGGTCAAAATGGAAAGTGCTGTAGATCGCCACGTATTTTATATTTCTGACGGTACCGCCATTACGGCGGAGGTGCTGGGGCATGCCGTCATGTCGCAATTCCCGGTCGCCATCAGCAGCGTGACCCTGCCGTTTGTGGAAAATATCAGTCGCGCGCGGGCGGTGAAAGAGCAGATCGACGCCATTTATCAGCAAACGGGCATCCGCCCGCTGGTGTTCTATTCCATCGTTATTCCGGAGATCCGCGATATCATTCTGCAAAGCGAGGGCTTTTGTCAGGATATCGTTCAGGCGCTGGTGGCCCCGCTGCAGCAGGAGCTCAACCTCGACCCGACGCCAGTGGCCCACCGCACCCACGGCCTGAACCCCGGGAACCTGATCAAATACGATGCGCGCATCGCCGCCATCGATTACACCCTCGCCCATGACGATGGCATCTCGCTGCGCAACCTTGACCAGGCGCAGGTGATCCTCCTCGGCGTGTCGCGCTGCGGCAAGACGCCCACCAGTCTGTACCTCGCTATGCAGTACGGCATTCGCGCCGCCAACTATCCGTTTATCGCCGACGATATGGACAATCTGGTTCTGCCGGCGTCGCTGAAACCCCTGCAGCATAAGATGTTCGGCCTGACCATCAACCCGGAGCGTCTGGCGGCGATCCGCGAGGAGCGCCGGGAGAACAGCCGCTACGCTTCGCTGCGCCAGTGTCGGATGGAAGTGACCGAAGTGGAGGCGCTGTATCGTAAGAATAAAATCCCCTGCCTGAACAGCACCAACTATTCCGTTGAGGAACTAGCGACAAAAATCATGGACATCATGGGACTGAATCGCAGGATGTACTAATACACTAGTACATTATTAAAAATTTGTTTATGCTATCACCCGTGGCCTATACAGGATCATGCCCTGCTCTTGCAATAAGCAGGGATTGGTTTATCGTGATGCGCATCACTTCCCGGCATTTTCGCTGGCGAAGAAACAGATTTTTGAGACCCCAATGAATAAAACAGACGAATTGCGTACCGCGCGTATTGAAAGCCTGGTAACGCCCGCGGAGCTGGCCCAGCGCCATCCCGTCACCGCCGACGTGGCCGCCCACGTCTCGGCCTCCCGTCGCCGCATTGAAAAAATCCTCAACGGCGAAGACCGCCGCCTGCTGGTGATTATCGGCCCCTGCTCCATTCACGACACCGACGCGGCGATGGAGTATGCCCGCCGCCTGCAGACCATGCGCGAGCGCTACCAGCCGCAGCTGGAGATCGTGATGCGCACCTACTTCGAAAAACCCCGTACCGTGGTGGGCTGGAAAGGCTTAATCTCCGATCCGGACCTCAACGGCAGCTATCGGGTCAACCACGGTATTGAACTGGCACGGCGCCTGCTGCTGCAGGTTAATGAGCTGGGGGTGCCGACGGCCACCGAGTTTCTCGATATGGTGACCGGTCAGTTTATCGCCGATCTCATCAGCTGGGGAGCCATCGGGGCGCGCACCACGGAAAGCCAGATCCACCGTGAAATGGCCTCGGCGCTCTCCTGCCCGGTCGGGTTTAAAAACGGTACCGACGGCAATACGCGCATCGCCGTAGACGCCATCCGCGCCTCCCGCGCCAGCCATATGTTCCTCTCTCCGGACAAGCAGGGGCAGATGACGATTTACCAGACCAGCGGCAACCCGTACGGGCATATCATTATGCGCGGCGGCAAACGGCCGAACTATCACGCCGAGGATATCGCCGCCGCCGGCGAAGCGCTGCGTGAATTCAATCTGCCGGAGCAGCTGGTGGTCGACTTCAGCCATGGCAACTGCCAGAAGCAGCATCGCCGTCAGCTGGAGGTGTGCGCCGATATCTGTCAGCAAATTCGCGCGGGCTCTACCGCCATCGCCGGCATTATGGCGGAGAGCTTCCTGCAGGAAGGGACCCAGAAAGTGGTTCCCGGCCAGCCGCTGGCCTGGGGCCAGTCGATCACCGATCCCTGCCTGAGCTGGGAAGACAGCGAACGTTTATTGAGCGAACTGGCGGCCGCCACGGCCACCCGTCTGTGACCGCTCCGCCCGCCGCGCCTGCGGTGGGCGATCCCCTTCTGCCATTCCCCTACCAAATTCGGTAACACGATAAATAACGCTTGCCGTCAAAAACAACATTATTGATAATGATTATCATTGTTGCTTTGATTTTTATTTTGAGAGCTATGACGCGTATGGATAACACTGCCACAGCTGAAAAACCAAAAGACAATGCCCCCTATCCCGTGGCGACGGACAGACAGATCAGCAGTCGGGTTCTGTTAGGCAGCGAAGGACGGATAGTCATTGAGCATGGCGGCCAGCGCTATCTGTTGCGCCAGACCCACGCCGGGAAGTTGATCCTGACCAAATAATCGCCCCGCAGCGCGCGGGGCGAGGCGAGTTAGCTCGAGCAGCTGACTTCCAGACGTTTCCCCCAGTCCGGCGGCCGGCGGACGTAGTCGTCCTCGCGATCGGTGAAGGGATCGGCCAGCGCGGCATGCAGACGCTCCAGCTCCCCCATATCGCCAGCCTCAGCCTGCTCGATCGCCCGCTGCGCCAGCCAGTTACGTAACACCAGCGCCGGGTTGACGCCCTGCATCCGCTGCTGGCGCTGGGCATCCTCCACCTGTTCATCACGAAGCCGCGCGCGATAGCCGGCGAACCAGCTGTCGAATGCCGCACGGTCGATAAACTCGTCGCGCAGCGGCGTGGCCGCGCTGAGCTGTTCGCTATGGCTCAGCAGGCGGAACGTTCGGGTATAGTCGCTTCTCTCGCGGATCATCAGGGCAAACAGACCGTCGAGCAGATCGTTATCCCCTTTCTGCTGAGTGAACAGGCCAAGTTTGTCGCGCATCCGCTGGCCATAGGCGGTCAGCAAGGCGTGCTGATACTCATCCAGCGCCGCGTTCAGCGCTTCGGCGCTGATAAACGGCGACAGCGACTGGGCCAGACGCTGCAGATTCCACAGCCCCACCGCCGGCTGGTTTTCAAAACTGTAGCGCCCCTGGTAATCGGAGTGGTTGCAGATAAAGTCCGGCTGAAAATCGTCAAGGAAGCCATACGGCCCGTAGTCGATGGTCAAACCGAGAATCGACATGTTGTCGGTATTCATCACCCCATGGGCAAAGCCCACGGTTTGCCAGCTGGCGATGGTCTGCGCGGTACGCGTGACAACGTCACGGAACCATAACAGGTGCTTGTCCGCTTCATCCTGCAGCTGCGGCCAGTGGTGACGAATGACATAATCGGCCAGCTGCTGAACCATCTGCGGCTCGCGACGATAGTAAAAATGTTCGAAATGACCAAAGCGGACATGGCTCTCGGCCACCCGCATCAGCATCGCGCCAGGCTCCACGCGCTCGCGGTAGACCGGGGTATCGCTGGTGACCATCGCCAGGGCGCGCGTCGTCGGGATCCCCAGGGCGTGCATCGCCTCCGACGCCAGGCTTTCCCGGATCGTCGAGCGCAGCACGGCGCGGCCGTCCCCCATCCGTGAATAGGGTGTCAGGCCGGCGCCTTTCAGATGCCAGTCGTAACGGCGGCCATCCGCCAGCTGCTGCTCACCGAGCAGGATCCCGCGTCCGTCGCCCAGCTGGCCGGCCCAGGCGCCAAACTGATGGCCACTGTAAACCTGCGCCAGCGGCGACATGCCCGGGAGCAGCGCTTCGCCGCCCCAGACGCCGGCCCCGCTTTCCGGCGCAAACAGCGCGTCAGGGACGCCCAGCTGTTGCGCCAGCGGAGCGTTGCGCCAGATGAGTCGGGCGTTATCGAGCGGCGTCGGTGACAGGGAAGTGTAAAAGTCCGGCAGCTCATCCCGCCAGTGGGTGGTAAAAGAAAGGGTCATGGTTCCTCCTCTCTCCAGTGTAGTGCCTGGAACAGCGGATTAACACGGGCGGAGTGCAGGGTTATCGGCATAAAAAAGGGAAGCGCTCGCTTCCCTCCGGCCGCTGAATGACGTCAGATACGCCGCGCCTGCCAGAATTTTTTGTTCCAGTAGACGTTATCCAGCGAGGAACGGGTGACGCCCTGACTGGTGGAGGCATGAATAAACTGGTTATCGGTATCGTAGATGCCGACGTGCAGGCCGCTTTCGCCTGAGCCGGTTTTGAAGAACACCAGATCGCCGGGCAGCAGATCGCGCTTATCAATACGGGTGCCGATTTCCGCCTGCTCGCGGGTTTCGCGCGGCAGCTGGAGGGCAAATTTATCGCGAAACGTGCGCACCACAAAGCCGGAGCAGTCGACGCCGCGCGGCGTCATGCCGCCGTAGCGATACGGTGCGCCGCGCCAGCTGCGCAGCTGCTCGTTCAGATTCGCCACCACCGTAATGGAGTCAGCCAGCCGAGGATTCGGCGGCGGTGCCCGATGGCTGCTGCAGCCGGCTAAAATTAACGCCGCCGCCAACATGAACCAGAAGCGCATTTCAGATGATCCCTCTGTCCCTAGTCTCTTTATCGCAATAATTTAGCTTGTTTATCAATATAGTGACAAGATAACTGCGTGCTACTGTGACGCGATGAGCATAATATGACCGGCCACCTCCACGCGCTGGAACGGGATCGCATAGGCAGCGGTTAAATTTTCCTCGTTCAGCACCTCGGCGGTCTCCCCGCAGGCGATGGCTTCCCCCTGGCAGAGCAGCCAGCTCTGTCCGGCATGGCGCAAAGTGTGGTTGAGATCGTGACTGCTCATCACCACCGCGATTCCCGCCGCGCTCAGCTCGCGTAACAGCCGATCCAGCGCCGCCTGCTGGGCCACATCCAGACTGTTCATCGGCTCATCCAACAGCAGCAGCTGACCCGCGGGATTGCTTAAGGGATCGATCTGCAGGATCACTGCCGCCAGCCGCACGCGCTGCCACTCGCCGCCCGACAGCTGATTGACCTGACGGCCCAGCTTATTGTCAAGGCCAAGCCTGGCCGCGATATCGTTCACCCGGGCGCTGTCGCCCTGCTGCTGCCTGTGCAGCGCCAGATAGTGCCACACCGGCATGGCGAACGGCGGGGTCTGCTGCTGGCACAGATATCCGCGGCGGCGCGCCAGCTCCGTCGCCGGCCACTCGTCAAGCAACCGTCCGTTAAAATGAATCGCGCCGGGGCCGTCGGACAGCCCCGCCATGCGGGCCAGCAGCGTGCTCTTCCCTGCGCCGTTCGGCCCCACCAGGTGGACGATCTCCCCGGCGCGAAAGGCCGCAGAAAACGGGGCCAGACGCCCCGCCGCTTCTACATCCTGTAGCTGCATCAGAAACGACATTATTTCGCCAGCGCTCCTTTAATCGCCGCCACCAGCTGCGGATCGTCCGGCGTCATATCCGGAGAGAAGCGCTGAATGACGTTGCCCTGGCGATCGATGAGGAATTTTTCGAAATTCCACAGAATGTCGTCCACGTACAGCGGCGCGCGGCCCTTGCTGGCCATCCGCTCATAAAAACCGCTACCTTCCGGGGCCACCGCCTTCGGCGCGGCGGCAACCAGCTTTTGATAGAGCGGTGCGCGATGCTCGCCGTTGACGTCAATCTTGCTGAACAGCGGGAAGGTGACGCCGTAGGTGGTGCTGCAGAAGGTCTTAATCTCTTCTTCACTCCCCGGCTCCTGGCCGAGGAACTGGTTGCAGGGGAAGCCCAGCACGCTGAAGCCCTCGCCGGCAAACTGCTTTTGCAGGTCCTCCAGTTGCTCATACTGCGGCGTCAGGCCGCATTTGGAGGCCACATTGACGATCAGCAGTACCTTGCCGGCAAAGGATGCCAGGGTGGTTTTCTCGCCATCAATGGTCGTCACTTCGGTATTCAGAATGTCATGTTGCATAGCCTGTCCTCAATGGATAAACCGGTTTCCGGTGAAGGTGATCCCTATCTACTGTAGCGGATTCAGCGCCCGCCATTCTACTGCCAATCCCCGCGAGTTGTCGCATGATGTAACAGCGCTTCGCTGCCCGTCAGCAACATGAAATCCTCTCAATTGGGCAGGCACCTATTTACGTGTACAGTGTTCCATGAATGTAATATGGTTTCGTTACTTGTTAATTTAAGAGAGTTTTGTTGATGAAGAAGTTGTTTAGCCTGGCGTTAATCGCCGCCTCTGTCGCCCTGCTGAGCGCCTGCTCTCCGGATGAAGATAATAAAGTGAAAGTCGCTATCAACACCGGGCCGGACGAAGCCATCTGGAAAGTGGTGGAGCAAGTGGCGAAGGATAAATATCACCTCGACGTCGAAGTGGTCTCCTTCAATGATTATGTGCTGCCTAACGAAGCGCTGAACAACAAAGATGTGGATGCCAACGCCTTCCAGACTCTGCCGTACCTTGAGGCGCAGTCGAAAGAGCGCGGCTATAAATTCGCGGTGGTCGGTAAAACCTTTGTCTTCCCTATCGCCGCCTATTCACAGCGCATCAAAAATATCAGCGAGCTCCCCGAGGGAGCGACGGTGACCATCTCTAATGAAACCACTACCCTGGGCCGCAGCCTGCTGCTGCTTCAGGCGCAGGGGCTGCTCAAGCTGAAACCGGGCGTCGGCTATTTACCCACCACGCTGGATATCATCGACAACCCGAAACAGCTGAAGATTGTGGAGGTGGATACCCCGCAGCTGACCCGCACCCTGGATGACCCGAACGTCAGCCTGTCAATCATTAACACCAACTTCTCCGCCCAGGCGGGCCTGTCGGCCGCCCGCGACGGCCTGTTCATGGAGGGACCAGATTCCCCTTACGTGAATGCGATTGTCGCCCGCGAGGATAACAAGGACAGCAAGAAAATTCAGGAACTGAAAGCCGCCTTCCAGACCAGTGAAGTCGCGGAAAAAGCGAAGGAAGTCTACAAAGGCGACGCGATCAAAGGCTGGTAAGCCCGAGCCGGCGCCGTCCCTGCAGACGGCGTCGCGCTATTCCCGTCACCGCGAGCGCAGCAGCAACCAGATAAAGACCGGCGCGCCCAGCGTCGCCGTCACCACGCCAATCGGCAGCTCAGCGGCGGAAAGCGCCAGCCGGGCGATAATATCCGCCCCCAGCAAGGCGCTTGCCCCTGCCAGCATGCAGGCCGGGAGCAAGACCCGGTGATCGCTCAAGCCGCATAGCCGCAGAATGTGTGGGATCACCAGGCCGATAAAGCCAATCGCCCCCGCCAGCGCCACGCTAACGCCGACCATCCAGCCGGTCGCCACCACCAGCAGCTTACGCCACAGCCACAGCGGCAGGCCGAGCTGACGGGCGGAGACTTCGCCCAGCGCCAGTAAATTCAGGGGTTGCGACTGCAGACAGACCCAGCAGAGCGCTGGCAGGAGGGCTATCATCAGCCACAGCTGCTGCCAGTCGACGCCGCCAAACCCGCCCATCATCCAGTACATCAGCTGACGCAGGTCAAAAGAGGTGGAGAAATAGACCGCCCAGGTCATCAGGGCGCTGCAGATGATCCCCAGCGCTACCCCCGCCAGCAGCAGGCGGCTGGTGGAAAGATGGCGGCGGGCAAAACGCAGCAGAATAAAGGTGATCAGCAGCGCGCCCAGGATCGCACACAGCCCGAGCGCCCAACCCGGTAACAGGCCTTTACCCAGCAGGACGGCGGCAATCAGCCCGACCCCCGCGCCGTTGGAGACGCCCAGCAGACCCGGTTCCGCCAGCGGATTTTCAAACAGCGCCTGCATTATCGCCCCGGAGAGCGCCAGCGCCGCCCCCACCAGCAGCACCGCAAGGGTCCGCGGCAGGCGGATCTGCCAGATAAACAGCTGACCTTTGGCGCTGAGCCACTCGCCGGGCGGGATCCATTGATCCCCCGCGCACAGGCTGATCAGCAGGGTGACCAGCAGCAACAGCGTTAAACTAAGGAGCCAACGCCGGCTGCGGCGCTGTTGAAGATGGGCGAGAGTCAGCATAGATTCCATTACGCAGTGGGAACAAGAGGCTGATTTTACGGTGGGTGTCGCGGTGAGAAAAGGAAAACCTCACGACCAAAGGTCGACGCGGAGGACCCTCCCCCCGTCGACCATCCCGCTTTACACCAGAATCTGAAACAGCAGCGCGAAGAGAATGATGTTCGCCACCACGATTGCCCAGCCGTTATAGAGCATATACTTCAGATGTGTAGACTGCGCCAGCCCCATCTGGCCGAACATGTCCGATGAGGGAAACGGCCCGAACCAGTCCACCTGAGACGAGGCCAGCAGCACCGCGGTGGTCCCCTGCGGCGGCACGCCGGCGGCCATCAGCATCGGGCCAAAGATTTTATGCGTAAAGGTCATCTGGGCTACCGCCGCGCCGGGCACATGGCCGATAATATTGAACGCGAAGATGCTAAAGCACAGCCAGGCCGGGGAGATCCCTTCCAGCAGCGGCTGAGTATACTCCAGCAGCCCCTGATAGGCGTGCAGGCCATCCATCAGCTCAAGGATCGGGTTATACAGCCAGTAGAGAATAAACATCCACACCAGACGACCGCAGCCGTGATACAGCGCCTGCAGGATCTGCGTCGGCCGCAGGCCGCCCACCAGCCCGGTCATCAGCGCCACCAGCAGCATGACGATAATCGCAAAGCTGAAGCCGGCTTTAATCACCACCCCAACCACCGCCATCACGATGATGGTCGCGGCGAAAGCCAGCGCGCTTAATTTACGCCGGCGCTGCTGCGCGGCGCTAAGGTCCTCTTGCGGCTTTTCCGAGAGATCGACCTCATAGCGCAGTTTGCCTTCGGTCATCTTCTGGATCCGTCCGGCCATGATCCAGCCGGCTAACAGGGTGACGGCGCTCATCGGCAGGCCGACATACAGCAGATAATCCGGATAGCTCAGACCGCCGAGGCTGAGGATCGTCACGGTGCTGGGGGTGAAGGGCCCGGTAAAGAGTCCAACGGAACCGGCGGTCATCATCAGCGCAGCTACCGTCGGCGGCGTTAAGCGTACCGCCGCCGCTACGGGGATAATCACTGCGACAATAATCGCATTGCCGCCGGCCATGGTGCCCAGCGAACCGCAAATTAAAATCGATGACACCACAATGCCGAACTTGACCCGCGTCTGGCTCGACAGCCCAATACGGTGGACCACGAATTTCACCAGTTCAACCGCCGCGCCGGTGCGGGTGGCCACTTCCCCCACGCCGGCGCCGAGCATAATGATAAGCCCGACGGTGGCAATAAATGACCCGGTGGACTTCGCCAGCATCGCGCCCATTTCCGGCAGACCGGTCGAGGTCATGATCATGGCGATAATAATCGAGGAGATGACCGCCAGCACTATATCGACGCCGATCAGCGATAATATCGCTAACGCCACCAGCGGCGTAAATCCCAGCAGGCCAAGCTCGCTGCCCGGTCGACCGTGGCACCACAGCGCAATCAACACGAACAGCAGCAATAACAGACCGGTAATAACGTTTTTTCGCGTGATATTTCGCCTGACAGGCGTATTGCCTGCGAGCGTTGAGTCACTCATAACACTCCTTAATGCCAATCAATCCGACCATGATGGTCAGGTGGTGTATGGGGGCCTGCTCAGAAAATATCCTCCCTCTTTTTCATTATTGGCCGCAGCCTGAGGGTCTGTTGGGGTACAAAGGAAACGATTCTGAGAGCGTTTTATTCCGCCATCAGGCGGGCCAGCAGCACAATATGTAACCAATGCGCTGATTGGTGATTAAATTTATGTTAACTTAGTGTTAGTGGAAAATGACTTTTTATCGGTAGGCTATAACCCTGAGTTAACTGTTCATGAAACTGCGTCATCTGGAAATCTTCTATGCCGTCATGACCTGCGGCTCTCTGTCACGGGCGGCGGAATCGCTCAATATCTCCCAGCCAGCGGCCAGCAAAGCGTTAAAAAGCGCCGAACTGAAGCTGGGCTTTACCCTGTTTCAGCGGGTGCGCGGCAAGCTGCTGCCGACCAGCGAGGCGATCACACTTTTCGAAAAAGCGCAGACTATTTATCAGGACCTGGACAACCTGCGCCTGCTGGCCGATAACCTGGCCCGCGATCCGCGCGCCAAAATCACCTTAGGCTGTCTGCCGAGCCTGGGGTTAAGCCTGGTGCCGGAGCTGGTGACCGATTTTTATCAGCAAAACAGCAACCTGGTGATGACGCTCACCACCGAGCACACCGAGACGCTGGTCAGAAAACTGGATTTACGCGAGATAGACTTAGCGCTGACGCTGCAGCCGGTGCAGCAGGGAGAGATCCTTACCACCCTGATTGCCGAAGTGCCGCTGGTCTATATCGACCGTCATTATCGTCAGGGAGCGGTGGATATCAGCCAGATCGACCAGCAGCGCTGGATCTCGCCGGGGCCGCACTCGCTTTCCGCCGCCATCGCCACCCGTCGCGACTTTTCCACTACCCGGCTGAATGTCCAGACCTACTACATGGCCACCGAGTTCGTGAAGCGCGGCATGGGCTGCAGCATTACCGATATCTTTTCCGCCCAGCACAACCTGGCTCCCGAGATGATCCATCCCATTACGCCGCCGATGGCCATTAACCTCTGCCTGCTGCGTCGGGCCGACGTTTCCCTGAGCCCGATGGCGCAAAAATTCGTCGATTTTCTCTGCCAGCGCCTGCGCCAGCAGCTCAAGGAGATTAACCTGCGGTTATACCCTGACCATAAAAAGTCAATTGCGCCGCCAGGGTAAATGCTTTGACATTACCCGATAAATTGAACAGCGGTGGATATATCGGGTTATGAACAAACGCATTGTCATTATCGGCGGCGGCGTGGTCGGTCTGGCCACGGCCTGGGAACTGATCAAGCGCGGCCATCAGGTGCAATTACTGGAGCGCAACGGCGAACCGGCCAGCGCCACCAGTTTTGCCAACGGCGGACAATTAAGTTACCGCTACGTCGCCCCCCTTGCCGACAGCGGTGTTCCCCTGCAGGGGATAAAATGGATGGGCAAAGCCGATTCGCCGCTCAATATGCGTCTCAATATCTCTTTACAGCAGTGGCGCTGGCTGCTGCAGTTCCTGCGCGCCTGTAATAGCCAGACCAATAAAATAAACGGCGCTCATATATTGCGTCTGTCGCTGCTCAGCCGGCAGGTCATGCAGTCGTGGCGGGAAGAGGATAATCTTGCAGATTTTCACTGGCGACGCAGCGGAAAATTAATTATCCATCGCCGGGAATATGATTTTACTAAAGCGGCAAAAGGGATCGATCCTCAGTATCAGCAGGCGCTGAATGCTGAAGCCTGCCTGCAGCTGGAACCGGCGCTAAAACATATCAGCCCTTCGCTGCAGGGCGGAATTTATTCGCCGGGGGATGAAACGGCGGATTGCCATCAGTTTTGCCTTGCGCTGATCGGCAAGCTCACCGCCAGCAGCCGCTTCAGCCTGCTGACCCACTGTGAGGTGCAGCGGCTCGCCAGGCGCGGCGGACGCGTCAGCGCCCTGGAGACCAGCCGCGGGACCATCACCGGCGATGAGTACGTCGTCGCCGCCGGCAACGGCAGCGGTCCGTTGCTGGGGCACATGGGCGTTCGCGTGCCGCTCTGCGCCCTGAAGGGGTACAGCCTGACCCTTCCCTATCCGCAGCAGGCGGGCATTGCGCCGGACATCAGCGTCACCGATTACGGGCACAAAATCGTTTATGCCCGCCTGGGCCAGCAGCTGCGCATCGCGGCGATGGTGGACATCGGCTACGACGGCGACACACTGCGCGAGAGCCGCATTCAGGCGCTGAAAAAAATCGTCTCCCGCAGCTTTCCCGAACTCGAGGGGTTGGACCAGGCCGAAGCCTGGACC
Source organism: Klebsiella sp. GG_Kp146 (assembly GCF_040061975.1). Lineage (NCBI taxonomy): Bacteria > Pseudomonadati > Pseudomonadota > Gammaproteobacteria > Enterobacterales > Enterobacteriaceae > Klebsiella > Klebsiella sp. GG_Kp146. Next base: position 75,426 of record NZ_JBEAHA010000001.1, read on the forward strand.
GGCATGCGCCCCTCAACGCCAGCCGGGCCACCGCTACTGGGACGCGCCGGCTACCCCAACCTGTGGATGAATCTCGGCCAGGGCAGCCTCGGTTTTACCCTCGCCGCCGGCAGCGCGGTGGTGCTGGGCGCGTTAATCGACAATCAGATGCCAGACATTTCTTTAGAAGGTCTCACATGGAAACAAACCGCATGACAATCATTCGCAATCATCCTCAACCTCGTCTTACCGCCAGCGTTGCGTATGGCAATCTGCTGTTCCTCTCCGGACAGACGCCGAAAAGCAACGAGGAGGACATCGCCTTGCAGACCCGCGAAGTGCTGGAGAAAATCGACGCCCTGCTGGCGGCGGCCGGGAGCGATAAGCGGCACATTCTCTCCGCGCAGATCTGGCTGAAAAATATCGAGCGTGACTTTGCCGCGTTCAATGAGGCGTGGGTGGAGTGGATGCCGGAAGGCCATAGCCCGGCACGCGCGGCCGTACAGGCGGAGATGGCGCGACCAGACATCCTGGTGGAGATCATGCTCACCGCCGTTAAAGCGTAAGATTCGACAGAAAAGAAAAAGGCCGCAATGCGGCCTTTTTAATTAGTTCAGATTATTTGTCTTTAGGCGACGCGTTTTCGACACGGCTTTTCAGCTTCTGACCGGGTCTGAAGGTCACCACGCGCCGGGCTGTAATGGGAATATCCTCCCCCGTCTTCGGGTTACGTCCCGGGCGTTGGTTTTTATCCCGCAAATCGAAGTTGCCGAACCCGGAGAGTTTGACCTGTTCTCCGTTTTCCAGAGCACGACGGATCTCTTCGAAAAACAACTCGACCAGTTCTTTGGCATCCCGCTTGCTAAGCCCAAGCTTATCAAACAGATATTCTGACATTTCAGCTTTTGTAAGCGCCATAGGTTCAATCCCTCAATGATGCCTGGAATCGCTCTTTTAATGCCTCTACACATCTGGCAACGGTAGCGGCAATCTCCTCTTCTTCGAGTGTACGGCTGGTATCCTGCAGGATCAGGCTAATCGCAAGGCTCTTATACCCTTCCGCCACACCTTTACCACGGTACACGTCAAATAAGTTTACGCCAACTACCTGATTTACGCCAACTTTCTTACATTCGGCTAAAACATCGGCGGCAGCCACGTTTTCCGCGACCAGCACCGCGATGTCGCGACGGTTCGCCGGGAAGCGGGAAATGTCGCGCGCCTGAGGCACCACGCGGTCTGCGAGCTTGTTCCACTCCAGTTCAAACACCAGAGTGCGACCGTTCAGATCCAGTTTACGTTCCAGCTCAGGATGAACAACCCCAATGAAACCAATGCGTTCACCTTTAAGATAAATCGCTGCGGATTGCCCCGGATGCAGTGCGGTGGTCGCTTCAGCACGGAATTCGATATCCGCTAATTTTCCGGTTAAATCCAGAACGGCTTCCAGATCGCCTTTCAGATCATAGAAATCGACCGTCTCTTTCGCCAGTGTCCAGTGCTCTTCGTAGCGGTTGCCGCAGATCGCCCCGGCCAGCATCACATCCTGACGAATGCCCAGCGGCGCATTGGTGTCCGGCACAAAGCGCAGACCGCTCTCAAAGATGCGAACCCGGCTCTGCTGACGGTTCTGGTTGTAGACCACGGTCCCCAGCAGGCCAGTCCACAGCGACAGGCGCATGGCCGACATTTCGCTGGAGATCGGGCTTGGCAGGATCAGCGCCTCTTCACCGGCGTGGATCAGCTGCTGGACTTTCGGGTCGACGAAGCTGTAGGTGATCACTTCCTGATAGCCTTTGTCATTCAGCAGCGTTTTCACGCGCTTCAGCGACAGGTCGGCTTCACGATGGGTACCCATGATCAGACCCGCCTGCACCGACTCATCAGGAATGTTGTTGTAGCCATAAACGCGAGCCACTTCCTCGACCAGATCCTCTTCGATCTCCATGTCGAAACGCCAGCTCGGGGCCACCGCCTGCCATTCGCCCTCGCCCACCGTCACTTCGCAGCCGAGGCGCTGAAGAATGTCAGTGACCTGCGCGTCGTCGATATGGTGGCCAATCAGGCGATCCAGTTTGCTGCGACGCAGAGTGATGGTGGCGCGTTTTGGCAGGGTCGCTTCGTTGGTCACGTCGATCACCGGGCCGGCTTCGCCGCCGCAGAGGTCGATCAGCAGACGCGTGGCGCGCTCCAGCGCTTTATACTGCAGGGCCGGATCGACGCCGCGCTCATAGCGATGAGAGGCATCGGTGTGCAGGCCGTGACGGCGCGCGCGGCCGGTAATGGACAGCGGGCTGAAGAAAGCACACTCCAGCAGTACGTTCTGGGTTTTGTCGTTAACGCCGGAGTGCTCCCCGCCGAAGATCCCGCCCATTGCCAGCGCTTTGTTGTGGTCAGCAATGACCAGGGTATCGCTGTCGAGCTTCGCTTCGGAGCCATCGAGCAGGACCAGGGTTTCGCCCTCTTTTGCCATGCGCACCACGATCCCGCCTTCAATACGGTCGCGGTCAAAGGCGTGCATCGGCTGGCCCAGCTCAAGCAGCACATAGTTGGTCACGTCAACCACCGCGTCGATGGAGCGGATCCCGCAGCGGCGCAGTTTCTCTTTCATCCACAGCGGCGTCGGCGCTTTGACGTTGATGCCTTTCACCACGCGGCCCAGATAGCGCGGGCACGCCTGCGGGGCGTCAACCTGAATCGGCAGCACATCGTCAATGGTGGCGGCTACCGGGGTGATTTCCGGCGCGTTCAGCGGCGCCTTGTTCAGCACGGCCACATCGCGCGCGACGCCGATGATGCCCAGGCAGTCGGCACGGTTCGGGGTGACGCTGATTTCGATAGTGTTATCGTCAAGCTTCAGATATTCGCGAATATCGGTACCGATCGGCGCATCCGCCGGCAGCTCGATAATTCCGCTATGATCATCGGAAATGCCCAGCTCGGAGAAGGAGCACAGCATCCCCTCTGACGGCTCGCCGCGCAGTTTCGCGGCTTTGATTTTAAAATCGCCCGGCAGCACGGCGCCGATGGTCGCCACGGCGACTTTCAGCCCCTGACGGCAGTTTGGCGCGCCGCAGACGATGTCCAGCAGGCGTTCGCCGCCGACGTTGACTTTGGTGACGCGCAGTTTGTCGGCGTTCGGGTGCTGACCGCACTCCACTACTTCACCGACAACGACGCCGTTGAAGGTGCCGGCAACCGGCTCAACGCCGTCCACTTCGAGGCCCGCCATGGTGATCTGATCGGAAAGCGCTTCGCTGTCGATCGCCGGGTTAACCCACTCGCGTAACCACAGTTCACTGAATTTCATTGTTCTGTCCTGCCCTTATTTAAACTGTTTGAGGAAACGCAGATCGTTTTCGAAGAACGCGCGCAGATCGGTGACGCCATAGCGCAGCATGGTCAGACGCTCCATGCCCATGCCGAAGGCGAAGCCGGAGTACACTTCCGGATCGATACCCACGTTGCGCAGCACGTTCGGGTGCACCATCCCGCAGCCCAGCACTTCCAGCCATTTGCCGTTTTTACCCATCACGTCAACTTCCGCGGACGGTTCGGTGAACGGGAAGTAGGACGGACGGAAGCGTACCTGCAGATCTTCTTCAAAGAAGTTGTTCAGGAAGTCGTGCAGGGTTCCTTTCAGGTTGGTGAAGCTGATGTTTTTATCAACGATCAGACCTTCCATCTGGTGGAACATCGGGGTGTGGGTCTGATCGTAGTCGTTACGATAGACGCGGCCCGGCGCGATAATACGGATGGGCGGCTGCTGGTTTTCCATGGTGCGGATCTGCACGCCGGAGGTCTGGGTGCGCAGCAGGCGAGTGGCATCGAACCAGAAAGTGTCGTGGTCAGCGCGCGCCGGATGGTGGCCCGGGATATTCAGCGCATCGAAGTTGTGGTAATCATCTTCGATTTCCGGGCCCGTCGCCACGGTAAAGCCGAGCTCACCGAAGAAACTTTCAATACGGTCGATGGTGCGGGTGACCGGATGCAGACCGCCATTTTCAATGCGGCGGCCCGGCAGCGAGACGTCGATGGTCTCTGCAGCCAGACGAGCATTCAGCGCCGCGCCTTCCAGTTCGGCTTTGCGCGCGTTCAGCGCCTGCTGTACCTGCTCTTTCGCTTCGTTGATGACCGCACCGGCTGCCGGACGCTCTTCCGGCGGCAACTCACGCAGGGTGGTCATTTGCAGGGTCAGATGCCCTTTCTTACCCAGGTATTCCACGCGGACGTTGTCCAGCGCAGCAACATCTGATGCCTCGTTAATGGCTGCCTTGGCACTGGCAACCAGCTCTGCGAGATGTGACATGGTTTTCCTCATTATGTCGGTGCAGACACCGGTTATAGTGAAATTAATATTCCGAATCCATATACGAAAAAAGCCTCCACAGGGGAGGCTTTCTGGCGCTGTTTTCCGTTTCTTCTTTCACGCGCTAGCCTCCTGAGTTCAGGTGCTAAAGTAAAAAAAGAAGCGGAAAATAGCAGCATTCATGCTTGCATTACCTTGTCTGGTAAGAAACGTCAGACCTGTATTGAAAAGCCTGCGCCGATAAAAGTCAATGTATTGATGGTGTTGAAACGAAAAGAGGGAGACAAGCTCCCTCTTTCAACTGGCTTATGCCAGAGCTGCTTTCGCTTTTTCGACCAGAGCGGTGAACGCTACTTTGTCGAATACGGCGATGTCAGCCAGGATCTTACGGTCGATTTCAACAGAGGCTTTTTTCAGGCCATTGATGAATTTGCTGTAAGAAATACCGTTCTGACGTGCTGCTGCGTTGATACGTGCAATCCACAGTTGACGGAACTGACGTTTACGTTGACGACGGTCACGGTAAGCGTACTGACCAGCCTTGATAACAGCCTGGAAGGCAACGCGGTATACGCGAGAACGCGCACCGTAGTAGCCTTTAGCTTGTTTCAAAATTTTCTTGTGACGTGCACGTGCAATTACACCACGTTTTACGCGAGCCATGTGTGCTCTCCTGTATCTATTCTAAGTTAAAAAAGTTAAACGTTAACGACTTATGCGTACGGCAGGCACGCGATAACCAGGCCCAGATCGCCTTTGGAAACCATGGCTTTCGGACGCAGGTGACGTTTACGCTTGGTAGCTTTTTTAGTCAGAATGTGACGCAGGTTAGCGTGCTTGTGCTTAAAACCACCTTTACCGGTTTTTTTGAAGCGCTTAGCAGCACCGCGTACGGTCTTAATTTTTGGCATTTTAATAACTTCCACTTCGCATTGTTAATAAACGAAACAAAGGCGAACAAAACCAGTGAGCCGAAGCCCACCGGAAATGTTTCTTGATGGCCTTACTGTTTCTTCTTAGGAGCGAGCACCATGATCATCTGGCGGCCTTCGATCTTCGTTGGGAAGGATTCGACTACTGCCAGTTCAACCAGATCGTCTTTCACGCGGTTAAGCACTTCCATACCGATCTGCTGGTGGGCCATCTCACGACCGCGGAAACGCAGCGTGATTTTGGCCTTATCGCCATCTTCGAGAAAGCGAATCAGGCTGCGGAGTTTTACCTGATAGTCACCTTCATCAGTACCAGGGCGGAATTTAATTTCCTTAACCTGGATAACTTTCTGCTTCTTCTTCTGTTCCTTAGAAGACTTACTCTTTTCATAAAGGAACTTGCCGTAGTCCATGATACGACAAACTGGCGGCTCGGCGTTAGGGCTGATTTCAACTAAATCTACTCCAGCCTCTTCAGCCTTTTCGATAGCTTCTCTCAGACTCACAATACCCAGCTGCTCACCTTCCAGACCTGTTAAGCGAACTTCCTGGGCGCGAATCTCGCCATTGATACGATTCGGACGTGCCGTTTGAACTCGTTTTCCGCCTTTAATACCTTATTCCTCCAGTTGTTGAAGACTGCGGCTGCGAATCTCTTGTTGCAGCTTCTCGATCACTTCATTTACGTCCATGCTGCCGAGGTCTTTCCCGCGACGGGTGCGCACGGCCACTTTGCCGGCTTCGACTTCTTTGTCGCCACAGACCAACATATACGGGACACGACGTAAAGTGTGCTCGCGGATTTTAAAGCCAATCTTCTCATTTCTCAAGTCTGCTTTTACACGAATGCCCGCATTTTGTAGTTTACGCGTCAATTCGTTAACGTATTCAGCCTGAGAATCGGTGATATTCATGACCACCACCTGCACTGGTGCAATCCAGGTTGGGAAGAAGCCAGCGAACTCTTCGGTCAGGATGCCAATGAAGCGCTCCAGAGAACCGAGAATCGCACGGTGGATCATGACCGGCACCTGACGCTCGTTGTTTTCGCCCACATAGGAGGCGCTTAAACGCTGCGGCAGAGAGAAGTCCAGCTGTACCGTACCGCACTGCCATGCACGATCGAGGCAGTCATACAGGGTAAATTCAATTTTCGGGCCGTAGAACGCCCCTTCACCCAGTTGATATTCAAATGGGATATTATTTTCTTCCAGCGCCACCGCCAGATCCGCTTCCGCGCGATCCCAGGTCTCGTCGCTGCCGATACGTTTTTCCGGGCGAGTCGACAGTTTGACGACGATCTTCTCGAAGCCAAAGGTGCTGTACATATCATAAACCATACGAATACAGGCGTTCACTTCATCGCGAACCTGATCTTCAGTACAGAAGATATGCGCATCATCCTGGGTAAAGCCGCGAACGCGCATCAGACCGTGCAACGCGCCTGATGGTTCGTTACGGTGGCAGCTACCAAACTCCGCCATACGCAGCGGCAGATCGCGGTAGGATTTCAGCCCCTGGTTGAAGATCTGCACGTGGCCCGGGCAGTTCATCGGCTTAATGCAGTATTCACGGTTCTCAGAAGAGGTGGTGAACATCGCATCTTTGTAGTTGTCCCAGTGGCCGGTTTTTTCCCACAGCACACGGTCCATCATGAACGGACCTTTGACTTCCTGGTACTGATACTCTTTCAGTTTCGAACGGACAAAGGTTTCCAGTTCACGGAAGATAGTCCAGCCGTCGTTGTGCCAGAACACCATCCCAGGCGCCTCTTCCTGCATATGATACAGGTCGAGCTGCTTACCGATTTTACGGTGGTCGCGCTTGGCGGCTTCTTCCAGACGCTGCAGATAAGCATTCAGCGCTTTTTTATCTGCCCACGCGGTGCCGTAGATACGCTGCAACATTTTATTGTTGCTGTCGCCGCGCCAGTAGGCACCGGCGGTTTTCATCAGCTTGAAGTGATGGCAGAAGCGCATGTTCGGCACGTGCGGACCGCGGCACATATCGATATATTCTTCATGATGATACAGGCCAGGCTTGTCATCATGGGCAATGTTTTCGTCAAGAATAGAAACTTTATAGCTTTCGCCGCGCTTCACGAAGGTTTCACGCGCTTCGTGCCAGCTCACTTTCTTCTTGATGACATCGTAGTTTTTCTCGGCGAGCTCATGCATACGTTTTTCGAGCGCGTCGATATCTTCCTGAGTCAGGGTATGGTCGAGGTCTACGTCATAGTAGAAGCCATTATCAACAACCGGACCGATAGCCATTTTGGTGTTGGGCCACAGCTGCTTGATGGCATGACCTAACAGGTGCGCGCAGGAGTGACGAATGATCTCCAGCCCTTCTTCATCTTTAGCCGTGATAATAGAGAGGGTGGAATCAGTTTCAATCGGGTCGCAGGCGTCTACCAGTTCACCGTTTACCCGCCCGGCGATGGTGGCTTTCGCCAGGCCCGGGCCGATATCCAGCGCGACGTCCATCGGGCTGACAGCGTGATCAAAATGGCGTTGGCTGCCATCAGGAAGCGTAATTACAGGCATTTTATGTCCTTATTTGCAGTGGTGCCCCACACGAAAGAGCACATACAAAACTATATAATCATCATTATCATCAGGTTAAGGCGCAGTTCCCGCTTCACTCTGCGAAAAGAGGAGCACGACCGGAGCGATCGTTCCCGCCTGCTGCCGCCTGCTGATAACACCGGGGAGTAGTTTACACATCATTGGTACGTGATTAAAGCCGTAATAGCATAAATGATGGCGGAATGTGGAGAAAACAAGAGCAGCGCGGATAAAAGCAGAATATCCGCCAGGAAGACGCGAAAATAATCACCAGCGAAGCCGGATGATATTATGCGGACAAACTAAAAGAGACGCCTTGATATTGCCTGCGTGATGTTTAGCGCGGGTCGTTAAACCGGTACCACTCTACCCGGCTTAATAGTCTGCCCGTGAAGCAGTAGCCTGCGATATTAAGACCACTCGCCTGCCACCAGCGTATGCACATTAAAGGCATCGCTCATGGATTGTCCGGTGCTATGGGAACCGGGGGCAATATTCGAACCGGCCTCAACGTCGGTTGCTTTGGCGATACCTACCTGCGTATGGTCCTGGTTACCCGACGGCGGAACTGGCGTGGCGGCTGATGCGCCAAAGGAAAGCACGCACAGCGCTAGGGCTGCGATGGTAAATTGGCTGTTTTTCATGATGTTTATTCTCTTATTACGGAAGACGGACCGAACAATGTCGCCATTCGGTCAGTGACTCTTAGTATAGATCCAGATCACATATTTGTCCGTCGAATATTTAGCTTTTCGTGTCAAATAGAATGAATATTTGTCAGCAAACGGAGAATAATGGAGAAAAGATGGAGGCCCGTTTCTTTTTATAAAAACTAAAACGAATTGCCAGAAAAAATAATGTCACTTATTGCTAAATCTAAAACGATCAGGCCGGGAAACCCGGCCTGAAAATATTACATCTTATACCCGAGGGAGAGAGAGGTCCGGCGATCGGTATGCTCCGGCGCAGACGCAGGCGGCTCCGAGTTCCAGGTGACGTTGTACGCCACTTTCAGCGCAAAGTGGGCGTTAATCGCCACGTTTAACGCGCTCTCTGAGTTGACCGTGGTGTCCTCGGCGCCAAACACCGATACCCCTTGAGTAAATTTGGCGTTGTCGGTCATCTGCCAGGCCCAGGTTCCGGAGGCGTAACCCAGCGGCTGAGTGTCGGTATCCCCGTCGGTGTATTCGTCATAGCGGACGCCAGGACCAAATTCAAACCGCAGGCTATGCACCGGTCCGTTGAGGATTTGACGACCATAGCCCGCCGTCAGAACATCGCGCTGCTGATAGCCGTTGTAGCGGTCGGTTAGCCAACTGCCCTGCCCAAAGACGTAGTTCATATCGGTCAGGTTATAGCGGCTACGGCCACCGACAGCATATTTCTCTGAGGAGCGCTCATCGTTGGACGAGGTGTTGCTGGCGTTGCCCCACAGCGACCAGGCGGTGGTATTGCCATACCAGGTCAGGGTGGAATCGGCCGTCATTGAGGAGTTCTTGGTGTTGCCGGACTGCGCCAGGTAACCTGCGTTGACCACTCCTTCGAACGGTTTTTTGGCAGCGGAAGGGTCATCCATGACGGTAAATACAGAATCATCGGCCATTGCGCCAACAGACGCAAAAAGCCCCCCCGCCAGCATGACCGCTGCGGGTACTGTCTTTAAAAGCTTCATTATAACTCTCTAAAATACATTTTTTAGGACAGTACAAATGATGAACAGGCGTCACTTTGCCGGCTCATTGAATTTAGCGTCCGTACAACATAAAAGAGACCTGTGGGTCCCGGAAACTTTCGCGAGGATCGCGGAGTGCAGGTCCTAAGAAAGGTAGCAAATTATAAAAAAGCACGAATAACATAGCAATCACTTACTCTTTCGTTTTTTGAATAAGACAGCTCCGGAAACAATCTTTATTTCATAATGAAAATACAGGCTTCTTTGCAAATCTCTCAGGGACAGCACTTTCCCTCCCTGGATCATCGTGCCATGCTTAAATAAAGTACAGTCGCCGTATTAAGGAGGAGAAGGAATGACCAAAATTTATACGCTCACGCTGGCCCCCTCGCTGGATAGCGCCACCCAGACCCCACAGATCTACCCGGAAGGGAAACTCCGCTGCAGCGCGCCGGTATTTGAACCCGGCGGCGGCGGGATCAACGTCGCCCGCGCCGTGACCTTTCTCGGCGGGAAAGCCACCGCCATTTTCCCTATTGGCGGCGCCACCGGCGAGCACCTTGCCGCCCTGCTGGCCGATGAGCAAGTGCCGGTCGAGACCGTCGAAACCCGCGACTGGACGCGACAGAACCTGCACGTTCACGTAGCCGCCAGCGGCGAACAATATCGCTTTGTGATGCCCGGCGCCGCGCTGACAGACGATGAATTCCGCCGTCTGGAAGAGAAAGTCCTGACCATCGATCCCGGCTCTCTGCTGGTGATCAGCGGCAGTTTGCCGCCAGGAATCAGCGTCGAAAATCTGATGCAGCTGGTTAAGCATGCGCAACAGCAGGGCCTGCGCTGCATTATCGACAGCTCCGGCGACGCGCTGGCCGCCGCGCTGGACGTCGGCAATATTGAATTAGTGAAGCCAAACCAGAAAGAGCTCAGCGCCCTCGTGCAGCGCGATCTGAGCCAGCCCGATGATGTCCGCCTTGCCGCTCAGTCGTTGATCCAGTCCGGTAAAGTTCGCCGGGTGGTGGTCTCCCTTGGTCCGCAGGGGGCGTTGGGGGTTGACGCCAGCGGCAGTGTTCAGGTGGTGCCACCGCCAATGAAAAGCCAGAGCACCGTCGGCGCCGGCGACAGCATGGTGGGCGCCATGACCTTACGTCTGGCGGAGAACGCCAGCCTCGAAGACATGGTACGCTTTGGCGTCGCCGCCGGTAGCGCCGCGACCATCAACCAGGGCACCCGCCTCTGCTCGCAGGCCAATACGCAAAAAATCTACGATTATCTCTGCGGGCGTTGATCTCCCCTGCCTCTCCGCGCTGGCGGAGGGGAACCACGATATTTGCAGGATGGTCTATGCTGGAAAGGCCATGCATAACAACGGGGTGTAGAAATGAGCAATGATATTACCGCCTGGGTCGTCAGCGTGAACTTCCACGAACAGGCGCTAACGGAGATCAATGAGGTCAGCAACCATTTTACCCGAGCAGGGTTTGTACTGACGCTCAATGATGAAGAGGGCACTCCCCATGAGCTGGGCACCAATACCTTTGGCCTGCTGAGCGCCCAGGCAGCCGAGGAAGTGAAGGCCCTTGGCGCCGGACTGGCGGAAGCGGCCCTTGGCCGCCCGGCGGAGATCGCCGTCAGCACATTCGCTGAATGGTTAAAAGCTCAATAAGTGCGTTTAGCGCAACGTAAAGCGTCAGTTGTGCGTCAGTTCCAGGTTTACCCGGTAGTAATGCGCTAACCTTATGATATGGTGGAAAACATGGGGAGAGACAGCATGTGGCAAGCAATCAGTACTCTTTTACGCGATTGGCATACCGAAGACGCTGAAATCGAACTGAAAACCGAGCTGCCCGGCGGAGAGATCCATTCCGCCTGGCATTTGCGTTTCGGCGGCAAAGATTACTTCGTGAAATGCGACGAACGGGAACTCCTGCCTATCTTCACCGCCGAGGCCGATCAGCTGGAGCTGCTGTCGCGAAGCAAAACCGTTCGCGTACCGCAGGTCTTTGCCGTCGGCAGCGATCGCGACTACAGCTTCGTGGTCATGGAATACCTCCCTCCCCGTCCGCTGGATGCGCATAACGCTTTCCTGCTTGGCCAGCAGTTAGCCCACCTGCATCAGTGGAGCGATCAGCCGCAGTTCGGTCTGGATTTTGATAACGATCTTTCCACCACGCCGCAGCCCAACGCCTGGCAACGTCGCTGGTCGGTGTTTTTCGCCGAGCAGCGTATCGGCTGGCAGCTGGAGCTGGCGGCGGAGAAAGGGTTGCACTTTGGCGATATCGATACCTTAGTCGATGTGGTACAGCAGCGGCTGGCCAACCATCAGCCGCAACCTTCGCTGCTACACGGGGACCTGTGGTCCGGCAACTGCGCCTTAGGGCCGGATGGCCCCTACATCTTCGACCCGGCCTGCTACTGGGGCGACCGCGAGTGTGATTTAGCTATGCTGCCGATGCACCCGGAACAACCCCCGCAGATCTATGACGGCTATCAGTCCGTCTCACCGCTGCCGGCTGGTTTTCTCGAGCGTCAGCCGATCTACCAGCTTTATACCCTGCTGAACCGGGCGATATTGTTCGGTGGCCAGCACCTGGTGACGGTCCAGCAGGCTCTGGACGATGTCTTAATGGAAAAAACGCGTTAGACAAGGTTTACGGCGGACCTCCCCGGTCCGCCGCCCTGCATTATTAGTTAATCTCGACGCCGTTGAGACGGAATTTAATGGTCATCGTCACGCCGGTTCCCGGTCTTGCCTGCTCGTAACGCCATCTGCGCATCGCGCTTTTCACCTCGCGCTCAAACATATTCGCCGGCTGGGCGGAGAGGATCTGCAGATTATCAATTCGGCCATCAGGCGTGACGTCAAACTTCACCCGTACCGTTCCTTCAATGCGCAGCGCCTGAGCGCGCGCCGGATAGGTCGGCTGAACGCGGCTGATCGCCCGCGGGCCGCTCGGGGCAGTGACGGTGGGTTTGGCCGCTGCGGTGGAGGTGCTCGGCGCGGTGCGCGCTGGCGTCGTATTGTTGTTTTCAAACGGTGAAGCCGGACGCGGCTCCGCGGCCGGTTTGACGTCCCGCTTCGGCTGCTCAACCTTTTTCTCCGGCCTGGGCTTCGGTTTAGGTTTGGGCTTCGGCTTAGGTTCTGGTTTATGGATCACCACCGGCGCCTCTTTCGGCGGCTCCGGGACCACCTCAGGTTCCGGCTCCGGTTCAGGTTCAACAACGGGCTGCACGACGGGTTGCGCCGCCGGGGGCGGCTCAAGATCGGCCGGCGCCACCATCGTGATCTCTATCGGCTGCGTCGGGGAAGGCTGTTCAATAACCTGATGTACCGAGGTATAAAGCAGCCCCGCCACAACGGCACCGTGGATAGCCACGGATAACAGCGTTGGCCACGGGAAGCGGCGAGGTAAATCAAGGGTCATTGCGCTCATAGTCGTTTCTGTTGAAAAATGATGCTCCGATTTTAAATGCAAATAGCAATCATATTCAATAAGCCGTCTTAACCTGAGTCAATTTTTGCCACTATTTGCGGAAAAAAGCCGCGTCAGCTGGGCATTCGCCGCCGGGGCGCATCTTTGCATTGCAGTCCATCGTCGTTTAACTTAACGTAATTCGCCTGTTTAATGATAAGGAGCTTTGCCGTGCTTTACGTTATCTACGCTGAAGATATCGCCGATTCTCTGGAAAAGCGGCTCTCGGTTCGCCCCGCGCATCTTGCGCGTCTACAACTTTTACATGATGAAGGTCGGCTGCTTACCGCCGGGCCAATGCCGGCCGTTGACAGCAACGAACCGGGCGCAGCCGGATTCAGCGGCTCAACGGTGATCGCTGAGTTTGAATCGCTGGAAGCGGCTCAAGCCTGGGCTAATGACGATCCGTATATTGCGGCTGGCGTCTACCGCCAGGTCTCTGTTAAACCATATAAGAAGGTATTTTGAAAATACCCTTTTCTTTTTCTGGTTAACGGCAACAACGCACCAGGCCATCAGATGAAAGGGCGCATTTTGCTACATCACATTAAAATGTCGCCCTTTTTAACCGCACGCAAGCGTTGGCTGTTATCCGCCTGAGACGCCAGGAAGATGAGCACATCCCTTCTCCTTCGACGACATCATCTACCCTCACCTCGCCTTTTGCGGCCATTGAAAATGCTGGACCAAACGTCGACGCCGGGCATGATTTTGAATTGCTAATGTATTGAATCAGTCTGCAACAGAGGTCTTGCATTGGATTTAGCGCTTGCTTTACAAGCCAGCACATCCTGACATCGCCCGGTAAATCCAAAATACAGTTGAAAGAAGATCGTTAAAGAGAGATAGATGCTGACCAACAGATATAAAGGCCTGGAATAAATAAGCATGCATATCCCGTTCCGCAGGTATGGGACCCCATATCGCCATCTTACTGCATTCAGAAACGCGGTGGCTTGAAAGCGTCTGAAAATAAACGGAGTGCGCTGACACAGGCACATATCAATATGGAATGAACGTCTAAAAACTACGCAACCAGATTTACGTTGCAGATGATCATTTTTTAAAGTCGATTAATTTCGCTGGGTAAACTTCACGCAGAGTAATTGTAGGGTGATTTTTGGTTGATTAAAAAATTTGAACGGGAATAACAAATGTTTTCAATAAGTGCCGCATTTTTTTGGGCTACCATTTATGTACCTGACGCTTATGAGGATTTTTGTGTGAATACCCTGAAAAAAACCGCATTGCTTTCTCTGCTTGCCTTATATATTCCTGTGTCACAAGCCGCAGCGACAGAATATAGCCTGGATCCGCAGCATACTTCCGTTGTTATTGCCTGGAACCATTTTGGCTTCTCTAACCCTACAGCGTATATCTCTGATGTTTCAGGGAAACTGTCTTTTGACAAAGACAACCCGGAGAAATCCTCTGTGCACGTCACGCTGCCAGTCAAAACCATTGACACTCACGTCAAAGCGTTAACGGATGAGTTTTTAGGCAAAGAGTACTTCGATGTCAACACGTATCCTGAGGCCACTTTTCAGAGCACCCGGGTGGAAAGTAAAGGCGACAATAAATATGATGTTGAAGGTAACCTGACCATTAAGGGCATCACCAAACCGGTTGTATTGCATGCCACTCTGAATAAACAGGATATGCATCCGATGGTGAAAAAACAGGCCATTGGTTTTGATGCCACAGGGGTAATAAAACGTTCAGACTTCAAGCTTGATAAATATGTTCCGGCGGTGAGTGATAACGTGACTATCACGTTATCCACGGAAGCCTATGCCAAATAAATTAACGCCCGCAAAAGCGGTGCGTTTTATTCCGGGTGGTTATCCTGATAGTGAGCACGACATTGAAAAACGATCGACGACCCCACGCCCTGTCCGGACTTCCACTCGGCGGTGAATGCCTGTTGCGGAAAAAGGCGTTCTGTCGATAATCCCCGTCATACCCTGACAGGCATCGCATAGATATTTCAATAGGCGATCTGGCGATGTTAAAAGGGAATGCCGCGCAGAGCGGGAAAACGACAACGGCACCGCGTTCGGTGCCGTTGTTCTGCTCGTTTAACAGTCGGGGAAGATAAACAGCAGAGCATGACGCTGCCGTTTCACCAGTCCCTTCCTGATAGCGAGGATCCGCATATTGCGGCGTGATTGGGCTTCCAGCCAGCGCGCTTTACGGCGATTCACCTGTCTCAGCATGCGCCAGCGCCCTACTTCCGTTCTACTACGCTTCATTGCAACGACTCTACGAGTGAAAACAGCCCCCATTATAAACCTCTGCCGGCGACTGACCACCGCTTTCGCTGCGTTTTTATTTGCCAGAAAAATACTGATGCGTAAACTCATCACATAACGTCATTCAAAAGGATTTTACATCTATGACAACCTTTTACACGGTGGTGAACTGGCTGGTCATTCTGGGGTACTGGCTGTTGATCGCCGGTGTAACATTACGAATTCTAATGAAACGCCGCGCTGTGCCGTCCGCCATGGCATGGTTATTGATCATTTATATCCTGCCGCTGGTGGGGATCATCGCCTATCTCTCCTTTGGCGAGCTGCATCTTGGCAAGCGGCGGGCAGAACGCGCGAGGGCGATGTGGCCTTCCACGGCCAAATGGTTAAACGACCTCAAAGCCTGCAAACATATCTTTGCCGAAGATAACAGCCCGGTGGCCGAGTCCCTGTTCAAGCTTTGCGAACGGCGCCAGGGCATTGGCGGCGTAAAAGGCAACCAGCTGCAGCTGCTGACGGAATCTGACGACGTCATGCAGGCCCTGATCCGCGATATTCAACTGGCTCGCCATAACATAGAGATGGTCTTCTATATCTGGCAGCCAGGCGGTATGGCCGACAGCGTCGCCGAATCGCTAATGGCCGCCGCCCGTCGCGGGGTTCACTGCCGGTTAATGCTCGACTCCGCGGGCAGTGTGGCCTTTTTCCGTAGCCCATGGGCGGCGATGATGCGTAACGCCGGCATTGAAGTGGTCGAGGCTCTCAAGGTCAATCTGATGCGTGTGTTTCTGCGCCGGATGGACCTGCGCCAACATCGTAAAATGGTGATGATCGATAACTATATCGCCTACACCGGCAGCATGAATCTGGTCGATCCCCGCTACTTTAAGCAGGACTCGGGGGTCGGGCAGTGGATTGACCTGATGGCGCGCATGGAAGGCCCGGTGGCGACCTCGATGGGCATCGTCTACTCCTGTGACTGGGAGATCGAGACCGGAAAGCGTATTCTGCCACCGCCGCCGGACGTTAATATCATGCCGTTTGAAGAGGCCAGTGGGCATACCATCCACACGATCGCCTCCGGTCCGGGCTTTCCGGAAGATCTGATCCATCAGGCGCTGCTCACCGCCGCCTACGCGGCGAAAGAGCATTTGATCATGACCACGCCCTACTTCGTACCCAGCGACGACCTGCTGCACGCTATCTGTACCGCCGCCCAGCGCGGCGTGGACGTGAGTATTATTTTACCGCGCAAGAACGATTCGCTGCTGGTGGGCTGGGCCAGCCGGGCCTTTTTCACCGAGCTGCTGGCGGCAGGGGTGAAGATTTACCAGTTTGAAGGCGGCCTGTTGCATACCAAAAGCGTGCTGGTCGATGGCGAACTGAGCCTGGTGGGAACCGTGAATCTGGATATGCGCAGCCTGTGGCTCAATTTTGAAATCACGCTGGTCATCGATGACGCCGGCTTCGGCAGCGATCTGGCGGCGGTTCAGGATGACTATATCTCGCGCTCGCGCCTGCTGGACGCCCGTCTCTGGTTAAAACGTCCGCTGTGGCAGCGGATCGCCGAGCGACTGTTTTACTTCTTCAGCCCGTTGCTGTAAAACGTGCCCATCAGATACCGAATGAGTAGCAATCATGGATATGGATTTAAACAACCGCCTGACCGAAGACGAAACGCTTGAGCAGGCATACGACATCTTCCTCGAACTGGCGGCCGATAACCTCGACCCGGCGGACATCATTCTGTTTAACCTGCAGTTTGAGGAGCGCGGCGGCGCCGAGCTGTTCGACCCATCCGCAGACTGGGAAGAGCATGTGGATTACGATCTGAACCCGGATTTCTTCGCCGAAGTGGTGATTGGCCTGGCGGATACCGACGGCGGGGAAATCAATGATATCTTCGCCCGCGTGCTGCTGTGCCGCGAGAAAGATCACAAGCTGTGTCATATTCTGTGGCGTGAATAACGCTGACCCGCCAGTGAAAAGCCTGCCGCGTTCCTCCCGGCAGGCTTTTTTTATGCCGAGGGTTTACTTCGGTAAGACATGACCGCAGGCGTGGCAAAACCGGGCGTTATCGTCATGGTCGCCCTGCTGGCACTGCGGGCATACCCGCTGCTGGCGCCGCCGGTTCAGGGCGCTGGTCATATGGGTGGTGATAAGCCCGGTCGGAATGGCAATAATGGAGTAGCCGATCAGGATGAGAATGGAGGCCAGGATGCGACCCAGCGGCGTGTGCGGCGTAATATCCCCGTAGCCGACGGTGGTGATGGTCACAATGGCCCAATAGACCGAAGCGTTGAGCGTGGTAAAACCATACTCTGGCCCTTCTATCAGGTACATTAACGAGCCGAAAATCACCATCACAATGGCGATAAACGAATAGAACAGGATCAGCTGATGGCGCGCGCTGACAATCGCCCGCCAGAACACATTGAGCGAAGGCATAAAGCGCAACAGTTTGAGAATACGCAACGCGCGGATCGCCCGCATTGCCCGCCAGGCAAAGACATAATTGAGGCTAATTTCCGGCCACAGCCACATCACATATAGCGGCAGGATGGTCGCTAAGTCAATAAACCCCCAGAAGCTGAAAATGTAGTGGAGCGGATTGGGCCATGTCGCAATACGCAGCAGATACTCCAGGGTAAAGACCGCGGTCACCATCAACTCCAGCCAGACGAATACATGCCATTCATCTAATGTCAGATGATATTGCGTGCCCAGCCCCGATTCGACAAATATCACCACCACGCTGAGCAAGGCGAAAAGTCCGCACAGCCCTTCGAAGCGGCGGCCGGAACGTCGGTTTTGATCGAAAAGCAAATGATAAAGCCGCAGGCGAGCGGCAGAAAGCATACCCACTTCGTTAACCTCGCAAAAAAAAGGGCTGACCTGCGTCAGCCCCTGAGATTATAACGGGTCTACCTTAAGGCAGGAAACCGCATGGCGGAAACTGCCCTCCAGCACCGGGCGGGTTTTGGCGCACTCCGGTCCGGCGAGCGGACAGCGGGTGCGGAAGACACAGCCCGACGGCGGATTAATCGGCGAGGGTAATTCGCCCTCCAGCAGCTGGATGGTTTTCGTTTTTTCGAGGTCCGGATCGGGGATCGGCACCGCCGACATCAGCGCTTTGGTATAGGGGTGTAGCGGATTATGGTACACCTCATCGTAGGTTCCCAGCTCCACCGCATGGCCCAGATACATCACCAGTACGCGATCGGAGATGTGCTTAACCACCGCCAGATCGTGGGCGATAAATATCAGCGACAGTCCCATTTCACGCTGCAGCTGCTGCAGCAAGTTGACCACCTGAGCCTGGATGGACACGTCAAGCGCGGACACCGGCTCATCGCAGATAATCAGCTTCGGCTCGAGGATCAGCGCTCGCGCAATGCCGATGCGCTGACACTGACCGCCAGAGAACTCGTGCGGATAGCGGTTGATCAGGTTAGGCAGCAGCCCGACTTTCATCATCATCGCCTTCACGCGATCGCGCACTTCCTGACGCGGCATCTTCGGATGATAGGTACGCAACGGCTCAGCGATGATTTCTCCGATGGTCATACGCGGGTTCAGCGAGGCCAGCGGATCCTGGAAGATCATCTGGATATCGCTGCGCACGTCGCGCCACTCTTCCTGCTTCATGCCCAGCAGATCTTTACCCAGCCAGGCCACTTTGCCATCGGTAGCCTTCACCAGACCAATGATGGCACGGGCGAAAGTCGATTTACCGCAGCCGGACTCCCCCACTACGCCGAGGGTCTCACCTTCATAGAGACGCAGCGTCACGCCATCTACGGCTTTCAGCGTTTTCGACGGCTGCCAGAACCACTGTTTGCCATCTTTAATATCGAAATGCACCTTCAGGTCGGCAATTTCGAGCAGGACTTTTCGTTGTTCAGTTACGGCGTTCATAGCAGCTCCCCCACCGGTTTAAAGCAGGCGCGCAGGCGGCCTGGCGCGAACGACTCCAGCGGCGGCGCGCTGCTGCACTGTTCCATTGCGTGCGGACAGCGCGGCTGGAATGGGCAGCCCTTCGGCAAACGCAGCAGGTTTGGCGGGTTGCCCGGAATGGTCAACAACGCATCGCCTTCGGCATCCAGACGAGGAACCGCATTCAACAGCCCAATAGAGTAAGGGTGAGACGGCTGATAGAAGACATCGCGCGCCTGACCATACTCCATGGTGCGGCCCGCGTACATCACCAGCACTTTATCGCAGATCCCCGCCACCACTCCGAGGTCATGGGTGATCATAATGATGGCCGTATTAAATTCGCGTTTCAGCTCATTCAGTAACGTCATGATCTGCGCCTGCACGGTGACGTCCAGGGCGGTGGTCGGCTCATCGGCAATCAGCAACCGGGGCCGGCAGAGCAGCGCCATGGCAATCATCACGCGCTGGCGCATCCCGCCGGAGAATTCATGTGGGAACATCTTCATGCGCTTGCGCGCTTCCGGCATTTTTACCGCGTCGAGCATCTTCACCGATTCTTCAAACGCTTCGGCTTTGCTCAGCCCTTTATGCAGCATCAGGACTTCCATTAACTGCTCGCCCACCCGCATATACGGGTTCAGAGAGGTCATCGGATCCTGGAAAATCATCGAGATTTGCTCGGCGCGCAGTTTATTCAGCTCACGCTCAGGCAAATTGAGGATTTGCCGACCGTTAAAGGTGGCGGAACCCCCGATTCGGCCGTTGGCCGCCAGCAGTCCCATCAGGGCGAAGGCGGTCTGCGATTTACCGGAGCCGGACTCCCCGACAATACCGAGCGTCTCCCCCGCCTGCAGGGTGAAGTTCAGATCATTGACGGCGGTGACATCGCCATCCGGCGTTTTAAAGGTGACGCGAAGATCTTTCACGTCCAGCAGCAGGCCGCTGTGGCTCTGCGCTTGCGGCGCTTTTGCCGTTTCAATCATGGTCATGGCAGCGCTCCTTAGCGGTCTTTCGGGTCGAGGGCATCACGCAGACCATCGCCGATAAAGTTGAAACAGAACAGGGTCACCACCAGGAAACCCGCCGGGAACAGCAGCAGCCAGGGCGAGACTTCCATTGAGTTGGCGCCATCGCTGAGCAATGCCCCCCAGCTGCTGAGCGGCTCCTGCGTCCCCAACCCCAGGAAGCTGAGGAAGGATTCAAAGAGGATCATGCTGGGGACCAGCAGCGAGGCGTACACCACCACCACGCCCAGCACATTAGGAACGATATGGCGCAGCACGATGCTCGCTGTGGAGACCCCGCCGACCTGCGCCGCTTCAATAAACTCTTTGCGCTTCAGGCTCAAGGTCTGTCCGCGTACGATACGCGCCATATCCAGCCAGGAGACCATGCCGATAGCGACAAAAATCAACAGGATATTCTGGCCAAAAAAGGTCACCAGCAGGATAACGAAGAACATAAACGGGAAGGAGTTGAGGATCTCCAGCAGACGCATCATCACCGAATCCACTTTGCCGCCGAGATAACCGGAAAGCGAACCGTACAGCGTGCCGAGGATCACCGCCACCAGCGCCGCCGCCACCCCGACCATCAGCGAAATACGCCCGCCGATCGCCACGCGCACCAGCAGATCGCGACCGGAGGAGTCGGTCCCGAAGTAGTGGCCAGAGGCCATGTCCGGGGCGTTAGACATCATGCCCCAGTCGGTGTCGAAATAGGAGAATGACGACACCATCGGCGCGAAGGTCACGAACAGCGCAATAAGCACCAGCATAATCAGGCTGGTGACCGCGGCGCGGTTGTGCATAAAGCGGCGACGCGCATCCTGCCAGAGGCTACGCCCCTCCACTTCCAGCTTCTCACTGAAGTTTTCCAGCGCCTCGCTATTTTTCTTACTTAACATCATGGCGAACTCCGGCTTCAGTAGCGAATCTTCGGATCGATAACGGCGTACAGCACGTCAACGATGGCGTTGAACAGGATAGTCAGGGCGCCAACCAGGATCGTCAGGCTGAGCACCAGCGAGTAGTCGCGGTTAAGCGCCCCGTTAACGAACAGCTGGCCAATCCCCGGCAGGCCGTAAATGGTTTCAATGACCATTGAGCCCGTGATGATGCCCACGAAAGCCGGCCCCATATAGGAGAGCACCGGCAGCAGCGCCGGCTTCAGCGCATGACGCAAAATAATGCGGCGCATCGGCAGCCCCTTCGCCCGCGCGGTGCGGATAAAGTTAGAGTGCAGCACTTCAATCATTGAGCCGCGGGTAATACGCGCGATACTGGCGATATAGGCCAGGGAAAGCGCCACCATCGGCAGGATCATAAATTTCAGCGCCCCGCCGTTCCAGCCTCCGCCCGGCAACCAGTGCAGGGTAATGGCAAAGATCATCACCAACAGAGGCGCCACCACAAAGCTCGGAATAACCACGCCGGTCATGGCTACCCCCATCACCGCATAGTCCCAGCGGGTATTCTGCTTCAAAGCGGCAATAACGCCCGCAGCGACACCGATCACAACCGCCAGCAAAAAGGCGGCGAAGCCCAGTTTCGCTGAAACCGGGAAGCTGGCCGCCACCAGATCGTTGACCGAATAATCTTTGTATTTAAAGGAGGGACCAAAATCGCCATGCGCCAGCTGCTTCAGGTAATTGAAGTACTGCGTCATGATGGGGTCGTTTAAATGGTATTTTGCTTCAATATTCGCCATGACTTCCGGCGGTAGCGTGCGTTCCCCGGTAAAAGGACTTCCCGGAGCCAAACGCATCATGAAGAATGAGATGGTGATAAGAATAAATAGCGTCGGAATCGCTTCCAGACAGCGACGTAAGATAAATTTTAACATTGCCCGTACCTTCTGGCGTGTGCCTTTGCACTGCTCTCAAATAAGACACGATGGAGCGAGCACAGGCCCGCTCCACGTATTGCCATTAATGTTTGATAACGTAAAGGTCTTTTGTATAGACGTTATCCATCGGGTCTTTACCGGTGTAGCCACCGACCCACGGTTTTACCAGGCGGGCGTTAACATAGTAATAGACCGGTACGATCGCGCTGTCTTTATCCAGCTGCTGCTCTGCTTTCGCATAGGCCGCCGTGCGCTGTGCTTCATCGGATGCTTTTACGGATTCAGCCATAATTTTGTCGAACGCCGGGCTCTTATAGTGCGCAGTGTTCATTGAGCTGTCAGAAAGCATGGTGTTCAGGAAAGAGGTTGGCTCGTTATAGTCAGCGCACCAGCCCGCACGCGCCACGTCATAGGTGCCCTGATGACGGGTATCGAGGAACGTCTTCCACTCCTGGTTGACCAGCTTCACGTCAATGCCCAGGTTTTTACGCCACAGCGAGGCGGCGGCAATAGCCAGCTTCTTGTGCAAATCAGAGGTGTTATACAGCAGGTTGAAGGTCAACGGTTTATCGGCGCTATAGCCGGCTTCGGCCAGCAGTTTTTTCGCTTCTTCATTCCGTTTTTCCTGCGACCAGGTAAACCATTCCGGCTCGGTCAGCTTCGCGCCATCGGTATACGGCGGGGTGTAGCCGTAGGCCGGCAGATCGCCCTGTCCTTTCACCTTATTGGCAATGATATCGCGATCCAGACCCAGCTTCAGCGCGGTACGCACGCGCACGTCGGTGAACGGCGCTTTCTGGTTGTTAATTTCGTAGTAATAAGTACACAGATACGGGTCAACGTGCAGCTCGTTCGGGATCTCTTTTTTCAGTTTCTGGAAGAGCTCGATCGGCAGCTGGTTATAGGTCATATCCAGTTCACCGCTGCGATAACGGTTAACATAGGTCACTTCAGAAGAGGTCGGCAGCCAGGTGACGGTGTTGATAACGGTTTTGGCATTATCCCAGTAATGCGGGTTGCGCTCCATCACGATACGTTCGTTGACCACCCAGTCTTTCAGGGTGTAGGCGCCGTTGGTGACGATATTGCCAGGCTGCGTCCACTTCTCGCCAAACTTTTCAATCGCTGGTTTATAGACAGGAGACATCGCCGGGTTAACCAGCAGTTTGTAAAAATAGGGTACCGGCTCGCTGAGGGTGACTTCCAGCGTATGGTCGTCAATGGCTTTTACGCCCAGCTCGCCTGGGGCTTTCTTGCCGTCAATGATTTCATCAACGTTGAGGATATGACCATACTGCGGGTAGCTGGCATAAGGAGACGCTGTTTTCGGGTCTACCAGACGCTGCCAGCTATAAACGAAATCCTGGGCGGTAACCGGCTCGCCGTTAGACCATTTCGCATCTTTACGCAGATGGAAGGTCCAGACTTTGAAATCTTTATTATCCCAGCTCTCTGCCACACCAGGGATCGGGTGGCCATCTTTCGGCGAGGTATTCAGCAAGCCTTCGAACAGGTCGCGGCTAATATTCGCCTCGGGCACCCCTTCAATTTTATTCGGGTCCAGCGATTGCGGCTCGGCGCCGCTATTTCGCACCAGCGTTTGCTTATCCGAAAGCTGCACACCGGCCGGGACATCCGCTGCCATAGCCATATTGCCAGCCATGAGCGCGGATAGCACTCCTGCGGCGATCAAACGTTTTTTAGTGATGATGGTCATTGTGTTGTAACTCCAGTCATTATAATTACTGGTTTTTTAACCAGCCTGTTTTTTTTCCCGTTTTCGGGATCTGTCCAACGCAGGAGTGTTTGCGATTGGCAGATTGCTATCACCGACTTATTTATTACGACCGCTCGAACGGCAGTCTTAACGTCGATTCGTTCCCCCTCGCTGGAGGGCAGTTCAGGCGCAATGAGACGATTAAAAATGATTCTCATTTACACGCATAATTCAGCAGACGATAACGGCGGAAAGTACCAAAAGGTAAACACCTCCGCCAATGCAATTTGCAAATATGTTACCGGATTCTCTTTTATTGCCGGCTTTGCCAGCGTCACTAGCGGTTGCCACAATATGCCGACAGAAAAATGTTTTTATCAATCATATAGTTACTAAATTTCCATCAGTCATCATACTGCGCAGCGACCGCGAGATGATTTTTTGTACAAAAATTTAACAATAGATTACTTTTTAGCACATTCATCTGCAGCCTTGTTAAAATTACTAATATCATTTCGATGATCCGACAGCAAGCGCCAGAGAATGATGTGAAGAAAATAACATCACAGGAGGGAGAGACGTGAGGGGAATGTTAAGAGAAATATTTCATATCTTAATGAAAAACATGAAATTAATAGCGATATCGCAAAATCGTATTCCTACCGCCGGTTCCACGCTGGTTAATAGGTTTTGCTAATAATCGCGCAGGCGTGAAGGGAGCCTCCCCGCCTGCGTGGCAACGAACTAACTCAGCAGCCCCGGGAAGAGCGCTTTAATCCCCGTCACAATAAACTCAATGCCGAGAGCCATCAGCAGCAGGCCCATAATACGGGTGATAACGTTAATCCCTGTCTGCCCCAGCAGACGCACCAGCCATGGCGCCATGCGGAAAATTCCCCAGCAGCAGAGGGCAAAGACCGCAATCGCCAGTGAAAAACCGACGAGATGCACCCAGGAGTGATACCGCGTACCCCACACGATAGTGGAACTGATTGCCCCCGGTCCGGCCATTAACGGTAGCGCGAGAGGAACGACGCCGATGCTCTCCCTAACCGCCGTCTCCGACTTCTCCTGCTTGTTCTGCTTATCTTCGCCGAGCTTACCGCTGATCATCGACATCGCAATGGTCACCACCAGGATGCCGCCGGCGATACGGAAGGAATCAATGGAGATACCAAAGATCTGCAGAATGCCATCGCCGAGAAACAGTGACGTCAGGAGGATGATCGCCACCGACAGGTTGGCGGTCAGGTTGGTCTTATTGCGCACTGCTGCCGGCTGGTAGCTGGTCATACTAATGAACACCGGAATAATGCCCACCGGGTTAACCAGGGCAAATAAGCCGATGAAAAACTTGAAATATGCAGAAAAATCGAACAGTGATTGAGTCACAATGGGCTCCGCAGCATCATCAAAATTGGCGGTTGACTGTTAACAGCATAAAATAACTGCGCGAAACATACGCTTTTTGCATGCAATATTCATTATAAATATGCATAACCCGGTGATATGTATCGAATGTTAGCTATTTGTAGTTTTAATGCTAATCGTTTTTTTAATTTCAAAACCCTCCCATTACACTTGATCGAACCGGTCAAAAAGCAGCCAGCTGAAAGGTATCAGCAGTGCCAATACTTGATCTAAATCACGTAATTTGTACTCAGAAGTGAGTAATCTTGATGACACCAACAGAGTGGAAGGCAGCAGTACCTGAAAGTTAAAAAGAGAAAGCTTTTTTAGTAAATCGGTAAAACAGCGTCCTGATTTTCCTACATAAACATTTACATGCAAGCTGTTTACAGCCTGTCTATAATGTCGAATCGAGCGACTGATTTACTAAAAAAGTTTAACATTATCAGGAGAGCATTATGGCTGTTACTAATATCGCTGAACTGAACGCGCTTGTTGAGCGTGTCAAGAAAGCCCAGCGTGAATATGCCAGTTTCACTCAAGAACAAGTCGACAAAATCTTCCGCGCCGCCGCGCTGGCCGCTGCAGATGCTCGAATCCCTCTCGCCAAAATGGCCGTTGCCGAATCCGGCATGGGCATCGTTGAAGACAAAGTGATCAAAAACCACTTCGCTTCCGAATACATTTACAACGCTTATAAAGACGAAAAAACCTGTGGCGTCCTGTCAGAAGACGACACCTTTGGTACCATCACTATCGCTGAACCTATCGGCATCATCTGCGGTATCGTACCGACCACTAACCCGACTTCAACAGCCATCTTCAAATCGCTCATCAGCCTGAAGACGCGTAACGCCATCATTTTCTCTCCGCACCCGCGTGCTAAAGAAGCCACCAACAAAGCGGCTGACATCGTCCTGCAGGCTGCCATCGCTGCCGGCGCGCCGAAAGACCTGATTGGCTGGATCGATCAGCCGTCTGTTGAGCTGTCTAACGCCCTGATGCACCACCCGGACATCAACCTGATCCTTGCGACCGGTGGTCCAGGCATGGTGAAAGCAGCATACAGCTCCGGTAAACCTGCTATCGGCGTAGGTGCCGGTAACACCCCGGTGGTGATTGATGAAACGGCTGACATCAAACGCGCCGTTGCTTCCGTTCTGATGTCTAAAACCTTCGATAACGGCGTTATCTGTGCTTCTGAGCAGTCCGTTGTGGTGGTTGATTCCGTTTATGACGCGGTTCGCGAACGTTTCGCCAGCCACGGCGGCTACCTGCTGCAGGGTAAAGAGCTGAAAGCCGTTCAGGACATTATCCTGAAAAATGGCGCGCTGAACGCCGCTATCGTTGGTCAGCCTGCGGCGAAAATCGCTGAACTGGCAGGCTTCACCGTACCGGCCACGACTAAAATTCTGATTGGCGAAGTCACCGACGTTGACGAAAGCGAGCCGTTTGCTCACGAAAAACTGTCTCCGACGCTGGCGATGTACCGTGCGAAAGATTTCGAAGACGCCGTGACCAAAGCTGAAAAACTGGTCGCCATGGGCGGTATCGGTCATACCTCTTGCCTGTACACCGACCAAGATAACCAGCCGGCTCGCGTGGCTTACTTCGGCCAGATGATGAAAACGGCGCGTATCCTGATCAACACCCCGGCTTCTCAGGGTGGTATCGGTGACCTGTACAACTTCAAACTCGCTCCTTCCCTGACTCTGGGTTGTGGTTCCTGGGGTGGTAACTCCATCTCTGAAAACGTTGGTCCGAAACACCTGATCAACAAGAAAACCGTTGCTAAGCGAGCTGAAAACATGTTGTGGCACAAACTTCCGAAATCTATCTACTTCCGTCGTGGCTCCCTGCCTATCGCACTGGATGAAGTGATTACTGATGGTCACAAACGCGCGCTGATCGTGACTGACCGCTTCCTGTTCAACAACGGCTATGCCGATCAGATCACCTCCGTACTGAAAGCAGCGGGTGTTGAAACTGAAGTCTTCTTCGAAGTTGAAGCTGACCCGACGCTGACCATCGTACGTAAAGGCGCCGACCTGGCGAACTCCTTTAAACCAGACGTGATCATCGCGCTGGGCGGCGGTTCCCCGATGGATGCGGCAAAAATCATGTGGGTCATGTACGAACATCCGGAAACCCACTTCGAAGAACTGGCGCTGCGCTTTATGGACATCCGTAAACGTATCTACAAGTTCCCGAAAATGGGCGTTAAAGCCAAGATGGTGGCGATCACTACCACCTCCGGTACCGGTTCTGAAGTTACGCCGTTCGCCGTTGTGACCGATGATGCGACAGGTCAGAAATATCCGCTGGCGGACTACGCGCTGACCCCGGATATGGCCATCGTCGATGCCAACCTGGTGATGGATATGCCGAAATCGCTGTGTGCGTTCGGTGGTCTGGATGCCGTGACCCACGCCCTGGAAGCTTACGTTTCCGTGCTGGCTTCTGAGTTCTCTGACGGCCAGGCTCTGCAGGCGCTGAAACTGCTGAAAGAGTACCTGCCGGCTTCCTACCACGAAGGTTCCAAGAACCCGGTTGCCCGCGAGCGCGTACACAGTGCCGCCACCATCGCCGGTATCGCGTTTGCTAACGCCTTCCTCGGCGTGTGTCACTCCATGGCGCACAAACTGGGTTCCCAGTTCCATATTCCGCACGGTCTGGCCAACGCCCTGCTGATCTGCAACGTTATCCGCTACAACGCGAATGACAACCCGACCAAGCAGACCGCGTTCAGCCAGTACGACCGTCCGCAGGCTCGTCGTCGCTACGCTGAAATCGCCGATCACCTGGGTCTCTCCGCACCGGGCGACCGTACCGCAGCGAAAATCGAGAAGCTGCTGGCATGGCTGGAAAGCGTGAAAGCTGAGCTGGGTATTCCGAAATCTATCCGCGAAGCTGGCGTTCAGGAAGCTGACTTCCTGGCCCACGTTGATAAGCTGTCTGAAGATGCATTCGATGACCAGTGCACCGGCGCTAACCCGCGCTACCCGCTGATCTCCGAGCTGAAACAGATCCTGCTGGATACCTACTACGGTCGCGAGTTCGTCGAAGGCGAAGCAGCCGCGAAAGCCGAAGCAGCTCCGGTGAAAGCTGAGAAAAAAGCGAAAAAATCCGCTTAATCGACAAGCATAAACGTTCTGCAAGCCCCGTCATCTGACGGGGCTTTTTTTTGCCCGCCGACAGCCAAGCTTTAACGCCTGCTGGCCCAACAGTGCGCAGGCAATAAAAAGGCGCCCACAGGCGCCTGGACGAGCTTCTGCGCGTATTAGCTGGGGCGGTGCTGGTTTTGTACCTGAGTTAACGAGCCGACGCTCAGCGCCTCTTTATAATGCTTACGACAAACTGACACGTACCGCTCATTGCCGCCGATGACGACCTGCTCGCCCTCGTTGTAAGGACGCCCCTCCTGATCGAGGCGCAGCACCATACTGGCCTTCCGGCCGCAGAAACAGATGGTTTTCAGCTCCACCAGCTTATCTGACCAGGCCAGTAAATACTGGCTGCCGGTAAAGAGCTCACCGCGAAAGTCTGTCCGCAAACCATAGCAAAGCACAGGAATATCCAGCGTATCGACAACTTCAGACAGCTCGTGAACCTGCTCGCGTGTCAGAAACTGGCTTTCATCCACCAGCACGCAGTGAATCGGCTTTAGCTTGTGCTCTGCGGCAATATCGTTAAATAGCGACGTCTGTGGGTTATACAATCGGGCCGGCGAGGAGAGACCGATACGCGAGCTGACTTTTCCGGCGCCAAAGCGGTCATCAATCTCAGCGGTATAAACGACGGTACGCATCCCCCGCTCCTGATAATTGTACGAAGATTGCAACAGAGCGGTCGACTTACCTGCATTCATTGCAGAGTAGTAGAAATAAAGTTGTGCCATCGGCTGCGTGACCCCAATCAAAGTGTTTTATCGCGGCGGCGATTGTACCATATTTTATGCGTACAGCCGCCCATTCGGCAGGGGTATTGTATCGCAGCTGAAGAGCCTGCAAAGCCAAAGGATTAAGAGGATGAATTGAATTTTCAGGGCCATTATTTGTACGCCCCGCTACGCTACTGGCGGGGTAACCATTGTCTTTTCGTGCTTATAGGGCGGTTACCTATGGGGCTATAAGCGGCGCCGCGCGTTGTTTTATATTAAGCCTCATAACCAAAAATGCGCTAATACTGACAAGGGTTATTTACCCATGTAAAGGATAATTTTTCTCACCGAACCTCAGAAAAAGCATACCGTCTCAGTGTTTTAGCTTACCTTCTGCTCATCGCTATAAGGATGAAAGATGTGAAGCGGCACGGGAATTTTAACTTAAATTAATTAATTCTCGCGACAAATAACCAGTAATTTTGAATTCCTTACATTCCCCCCTATTGCACAACGCATTTTATCGCTCTATTATTAGTTCAACAAACCACCCCACAATATAAGTTTGAGATTACTACAATGAGCGAAGCACTTAAAATTTTGAACAACATCCGTACTCTTCGTGCGCAGGCAAGAGAATGCACCCTGGAAACGCTCGAAGAAATGCTGGAAAAATTAGAAGTCGTTGTTAACGAGCGCCGTGAAGAAGAAAACGCCGCCGCGGCAGAAATTGAAGAACGTACGCGTAAGCTGCAGCAATATCGTGAAATGCTGATCGCTGACGGTATTGATCCGAATGAACTGCTGAGCACCATGGCAGCCGTTAAAGCCGGTACCAAAACCAAGCGTGCTGCACGTCCGGCTAAATACAGCTATGTCGACGAAAACGGCGAAACCAAAACCTGGACCGGCCAGGGCCGTACCCCGGCGGTGATCAAAAAAGCAATGGATGAGCAAGGTAAATCACTGGACGATTTCCTGATCTAATCTCCGTTGTTACGATATAAAAAATCCCGCTGCGGCGGGATTTTTTTTGCCCCCAGGGGCCGATATAAAAAACCGGGAGCGCATCTGCGACTCCCGGTTTTGTGCTTTCAGCAGCGCTGCGGATTACTTAGCAACCGCGGTTTCCAGCCAGGCTTTAAAATCGTCACCCAGCGTTTTGTGGCGAATACCATATTCGACGAACGCCTGCATGTAGCCAAGCTTATTACCGCAGTCATGGCTCTTGCCTTTCATATGATAAGCTTCGACCGTCTCTTTTTCGATCAGCATATCAATCGCGTCAGTCAGCTGAATTTCATCACCGGCACCCGGAGGAGTCTTCGCCAGCAGCGGCCAGATATCGGCGCTGAGGACATAGCGCCCCACCACCGCCAGGTTGGACGGGGCGACGTCAGCTTTTGGCTTCTCGACCACGCCTACCATCGGCACGCTTTCTCCCGGCTTGAGAGATTCACCTTTGCAGTCAACGACACCGTAAGCGGTCACGTCGTCGACAGGCTCAACCATAATCTGGCTGGCGCCGGTCTCATCGAAACGAGAGATCATCTCTGCGAGGTTATCGCGGCTCAGATCGGATTCATATTCATCCAGAATAACGTCTGGCAGAATAACTGCGACCGGCTCATCACCCACCACCGGATGGGCGCAAAGCACCGCGTGTCCCAGACCTTTTGCCAGGCCCTGACGAACTTGCATAATGGTTACGTGCGGCGGACAAATAGACTGTACTTCTTCCAGCAGCTGGCGTTTCACACGTTTTTCCAGCATCGCTTCCAGCTCAAAACTGGTATCGAAATGGTTTTCGATAGAGTTTTTGGACGAGTGCGTTACCAGAACAATTTCAGTAATTCCTGCAGCGATACATTCATTAACAACGTACTGAATTAACGGCTTATCTACCAGCGGCAGCATTTCTTTTGGAATCGCTTTGGTGGCCGGCAGCATCCTGGTGCCTAATCCCGCAACCGGGATAACCGCTTTTCTGACTTTAGAATTAAGGGCAGCCATTGAAATCTCCTGGACTGTTTGTTTTTTAAACTTCTCGTTACAAATAACGTGTCGAGTATATCAGTCAACCGCGTATTCACTGGTCTGAAAAGCTTCCGATAGCCTCGAATTAGGACTTTTACGCATAAAACTGCTCGATGTTACCACCGCTAAAGGACAACGGGTAATCCCGTCTGCTTAGATATAAACGCAATTGCTCACTCCGCAGACAACATTAAGCGTAAACGGCCTCCCGCCCCCCAAATTTGGCACTGCCATGAGGTACAGCGTTGACTAATTTGATTAAGGTAAGCATCACCCAAGGTGCCCAAAGGAACGCCATTGCTAATCTGAATTTGATGCTCACCGGTATTCAGCGTGCCATTAAGTCCCGCCGACACCAGAATTAAATTTTTCAGTCCGCTGTGGTAATACCCCACTAACAAAGGAAACTGGCCGGGAAGGTTTGCCTGACGCAGGAGCTGATTCACCTGTTTTAGCAGACTCCCCATTTCTGGTAGCCGTTGTCCCTGATGCGCCAGCTGCTCCTGTAGCAAGCCATTGAACAACGCGCGCAATAATAAAGCGGCCAGGACGCCATTATCTCCTGCCCGTGTGACATCCAGACAATAGAAGGCCAAATCATTGTCCGAGAGCGGGGCGATATCGAGTACCAGACCGGGTTTATCCGCCGACACCAGCTGCCGATAATGAATGCGGCAGTGCGACATTTCCTGTTGCACCGGCGGCTGTAATTCCTGCAGTAATCGTGAAGCCGCAATGGGATTACTGACCAGCGCGTCCCAGTCCTCAAATAATCGCTCTTCCTCTTCCACCCGTGAACTGAACATCGCAGGATAGAGGCAGGCATAAACGGTTTCGCGCAGGCGATCGAAATCTTTTACTGGCTTTAACAACACGTCCTGAACGCCAAGCCGCAACGCTTTGGCTATATCGGCCATGTTTTCGGTAGCGGAAATCATCAGGATCGGTAGCTGCTCGCCGCGATTACGCAACGTCTCCACCAGCTCCAGACCGTTCATTCTCGGCATCGAAATGTCGCAAATCATCAGGTCCGGATGCACCTCCGTCATTTTATGCAGGGCATCCTTGCCATCTTCCGCCTGGAAGGTTGTTGCTCCCAGCGAGGTCAGCCATCCATGCAAGAGTGAGCGGAAAACGGGTTCGTCTTCAACTATCAGAATCTGTTTTCCCGCCAATGGCTGCGTCATGATATCTCCCCTGGCTGACGATAATTCAATAGTGGCACGCTATTCTCACTATCGCCTGTCAGAATTTGCTTAAGTCAGGTACTCGTGCGTTAAATCGCGGTACGCACTAAGGGTAATAATTCATCCATTTTCTTTTCTACCGCCAACTGCCCTGCGGTAATCGCCTCGCCGGCGCGATGGAAATCAAGCGTCGAGACTTGCGGACAGTACGGTTGCAACAGGATATCCGGCGGGTCACCCGCCATACGATTGCGTTTAAGACGGTTCTCCAGGACCTGGATAGAGGTGGTCATGATCTCCATCGCCGTCGGCGTCACGGCCGTACGGCGGGAACTCATTTGCGTCAAGCGTGCGCGCAGACGAGTATGCCATGGCCCCTCCTTCGCTTCGGCTTCCCGCCGCGGCGTTTCGAGGGAGAATAAATCCTGCTGCATAAGGTGGGCATCATGTTGCAAATCCACGGCAATCACGATATCCGCCCCCATTGCCCGCGTAAGCGATACGGGAACCGGATTGACCACCGCGCCATCAACCAGCCAGTAACCGTTATGCCTGACCGGCGACATTAACCCCGGCATACTGCAGGAGGCTCGAATCGCTAAGTGCAGATCGCCTTCGGTAAACCACAGCTCCCGGCCAGTGCTTAAATTTGTCGCGACGGCGGCAAATCGCCGTTCGCAGTGTTCGATATCGGTCACGGGCATGATGCGGCGATAATGATTGAACACCTTTTCACCCCGCAATAGTCCACCGCGGCGCCAGGAGAGATCCATCAGTTTCAGAACGTCCCAGTTACTGAAAGAGCAGACCCAGGACTCAAGGGCCGGGAGTCGGTTACAGGCATACGCCGCCCCTACCAGCGAACCGATAGAGCAACCGGCCACGATATCAATCTCAATGCCGGCCTGCTGGAGGGCGTTGATGACGCCAATATGCGACCATCCGCGGGCGGCGCCCGCACCTAACGCCAGACCAATTTTAAGCTTTCTCATTAGTACTGATAACTATCCTTCCACTCTGAGCGTGGCAACATTGTCACGGCTCAGTTAACATAAAGCCCTTTGGCGTAGAAGCGCCGTTACTCTTTCTTCCATGGAGGCAATTTTGTCGCAATTATGCCCCTGTGGCAGCGCACTGGAGTATAGCTCATGTTGCCAGCGATATCTGTCCGGCGCTGAGCTTGCGCCAGGCCCGTCACAGCTTATGCGCTCCCGTTACAGCGCGTTCGTCATGAAAGATGCCGACTATCTGATCAAAACCTGGCATCCGTCCTGTCAGGCGCAGCAGTTTCGCGCCGAACTGGAGAAAGGCTTTGCCCACACCGAATGGCTGGGCTTAACCCTGTTCGCCAGCGATGATGGACGAGCCGCCAATGAAGGCTTTGTCAGCTTTATCGCCCGCTTTAATGACAATAACCGCCCGGGCGCCATTATTGAACGTTCCAGATTCTTAAAAGAAAATGGACAGTGGTACTATATCGACGGGACACGGCCGCTGATTGGCCGTAACGACCCCTGCCCTTGCGGTTCAGGTAAAAAATTTAAAAAATGCTGCGGCCAGTAACGCTACCGCAGCGCTTGCAAACACTACAGGATTTTCCTCGCGATGCATTCATTACAACGTAAAGTACTACGCACTATTTGCCCTGATCAGAAAGGCCTCATCGCGCGTATCACCAATATCTGCTACAAGCACGAACTTAACATTGTGCAGAACAACGAATTTGTTGACCACCGTACCGGTCGTTTCTTTATGCGCACCGAACTGGAAGGCATTTTCAACGACGCTATTCTGCTGGCCGATCTGGACAGCGCCCTGCCGGAAGGCTCGATTCGTGAACTCAATCCGGCAGGCCGCCGCCGGGTAGTGATTCTGGTGACGAAAGAGGCGCACTGCCTCGGCGATCTGCTGATGAAAGCCAACTACGGCGGGCTGGATGTCGACATTGCCGCGGTTATTGGCAACCATGACACCCTGCGCCCGCTGGTGGAACGTTTTGGCATCCCGTTTGAACTGGTCAGCCATGAAGGGCTGAGCCGCGAAGAGCACGACAAGCAGATGGGCGACGCGATTGCCGCCCACGAACCGGATTACGTGGTGCTGGCCAAGTATATGCGCGTTCTTACGCCGGAATTTGTCGCTCGTTTCCCGAACAAGATCATTAATATTCACCACTCGTTCCTGCCGGCGTTTATCGGCGCGCGTCCGTATCATCAGGCCTATGAGCGCGGCGTGAAGATCATCGGCGCCACCGCCCACTACGTGAATGATAACCTGGACGAAGGTCCCATCATTATGCAGGACGTCATTCACGTCGATCATACTTATACCGCAGAAGATATGATGCGTGCCGGGCGCGATGTCGAAAAAAACGTATTGAGCCGGGCGCTGTATCAGGTCCTGGCGCAGCGCGTCTTCGTCTACGGTAACCGGACGATTATTCTTTAATCGACTGAGAAATGAATTGGTTAGCTTTCCGGCGTTACGGGTAAAAATCAGGCAACCAGTTTATTTTTGTCAAAGGAATTCTTTACAGGGGCGCATCATTTGGTATGATGCGCCCCGCTTCCCGAGAAGGAAGCAGGCCAGTACTAAGCATTACCCCGTGGTGGGGTTCCCGAGCGGCCAAAGGGAGCAGACTGTAAATCTGCCGTCATCGACTTCGAAGGTTCGAATCCTTCCCCCACCACCATTATTCACTACAGTGATAGGGTTTCCCCGGCAGGCGTAAACGATGTTTGCACTTAGCGGGAAGGGTAAGAACCTTCGACTAAGGTTCGACTCGAGCGCCAGCGAGAGAACGTTGCCGCAGGCAACGGCCCGAAGGGCGAGGAGCGATAGCGACGAGTTATCCTTCCCCCACCACCATTCACTTTGCTGAATAGCCTACAATTTGATTTTACCCCTGGTGGGGTTCCCGAGCGGCCAAAGGGAGCAGACTGTAAATCTGCCGTCATCGACTTCGAAGGTTCGAATCCTTCCCCCACCACCATCTCTTCATGTATTACCCAACTTACTTCACTTGCGATACTCTATATTCTGCCCCACGGGGAAGGATGAGAAGCTTCGACTAAGGTTCGACTCGAGCGTAGCGAGAGAACGTTGCCGCAGGCAACGGCCCGAAGGGCGAGGCGCTTTAGCGCCGAGTCATCCTTCCCCCACCACCATCTTCTTAAAAAACTTCCAATTCGACTACTCGACGATCTTTTATATTCTGCCCCACGGGGAAGGATGAGAAGCTTCGACTAAGGTTCGACTCGAGCGTAGCGAGAGAACGCTGCCTGTGCCGACCGGCAGCCCGGACTGGTGCGCCGCGCCGCCTCCGGGAAACTCACAGCGGGGGCAGTCGTCTCTTCACCGGCGAACTTTTCACCACCGAGGTATTGCACTGAGCAAATTCGGCCAGGCCGTCAAGCAGCGTATCCAGTTGGGCAATATCACGCACCACCAGTCGCATCACGAAACAATCTTCTCCGGTCACTTTGTCACTTTCGATGCACTCCGGCATCGCCTGGATATATTTATCCACCTTCTGCAGCAGACCAGGCAGCGGCCGTACCCGCACCAGCGCCTGCAGGCTGTAGCCCAGCGCGGCAAGATTCACCCGCGCCCCATAGCCCTGGATCACCCCCCGCTCCTCCAGGCGCTTCACCCGCTCGGCGGTGCTCGGCGAGGTCAGCCCCACCCGCGCGCTCAATACCTTCAACGAGACTCTGGCGTCCTGAGTCAGGCAAGCGAGGATCGCCCGGTCAATTTCATCAAGTAAGTCATTCATGGTTTTCACCTAATTATGAAAGGAATTTCCCCCTGCTTACCTTAATTCAGCCATGTCAGGCTGTCAGGATTTTTCGCACAATAATGGAAAACTACTGGAGGTGAAATATGCAACTTACCCGCGGCGTCTGGCAAATGAGCCTAGCGATGATAATTTCTGGCTCGATCGGCGCGTTCGTGCTGCTCTCGGGTTTGCCGGTAATTGATGTGGTGTTCTGGCGCTGCCTGATTGGCGCGCTGACCCTGCTGCTGTTTATCGTTCTTAGTCGCCAACCCTTCAGTCGTCTCACGCGCTTCACCCTCGCCCTCGCGGTGCTTGGCGGCATTGCGCTGGTCATCAACTGGCTACTGCTTTTTGCCGCCTACTCGCGTATTTCAATTGGCATGGCTACGGTGGTCTACAACACCCAGCCGTTTATGCTGGTACTGATGGGCATGATGCTGGGGGAGCGAGTCAGCGCCGTAAAATGGGGATGGTTACTGCTGGCCTTCGGCGGCGTGGTGATCCTGCTGTCAAGCGAGCTTGCCCCGGCGCACGGCGATAGTCTCGCGACTGGCGTTTTGCTGGCATTAGCCGCAGCATTTTTCTATGCTCTGACCGCCATTATCGCCCGCAAACTGCATCCGCTCCCTGCTCAGCATATCGCCTTTATTCAGGTGCTGGTCGGCGTCGTGATGCTGCTGCCGCTCGTGCAAATGCCCGAGTTTTCTGCCAGCTTTCCCTGGCGCTATCTGCTGATCCTCGGCGTCGTCCATACCGGGATCATGTATCAGCTTTTATATAGCGCGATACAGAAGCTGCCAACGCCCATTACCGGTTCACTCTCCTTTATTTATCCACTGGTGGCGATGGGGGTCGACTATCTGGTCTTCCACCATGCGTTAACCCCTGTGCAGTGGTGCGGCGGGATGCTGATTCTGTTTGCCGCCGCGGGGAATAACCTCGGCTGGGGCGAAAAAAAACCCCGCCAGAGCGGGGTCAGTCAGCAGTCGCGGGCCAGTTAGCGACGGGCGCGAACAATCTGGTATTTGCGCGTCAGGTACTCTACCGGCGCGCTCCAGATATGAACCAGACGGGAGAACGGGAACAGCAGGAACAGGGTCATACCCAGCACCAGGTGGACGCGGAAGATAAACGCCACGCCATCCAGGTGCTGCGACGCACCGCCGTGGAAGGTGACCACCGACTGCGCCCAGCCGACCAGCTTCATCATTTCGCTGCCGTCCATATGCTGGGCTGAGAACGGGATCGTCAGCAGGCCCAACGCACACTGCACCATCAGCAGGGAGAGGATCAGAATATCCGCGCCGGTGGTGGTGGCGCGAACGCGCGGGCTGAGCAGACGACGCTTGAGCAGCAGTAAACCGCCCACCAGGGTCATCACACCGCAGGCGCCGCCGGCGATCATCGCCATCTTCTGCTTGACGTCGATCGGCAGGAAAGATTCATACATCCAGTGCGGCGTCAGCATGCCGAGGAAGTGGCCGGCGAAAATGCCGAGGATGCCGATATGAAACAGGTTCGACGCCAGATTCATCCCTTTACGGTCCAGCATCTGGCTGGAGGCCGCGCGCCAGGTGTACTGACCGTAGTCATAGCGCAGCCAGCTGCCGATCAGAAACACCGAGCCCGCAATGTACGGATAAATGTCAAAGAAGAACATATTCAGGAAGTGCATTATTGCTGTCCTCCGTTAGAGATATTCAGATATTGCGGGGCCACGGCTCCGGCAAAACGACGCTGGTGAGCGGAAATCTCCGACTCGCCGCAGCCCTGGTCGGCAAAGAATTTAACCTGTTCTTCTTCCCAGACTGCGTCCAGCGCCTGCGGCGTATCGTCGCGGGCTTCGTCGGCAATCTTCTCCGCCACTTTCTGGCTGTCGACCTGAGTGTTGGCCAGCTTCAGCAGCAGCTCGAACAGCACCGCATAGCGGCTCTCGCGCTGCTGCAGGCGCGCGCTGAGCAGGCCGAGGATCGGCGCGACGTCCCGCAGGCCGCCAAGCGCTTCCTCTTCCGGCAGCTGCGCCAGATACTCCAGATACAGCGGCAGATGATCCGGCAGCTCATGGCTATCGAGCAGCAGACCGTGGCGCTCATACTGCGCCATCAGGTCAACCATCGCCTGCCCGCGATCGCGGGATTCGCCGTGCACGTGTTCAAACAGCAGCAGCGAGGTGGCCCGGCCGCGGTCAAACAGTTCGCTGTAGGCCGCCTGGGCATCCAGCGGATCCTGAGCCAGCAGATCGCGCAGAAAAACGCCCAGCGCGTGAGCATCTTCTTTGCTGAGTTTCTCCGATGACGCGAGCGCCTCGAACATCTCCTGCTGATGCTGCCATAAGGCAGCGTCAGGGTATTCGAGCAAACGCGACACAATCACAAGTTCAATCATGCGTGCGGCTCCGTTTTGCTGGTCACGTCGATGGCGTCGATACGACGGCTGTTGAACAGGTTGAACTGGCTGTCAGAGCCGTGGCAGCCGTCGCCAAAGCTAAAGCCGCAGCCATTTTTCTCCGGAAACGCTTCCCGCGCCTGTTCACGATGGCTGCTCGGCACCACGAAACGATCTTCGTAGGTGGCGATCGCCAGGTAGCGGTACATCTCCTGAGCCTGCGCTTCGCTTAAGCCCACCTCTTCCAGCGCGCGGGTATCGACAACGCCGTCAACGGTTTCCGCCCGCTTATAGTGACGCATCGCCAGCATCCGCTTCAGGGCCAACAGGACCGGTTGGGTATCGCCGGCGGTCAGCAGGTTCGCCAGATACTGCACCGGAATACGCAGGCTTTCCACGTCCGGCAGGATCCCGTTGCTGCCCAGTTCGCCGGCATCGGCGGCGGACTGAATCGGCGACAGCGGCGGCACGTACCAAACCATCGGCAGGGTGCGATATTCCGGGTGCAGCGGCAGGGCCAGCTTCCAGTCCATCGCCATTTTCCAGACCGGCGACTGCTGCGCGGCTTCAATCACGCCCTGCGGTACACCATCTTTCAGCGCCTGCTCAATCACTTTCGGGTCGTTCGGATCGAGGAACACGTCCAGTTGACGCTGATAGAGATCTTTCTCGTTCTCGGTGCTGGCGGCATTTTCGATCGCGTCAGCGTCATACAGCAGGACGCCGAGGTAGCGGATTCGGCCCACGCAGGTTTCGGAGCATACCGTCGGCATTCCGGATTCAATACGCGGGTAGCAGAAGATGCACTTCTCAGATTTCCCGCTCTTCCAGTTGAAGTAGATCTTCTTGTACGGGCAGCCGGTGATGCACATCCGCCAGCCGCGGCACTTGTCCTGGTCGATCAGCACGATGCCGTCTTCTTCACGCTTATAGATGGCGCCGCTCGGGCAGGTTGCGACGCACGCCGGATTCAGGCAGTGCTCGCACAGGCGCGGCAGATACATCATGAAGGTGTTCTCGAACTGGCCGTACATCGCCTTCTGCATGTTGTCGAAGTTCTGGTCTTTGGCGCGCTTTTCAAACTCGCCGCCGAGGATCTCTTCCCAGTTCGGACCGCTGGTGATCTTGTCCATCCGCTGGCCGGTGATCAGCGAGCGCGGACGGGCGATCGGCTGGTGTTTACTCTCCGGGGCGTTATGCAGGTTCTGGTAGTCGTAATCGAACGGCTCGTAGTAATCATCGATGCCCGGCAGATGCGGGTTCGCGAAGATTTTACCTAACAGCATCGCGCGGTTGCCCATGCGCGGCTGCAGCTTGCCGTTGATTTTGCGGATCCAGCCGCCCTTCCATTTCTCCTGGTTTTCCCAGTCGTTCGGAAAACCAACGCCAGGCTTACTCTCCACGTTATTGAACCAGGCGTACTCCATCCCTTCCCGGCTGGTCCAGACGTTTTTACAGGTTACCGAGCAGGTGTGGCAGCCGATGCATTTATCGAGATTCAGCACCATGCCGACTTGTGAACGAATTTTCATTTTACGCTCTCCTGTACCTGGTCATTGCCTTCGCCGTCTAACCAGTTAATGTTCTTCATCTTACGTACCACCACAAACTCATCGCGGTTGGAGCCGACGGTGCCGTAGTAGTTAAAGCCATAGGCCAGATGGCCATAGCCGCCGATCATATGGGTCGGTTTCGGCGTAATACGGGTAACCGAGTTATGGATCCCGCCGCGCTGGCCGGTGACTTCAGAGCCAGGCAGGTTCACGATGCGTTCCTGCGCGTGGTACATCATGGTCATCCCGGCCGGCACGCGCTGGCTCACCACCGCGCGCGCCGTCAGGGCGCCGTTGGCGTTGAACACTTCGATCCAGTCGTTATCTTCGATACCCAGATCTTTCGCATCCGCCTCGCTCATCCAGACGATCGGACCGCCGCGTGACAGGGTCAGCATCAGCAGGTTATCGCTGTAGGTCGAGTGGATACCCCATTTCTGGTGCGGCGTCAGGAAGTTCAGCGCCTTCTCCGGGTTGCCGTTGGACTTCTCGCCCATCACCGCTTTCACCGAGCGGGTGTCAATCGGCGGACGATAAACCAGCAGGCTCTCGCCAAAGTCGCGCATCCACTGGTGATCCTGATACAGCGACTGACGACCGGACAGGGTACGCCATGGGATCAGCTCGTGAACGTTGGTGTATCCGGCGTTATAGGAGACGTGTTCGTCTTCCAGCCCGGACCAGGTCGGGCTGGAGATGATTTTCCGCGGCTGCGCCTGAATATCGCGGAAACGGATCTTCTCGTCTTCTTTGTTCAGCGCCAGGTGCGCGTGCTCGCGGCCGGTGATTTCGCTCAGCGCTTTCCACGCCTTCACCGCCACCTGACCGTTCGTTTCCGGCGCCAGGGTGAGGATCATCTCCGCGGCGTCGATGGCCGTTTCCAGCTTCGGCTGACCTTTCGCCGGGCCTTCGGCCTTGGTGTAGTTGAGCTTACGCAGCAGGTCCATTTCGCTCTGGGTATTCCAGGCGATGCCTTTCCCGCCGTTGCCGATGGTTTCCAGCAGCGGGCCAATGGAGGTGAAGCGCTCATAAGTCGCCGGATAATCACGCTCGACCGGAATAATATGCGGGGCGGTTTTCCCCGGAATCAGGTCACATTCGCCCTTCTTCCAGTCTTTGACGTCCAGCGGCTGCGCCATTTCCGCGGCGGAATCATGCTGGATCGGCAGCGTAACGACGTCGGTTTCTTTACCGAGGTGGCCCACGCACACTTCAGAGAATTTCTTCGCGATACCTTTGTAGATATCCCAGTCGCTCTTCGATTCCCAGGCCGGGTCAACGGCCGCCGACAGCGGATGAATAAACGGATGCATATCCGAGGTATTCATGTCGTCTTTTTCGTACCAGGTGGCGGTCGGCAGCACGATATCGGAGTAGAGACAGGTGCTCGACAGACGGAAGTCGAGGGTCACCACCAGGTCCAGTTTGCCGTCGAGGCCGTTATCGCGCCATTCGACTTCTTCCGGCTTCACGCCGCCCTGCTTGCCAAGGTCTTTACCCTGAATGCCGTTCTCCGTACCCAGCAGGTACTTGAGCATGTACTCATGACCTTTACCGGAGGAGCCCAGCAGGTTGGAACGCCAGATAAACAGGTTACGCGGATGGTTTTTTCCGTTTTCCGGCTGCTCTGCCGCAAAGCGAATCGATCCCTCCTTCAGAGATTTGACGGTGTAATCCACCGGCGTCATGCCCGCTTTTTTCGCCTCATCGGCGATGCGCAGCGGGTTTACGCCCAGCTGCGGCGCCGACGGCAGCCAGCCCATCCGCTCGGCGCGGACGTTGAAGTCGATCAGATGGCCGCTGTAGCGGGATTTATCCGCCATCGGCGAGAGCAGCTCCTGCGCGGTCACGCTTTCATAGCGCCACTGGCTGGAGTGGTTATAGAAGTACGAGGTGCTGTTCATATGACGTGCCGGACGTTGCCAGTCAAGGGCGAACGCCAGCGGCTGCCAGCCGGTCTGCGGACGCAGTTTTTCCTGGCCCACATAGTGCGCCCAACCGCCGCCGCTCTGGCCGACGCAACCGCAGAAGATCAGCATGTTGATCAGACCGCGGTAGTTCATGTCGAGGTGGAACCAGTGGTTGAGACCCGCCCCGACGATAATCATCGACCGACCATGGGTTTTATCGGCGTTATCGGCAAACTCGCGGGCGGTACGGATAATATGCGCGCGGGAGACGCCGGTAATTTTCTCCGCCCAGGCCGGGGTGTAGGCTTTCACTTCATCATAACTGGCGGCGCAGTTGTCATCGTTCAGACCGCGCTCCAGGCCATAGTTGGCCATGGTCAGGTCGTACACGGTGGTCACCAGGGCGGTGGAGCCGTCAGCCAGCTGCAGGCGTTTAACCGGCAGTTTGTGCAGCAGAATGTTTTCCAGCGCGACTTTGTTGAAGTGTTCAGAACCTTCGCCGCCGAAGTACGGGAAGCCGACGTCCGCGACCTCGTCATGGCTGCCCAGCAGGCTCAGACGCAGCTCAATCTCTTCGCCGGTTTTACCGTCGCGCTGTTCGAGGTTCCATTTGCCTTTGTCGCCCCAGCGGAATCCGAGGGAACCGTTCGGCACGGTCAGATCGCCCTTCTCATCAAAGGCGACGGTTTTCCATTCCGGATTCTTCTCCTGACCAAGGGAATCCACGAGGTCGGACGCGCGCAGCGTGCGGCCGGCGGCGTAATAGCCGTCGCGCTCCTCAAGCATCACCAGCATCGGCATGTCGGTGTAGCGACGCACGTAATCGGTGAAGTACTGGCTCGGTTTATCAAGATGGAACTCACGCAGCATCACGTGGCCCATCGCCAGCGCCATCGCGGCATCGGTACCCTGCTTCGGCGCCAGCCACAGATCGCAGAGCTTGGCGATTTCGGCGTAGTCCGGGGTGATGGCGACAGTTTTGGTCCCTTTATAGCGAACTTCGGTAAAGAAGTGCGCATCCGGGGTACGGGTCTGCGGCACGTTGGAGCCCCAGGCGATGATATAGCTGGAGTTGTACCAGTCGGCGGATTCCGGCACGTCGGTCTGCTCGCCCCAGGTCATCGGCGAGGCCGGCGGCAGGTCGCAGTACCAGTCGTAGAAGCTCAGGCAGGTACCGCCGATCAGCGACAGGTAACGAGCGCCGGAGGCGTAGGAGACCATCGACATCGCCGGGATCGGCGAGAAGCCGGCCACGCGATCCGGACCGTAAGTTTTCACGGTATAGACGTTGGAGGCGGCAATCAGCTCATTCACTTCCTGCCAGGAGGAGCGGACAAACCCGCCGCGACCGCGAGCCTGCTTGAAGCTTTTCGCTTTGTCGGCGTCTTCGATAATCGAGGCCCATGCCTCAACCGGATCGCTGTGCTGGACCTTCGCTTCCCGCC
Source organism: Klebsiella sp. GG_Kp146 (assembly GCF_040061975.1). NCBI lineage: Bacteria > Pseudomonadati > Pseudomonadota > Gammaproteobacteria > Enterobacterales > Enterobacteriaceae > Klebsiella > Klebsiella sp. GG_Kp146. The sequence goes on from NZ_JBEAHA010000001.1 coordinate 118,698, forward strand.
ACATCTTCATCAGGCGTTTGCGCATCAGCGGGTATTTCAGGCGGTTCGCGCTGTACAGATACCAGGAGTAGCTGGCGCCGCGCGGGCAGCCGCGTGGTTCGTGGTTTGGCAGGTCCGGACGGGTGCGCGGATAGTCCGTTTGCTGGGTCTCCCAGGTCACCAGTCCGTTTTTGACATAAATCTTCCAGCTGCATGAACCGGTGCAGTTGACACCGTGAGTGGAACGCACAATTTTGTCATGCTGCCAACGTTGACGGTATCCATCCTCCCAGTCCCGGTTGGTGTTTAGAAGCTGGCCGTGCCCATCGGCAAAGGTTTCACCCTTCTGTTTGAAGTAGCGAAACCGGTCCAGGAATTTACTCATCGGGTTTCTCCTGATATGGAGCCTGACGGCTCTCTGATAAATCGACATTGCTGGATTTGCAGCGAAGGTAACGCTATGAAAGCGGACGGGAATTGATAGCGATCAATACGGACTGGCTTGTTATCGCGGCGGAAATTGGCATTTACCACCAAGGTGGTAGGAAGTTAAATTTTTTAACTTATTGTTTTTTAATGGTTTTTATCGAAAAATGGGTCACCAGGCGCGGAATTGTTCACCAGGGAGGTATTAAGGGGTAGAGCAGTGACGCTGGCAAGCCGTCCCTTCCCGGCTCAGTGGCCAATACGTATCCAATCACCCATTAGTATGTTGTAACTAAATAGGCCGGTAAAAAAAGGCGCCTCCTCCGGGAGTACGCCTTTACGAAGCAACATCGACGATAGCGAATTACTGACGCTTACGGCCGTATACCGCCCAGGTGATGATCACGCAGGCGATATAGAAGATCAGGAAGACTTTCATCGCGCCGGCCGGCGAGCCGGTCAGATCCAGCGAGATACCGAACGCCTTCGGAATAAAGAAGCCGCCGATGGCGCCAATAGCGGAGATAAAGCCCAGCGCCGCCGCGGTATCGGTCGCCGCCTCGCGCATCGCCTGGGCTTCGCTGCCGCCCTGGGCCTTCACCCGGTCCATGGTCAGCTTACGGAAGATCACGGAGATCATCTGGAAGGTGGAAGCGCTCCCCAGCCCGGCGGTCAGGAACAGCACCATAAACACCGCGAAGAAGGCGATGAAGTTACCGCCCTGGCCGTTGGTCGGCAGGGTCAGGAACAGCAGCGCACAGAAGACAGCCATCACCACAAAGTTGACCAGCGTCACGCGGGTACCGCCGAGACGGTCGGAGATCGCCCCGCCCATCGAACGCGCCAGCGCGCCAATAAACGGACCGAAGAAGGCGTAGTGCAGGATCTGCACGTCCGGGAACTGGGTCTTTGACAGCATGGCGAAACCGGCGGAGAAACCGATAAAGGAGCCGAAGGTCGCCAGATAGAGCAGCGCCATGATCCACAGGTGCAGGCGTTTGAGCACCGGCAGCTGTTCGCTCAGCGAGGCTTTAGAAGCGGACAGGTCGTTCATAAAGAACCACGCCGCCAGGGTGAAAATAATCAGGAAAGGTACCCAGATCCACGCGGCGTTTTCCAGATACAGCATTGAGCCGTCCGGCTGCTCGCTGCCGGTCCCGCCAAAAATGGCAAACACCGAGACCGACACCACCAGCGGCGCGACCAGCTGCATCACGCTGACGCCCATATTACCAAGGCCGCCGTTGACGCCCAGCGCCCCGCCCTGCTTCGCTTTCGGGAAGAAGAAGCTGATATTGGCCATACTGGAGGCGAAGTTGGCCCCGGCGAAGCCGCACAGCAGAGAGATGATCACGAAGACGCTAAACGGCGTGGAGGTATCCTGGACCGCAAAGCCCAGCCACACGCACGGCACAATCATGATCCCGGTACTGAACGCCGTCCAGCGGCGGCCGCCGAACAGCGGTACCATGAAAGCGTAAGGCACGCGCAACAAAGCGCCTGACAGCGCCGGCAGCGCGGTCAGCATAAACAGCTGATCGGTCGTAAACTGAAAGCCCACTTTGTTGAGGTTAACGGCAACGGCGCTGAACAACATCCACACGCAGAACGCCAGTAACAGACAGGGAACGGAGATCCATAAATTGCGGCTCGCCACATGGTGGCCGCGCTGTTGCCAGAATTCAGGATCTTCAGGCCGCCAGTCGGTAATGACCGAGCGGTTAGCCTTCTCCGGGAGGGAAGATTGACTCATAGATACCTCTGATTATTCATTTTTCCTGCCGCTACCTTAGGGGTTGCCCCGGGCGGTAAGTTGATATAAATCAAAGGAAAAGCGCGCGCTAATTTGTGCGAAAATAAACCATGCTCCGAAGTGAGTAGAGAATGGTGGGAAAAAAAGTGTGGTTTTTCACACGGCTGCCGGGATGCGTCTAACCCCTCTCCCAACGGCGCCTACCACCGACAATTAAGGAGTAACTCTTTGTGGGTATGGGTATACTCCAGGGGATAGCCGAGAATAAGCGCCACTCCCGGGGACACGACCGGTCAGGAGCCACGCATTCCATGTTAAAACGTCTTTTTACCCCGCTGACGCTGGTCAATCAACTGGCGTTGATCGTCCTGCTTGCCACCCTTACTGGCGTCGCCGGTATGGCGATCTCCGCGCGCCTGGTCAACGGCGTGCAGGGCAGCGCGCACGCCATTAACAAAGCCGGGTCATTACGCATGCAGAGCTACCGGCTGCTGGCGGCGATCCCGCTGAATGAACACGACCAAAAGCTGGTCGATGATATGACCGCCACCGTCTTCAGTCCGGAGCTGCAAAACTCCGCCCGCCGCGACGGGCAGGAGCGCCAGCTGCAGGCCCTGCAGCAGTACTGGCAGCTGGCGCTGGCTCCCGGCATGCAGCGCGCGGTCAACCAGGCGGAGGTCGCCCAGGATGTCGCCGACTTTGTCGATCGTATCGACCAGCTGGTCACCGCATTCGACCATACCACCGAGCAGCGTATCGAACGGGTGGTCTGGATCCATCGCCTCCTCGCCATCGGCATGGCGCTGCTGCTGATCTTCACCATCATCTGGCTACGCGCCCGCCTGCTGCGGCCATGGAAACAGCTGCTGAGCATGGCGCGAGCGGTGAGCCAGCGTGATTTCACCCAGCGGGCGCACATCAGCGGACGCAACGAAATGGCGACCCTCGGCATGGCGCTAAATAACATGTCGGAAGAGCTGGCGGAAAGCTACGCCGTGCTCGAGCGCCGGGTGCAGGAGAAGACCGCCGGGCTGGAACAGAAGAACGAGATCCTCGCTTTCTTATGGCAGGCCAACCGCCGGCTGCACGCCAACGCCCCGCTCTGTGAACGCATTTCGCCGGTGCTGAACGGCCTGCAGGGTCTGACGCTGCTGCGCGATATCGAGGTGCGGGTCTACGATCTGGAAGATGAAGACAACCATCAGGAGTTTACCTGCCACTCGGATAATGAGTGTGACGACATGGGCTGCTACCTCTGCCCACGCAACCTGCCGCCGCTGCCGGATGGCGGAACGACGCTGAAGTGGCGGCTGTCGGATGCGCATAATCAGTACGGCATCCTGCTGGCGACGCTGCCGGTTGGCCGTCATCTCAGCCACGATCAGCAGCAGCTGGTGGATACTGTGGTTGAACAACTGACCAGCACCCTGGCGCTGGACCGCCATCAGGAGAAACAGCAGCAGCTGATCGTTATGGAAGAGCGGGCCACTATCGCCCGCGAGCTGCATGATTCCATCGCCCAGTCGCTATCCTGTATGAAGATGCAGGTCAGCTGCCTGCAGATGCAGGGCGACGCCTTGCCGGCGGAGAGCCGTCAGCTGCTGGGGCAGATACGTAACGAGCTGAATACCTCCTGGGCCCAGCTGCGTGAGCTGTTGACCACCTTCCGCCTGCAGCTGACCGAGCCGGGCCTGCGCCCGGCGCTGGAGGCCAGCTGTCAGGAGTACAGCGCCCACTTCGGCTTTACGGTGCAGCTTGATTATCAGCTCCCGCCGCGCTTTGTGCCGTCGCATCAGGCCATTCACCTGCTGCAGATCGCCCGCGAAGCGTTAAGCAATGCCCTGAAGCATGCCAGCGCGACCCAAGTCACAGTGACGGTGTCACAACGCGATAATCAGGTCCGTCTGGTGGTGGCGGATAACGGCCGCGGCGTGCCGGACCACGCAGAGCGGAGTAACCATTACGGTTTAATCATTATGCGGGATCGCGCGCAAAGTCTGCGCGGCGACTGTCAGGTTCGGCGCCGGGAAACCGGCGGGACCGAAGTGATCGTCACGTTTATCCCGGAAAAAACGTTTTCCATCCAATAAGGAGACCCCCATGAGTCAACAGGAACGGGCAACCATCCTTCTCATTGACGACCATCCGATGCTGCGCACCGGCGTGAAACAACTGATCAGCATGGCGCCGGACATCCAGGTGATTGGCGAAGCCAGCAATGGCGCGCAAGGTATCGAGCTGGCGGAGTCGCTGGATCCGGACCTGATCCTGCTGGACCTCAATATGCCGGGCATGAACGGTCTGGAGACGCTGGACAAACTGCGTGAGAAATCGCTGTCTGGCCGGGTGGTGGTCTTCAGCGTCTCTAACCATGAAGAGGACGTTGTTACCGCCCTCAAGCGCGGCGCCGATGGCTATCTGCTGAAAGACATGGAGCCGGAAGATCTGCTGAAAGCGCTGCAGCAGGCCGCCGCCGGCGAGATGGTATTAAGCGAAGCGTTAACCCCGGTGCTGGCCGCCAGCCTGCGCGCCAACCGCGCCACCTCCGATCGCGACATCAGCCAGCTGACCCCGCGCGAGCGCGACATCCTCAAGCTGATCGCCCAGGGGCTGCCGAACAAAATGATCGCCCGCCGGCTGGATATCACCGAAAGCACCGTCAAAGTGCACGTCAAGCACATGCTGAAGAAAATGAAGCTCAAATCCCGGGTGGAAGCCGCGGTATGGGTCCACCAGGAGCGAATTTTTTAAGGCGAGTCCGTCCACGAGACGCCAGGCGCGGTGAACTTGATCAGCGGCTCGGTCAGCGTCAGGACGATCTCATTGGAGGAGACGCGCTGCCCCTGTTTATCCTCTACCACCACCGACAGGCGCCAGCGGTTCGCGGCGCCCGGTTCACTGTTCCACACCGGCATAATCACGCTCCAGCCATCGGGGCTGCTGGCATCCACCGGCGGCGTCAGGCTGAGCGCCTGGGTGTCGCCCTGCCAGTGCAGCGACTTGATGCCGTGCAGACTATGGATCTGCAGCTTCAGCTGCACCGTCTCCCCGGACTGTAGATCCCAGGGCGGCGTGGCCAGGTAGACCGTCAGATTTTTGCGCTGCCGATACTCTACGACCGGCAGATTATCCCGCTCCGGGCTGTCGAAGCGGCTGCCGCGCAGTGAGTTGCTGAACGCCACCTCGTCCGCCGCCAACTGCTGCTTGAGCGGCACGCCAAAGCGGTAGTTGAGCTTCAGGCCAACGTTGTTCTGGCTGACGCCATTTTCCCCTTGCTTATGCTTGGCGGTCACGGTGACCAGCGGGACCGGGGTATAATTGAGCCCGACGGAGACGGCCACCGGGTTATGGTAGCCTGTGCCGGTGTGAAACAGATCGACGCTGTCGCCGAAGTACTGTTCGACGCTGACGCTGGTATTGATGTGCTCATAAAACGGCAGCCGCGCCTGGGCGGTAACGTCATACCCCGCGGCCATCCGCTGCTCCTGAGTTTGATTCTCCCGCAGCTGCCAGTCGCCCAGCGGATGATAGTAGTTCGCCGACAGGCGGAGATATTCCCCCCACGCCTCGGCGCCGACGCTGCCGCGGGCCAGGCTTTCGCTCAGCACCTTGTCATAAAACGAGTTATAGCCCAGCAGCCAGCCGCCGACCCGCCAGCGCTGGCCAAGCCCAATATTGCCCACCAGATCGTTCTCGCGCCGGGTCACCGAATACTGGTTCCACGTCAGGTAGCGATCGTTATCCTGCAATGGCACGAACCAGCTCCCTTTACTGCCGGTGAACTTCCCCTCTTTATCGACCAGCAGGTCGACATTGGCGTTGCCCCACGGCGAGAGCCAGCTCTCCAGCTGGTGGCTCACTTCATTGCCGAGTTTGTTGATGGCGAACATCTGCGCCTGCTCGCCCGCCGTCAGTCCGTTATCGCTCATGCTGGCCTCGCCGAATTTCTTCGCCACTTCGGCAAAGTGTCTGGCGTCGTCATCGACCTGCGGGGCGATCCCCAAATCGGGCAAGGGATCTTCTCCCTGGGGCGTAAGAGCGGTGTCGCTGGCGGTCAGCGCCCAGACAGGAGCGCCCGGCAGCAGCAGGAGAAAGATCAGGGATGGCAGCAAACGGTACGACACAGGCATCAACAGGTTTTGCGCGGGCTCGCAGAAAAAATTGGAAGATAGTTTTAGTTTATCGTTTTTTCCCTTCTCCCGCAGCCCTGCGGACAATTCCAGGAATATGCTGAAACCGGTTGGGCAAATAGTCGCCCAACCACAGAAGGTGCCGCCGCGCCGTTACGCCCCGGCGCGGGCCGGTTGCGCCGTCAGCAGCGCGTTGAGCTCCGGCACGCAGGAGCCGCAGTTGGTCCCGCACTTAAGCCTGGCGCCCAAAGCCCCAACGCTGGCGCAGCCGCTGGCGATGGCCTCGCCGATCGCCCGCTCCCCCACCCCAAAACAGCTGCAGACGATCCGCCCCGGCGGCGCGGCGGCGGCGTCCGGTCGGCCGCTGAGCAACGCATGGCGCCGGGCGGCGTCGGACGGCGGCGCGGCGAAGGCGGCGCTTATCCCTGCGCTATCCACCGCCGGCTCGCGCGCATCGCTCCACCAGCCCAGCATCAGCCTCCCCTGATGCCACGCCAGCAGGTTCCACACCGCGCCGCCGTCTGCTATCTGCAGCTGCCAGCCGCGCTGCGCGCACCAGACGCTGAGCCACTGTCGGGCTGACGCCTCCCCGGCCAGCGAGTAGTGCAATACGCCCGCCGCCGCCCGCCGCCGCCAGTGCCAGGCCGCAGGAAACGGCAGCGGTTCGCGACAAAACAGTTCGCTATGCCAGGCAGGCTGCCAGGGGGCGATGGCCACCGCCGCCTGTTTACTCTCCGGCTGGGCGGAATGCGGGTCCGTGACGGCGGCCAGCAGATTATTCACCCGCCCCTGGCGGGCGAACTGATTGTTCCAGTGCATTGGGACAAACAGCGAGCCGGGGCGCTGGCCTTCGCTGATCGCCACTTTCGCCACCATCACCCCATGGCGCGACCAGATCCGCGCCAGCCCGCCGGCGACAAGCTGGTAGCGAACGGCGTCCTGCGGCGCCACCTCCACCACCGGCTCCGCGATATGCTGCATCAGCCGCGGCACGGCGCCGGTGCGGGTCATGGTGTGCCACTGATCGCGGATCCGCCCGCTGTTGAGGATCAGCGGATAAAAGACATCGGTTGCCGCCCGGGTCGGCTGAGGCGTCACTGGCACCATCCGCAGCCTGCCATCGCTATGCCAGCCGCGCGTGACATCCCAGGCGGCGCGGCGGCGGCTGACCGGCCAGCGTACCGGCGCCATAGCGTCCCATGCCTCGCGGCTGAGATCCGCCAACGCGCCGATATCAAACGCCCGCTGGCCGTCGTTTTCGAAACCGGACAGCGCCGCATGCTCGCGGAAGACGTCATGCGGATGCTGCCAGGTAAACGCCTCGCGATACCCCAGCGCCTGCCCCACTCTGGCGATGATCCACCAGTCCGCTTTCGCCTCCCTCGGCGGCGGCAGGAAGCTACGCTGACGGGAGATGCGCCGCTCCGAGTTGGTGACCGTGCCATTTTTCTCGCCCCAGGCCAGCGCCGGAAAGCGAATGTGGGCGAATTGTCCGGTATCCGTCTCAGCGGCGACATCCGAGACGATCACCAGCGGACAGCCGGCCAGCGCCTGGCTCACCGCGTGGCTGTCGGGGAGCGACACCACCGGGTTGGTGCCCATGATCCACACCGCTTTCACCTCGCCGCGGCCGATGGCGGCAAACAGCTCCACGGCGGTCAGCCCCGGGGTCTGCGCCAGCCGCTCGGTTCCCCAAAAGCGGGCCAGCCGCTGCAGATCGTCTGGCACAAAATCCATGTGCGCCGCCAGCATCGTCGCCAACCCGCCGACTTCGCGCCCGCCCATGGCGTTGGGTTGACCGGTCAGCGAAAAGGGGCCGCAGCCGCGGCGGCCATACTTTCCGCTGGCCAGATGGACGTTGATGATGGCATTACATTTGTCGCTGCCGCTGGCTGACTGGTTAATTCCCATGGTGTAGAGGGTGATGGCCCGCGGGGCGGCGATAAAATCGCGATAGAAACCCGCCACCTCATCGGCGGGCAGGCCGCAAAAAGCCGCCACTTTCGCCACGTCCCAGCCGCGGGCGGCGGCCAGCGCCTGCGGGCCGTCGCGAAAACCGTCGACGCAGGCCCCGGCCTGCGCCAGGGCGTTAAGCAACCCCACGAACAGCCCGCCGTCGCTTCCCGGCGCCAGCGCCAGATGGCGATCGGCGATTTCGCAGGTGGCGGTGCGCCGGGGGTCTATCGCCACGATCTGTAGCCGGGGATTATCCCGCTTCGCCTGCGCCAGACGCTGGTACAGCACCGGGTGCGCCCAGGCGGCGTTCGAGCCGACCAGCACCACCAGATCGCTGTTTTCCACATCCTCATAGCTACAGGGCACCACGTCGGCGCCAAAGGCCCGCTTGTAGCCGGTCACCGCCGAAGACATGCACAGCCGCGAATTGGTATCGATGTTCGCCGCGCCGATAAATCCCTTCATCAGCTTGTTGGCGGCATAGTAATCCTCCGTCAACAGCTGGCCGGAGGCGTAGAAGGCCACCGCCTGCGGACCGTGCTGGTCGATAACCTGTTGCAGGCGGGAAGCGGTCTCCGCCAGCGCCTGAGACCAGGCCACCGGCTGGCCGTCCACCTCCGGCGCCAGCAGCCGCCCCGCCAGGCCCGTGGTCTCCCCTAGTGCCGCCCCTTTGACGCACAGGCGGCCGAGGTTGGCCGGGTGCTGATCGTCGCCGCGCACGCTCACCTGACCCGCGTCATCCACGCTCGCCAGCACGCCGCAGCCTACGCCGCAGTAGGGACAGGTCGTTCGGATGGTCTTCATCAGGAGGCCTCCGCTCGCGCCAGCAGCTGCTGGCTGCCCACCCACACTTTGCCGTTTTCCACTTTCACCGGCCAGGCGCGCACTGCCTGTTCACCGCCGTCGCACGGCCAGCCGTCGCGCAGGCGAATCCGCTGTTTGTACAGCGGGGAGATCACCACCGGTTCCCCGCCGACGTCCCCTAACAGCCCCCGCGACAGCACGTTGGCCGCGCTGCCCGGCTCGCGGTTGTCCAGGGCATACACCCGATCGCCGAAGCGGAACAGGGCGATCTGCCGCTCCCCTAACCGGGCGCCGATCCCCGCCTGCGCCGGGATGGCGTCAAGGTCGCAAATCGCCTGCCACGGCCGGGATGGGAGTTCGCCTTCGGGCAACGCTTCAGCAGGCAACGGCTGCGGCTGACCGCGCAGATCGTGGCGCTGCACCGCCTCGTCGGGCTGGTCGCTGTTCACGAAGGAGCGGAACAGCGCCAGGCGCTGGGGATCGTTGAGCGTGGTCTGCCACTCGCACTGGTAGCTGTCGACGATGCGGGCCATCTCCTGTTCCAGCTCCTCGCCAATGCCGAGGCTATCCTCCAGCACCACCTGCCGCAGGTAGGCCACGCCGCCCTCCAGGTTGTCCATCCAGGTGCTGGTCCGCTGCAGGCGATCGGCGGTGCGGATATAGAACATCAGCAGACGATCGATGCTGCGGATCAGCGTCGCTTCGTCGAGGTCGCTGGCAAACAGGTCGGCGTGACGCGGCTTCATTCCGCCGTTGCCGCAGACGTAGAGATTCCAGCCTTTGTCGGTGGCAATCACCCCGATATCTTTGCCCTGGGCTTCAGCACATTCGCGGGTGCAGCCGGAGACCGCCATCTTGATTTTGTGCGGGGCGCGCAGCCCTTTATAGCGATGCTCGAGCCGCACCGCGAGCCCGGTGGAGTCCTGCACGCCGTAGCGACACCAGGTTGCGCCGACGCAGGACTTCACCGTGCGCAGCGACTTGCCATAGGCGTGGCCGGTTTCAAACCCGGCGTCGGCCAGCTCGCGCCAGATCGCCGGCAGCTGTTCCAGCCGCGCGCCAAACAGGTCGATGCGCTGGCCGCCGGTCACTTTGCTGTAGAGCTGGTAACGTTTGGCGATCTGCCCGATGGCGATCAGCCCGTCCGGCGTCACTTCCCCCGCCGCCATCCGCGGCACCACCGAATAGGTGCCGTCCTTCTGAATGTTGGCGAAATAGCGGTCGTTGGTATCCTGCAGCGGCAGGTGCGCCGGCTTCAGCAGGTATTCGTTCCAGCAGGAGGCCAGCACCGAGGCCACCAGCGGTTTACAAACCTCGCAGCCGTGCCCCTGGCCGTAGCGGCTAATCAGCTGCTCGAAGGTATGGATATGGTTGACCCGCACCAGATGGTAGATCTCCTGACGCGACCACGGGAAATGCTCGCAGACGTCTTTTTTCACTTCGACGCCCTGCGCCGCCAGCTGGTGCTCCATCACCTGTTTCACCAGCGCGCTGCAGCCGCCGCAGCCGGTGGCCGCTCTGGTGCAGCTTTTTATCGCCGCCATATCCCCCGCGCCATTGTTCACCGCCTGGCAGATATCGCCTTTGCTGACGCTATGGCAGGAGCAGATCGGCGCGCTGTCGGGCAGCGCCGCCACCCCCAGCGCCTTCGGCGCGCCCCCCTCCAGCGCCGGCAGGATCAGGCTCTCCGGACGCGGCGGCAGCGCCATGCCGTTCAGCATCATCTGCAGCAGCGTGGCGTAGTCGCTGGCGTCCCCCACCAACACGCCGCCAAGCAGGGCTTTGCCGTCCTGACTGACGACGATTTTTTTGTAAACCTGCTGCGGACCGTCGGTCCATTGATAGCTCTGGCAGCCCGGCGTGCGCCCCTGCGCATCGCCAAACGAGGCTACGTCAACCCCCAGCAGCTTCAGTTTGGTGCTCATGTCGGCGCCGCTAAAGCAGGCGTCCTCTCCTGCGAGGGTGGCCGCGGCGATCCGCGCCATCTGATAACCCGGCGCCACCAGGCCGTAAATTTTATTATCCCACAGGGCGCATTCGCCTATCGCCAGCACGTCCGGGTCAGTGGTGCGGCACTGGCCGTCGATGCCAATCCCCCCGCGCTCGCCAACCTGCAGCGCGCAGCCGCGGGCCAGCGCGTCCTGCGGGCGGATCCCTGCCGAGAAGACCACCATGTCGGCCGCCAGCGTGCCGCCGTCGGCAAAGTTCAGCCGCAGGCCATCGGCCTCGCGCACGATGGCGGTGGTGGCTTTGCTGGTATGCACCCCCACGCCGAGGGCGACGATCTTCTCCCGCAGCATCGCCGCCCCGCCGTTATCCAACTGGACGGCCATCAGGTTCGGGGCAAACTCCACCACGTGCGTCTCCAGCCCCAGCTGTTTCAGGGCGTTGGCGGCCTCCAGCCCGAGCAGGCCGCCCCCGATCACCACCCCGGTCTTCGCCGCGGCGGCATGGGCGGCGATACGGTCGAGATCGTCAAGGGTACGATAGACAAAGCACCCGTCGAGATCGTTGCCAGGGATCGGCGGAACAAAGGGATAGGAGCCGGTCGCCAGCACCAGTTTATCCCAGTGGGTTTCATGCCCCTCGGCGTCCCGCACCAGCCGCGCGTCGCGGTCGATCGTCGCCACCGCCTTGCCGAGGCGGAGTTCGATGCCGTGCTGGTGAAAGAAATCATCGGCCACCAGCGACAGCGATTCGGCGCTGCGTCCGGCGAAATATTCGGAGAGATGCACCCGGTCGTAGGCGGCGTAACGCTCTTCGCCAAACACCACGATACGATATCGCTGATGCAGGTTGCGGCTCACGCATTGTTCGAGAAAATGGTGGCCGACCATGCCATGTCCCACCAGCACTAATACAGGTTTCGTCATCGTCATTATTCCTGCAGCCTGCGGCTGCGTTGAAGAAGGGTCAAAAAGCCAGTCCGCGGTGGCGGGCTCGTCGCTTTCCAGGCGCGCGGTGAGCGCGGCGGCGGCGGTACAGTCGCCCATCAGCAGCACGCCGCGCAGGCGGCCGCCGCGCAGCAGCAGGCGACGATAGTGCCGGTCGATGGGATCCCAGCTGGTATAGATGTCATCCTGTTCGCCGGCCTGCTGTTCGCCGACGCTAAAGAGTTCAATGCCGGTGACCTTCAGGCGGGTCCCGGCGTCCTGCCAGACAAAGCCCGCGCCGGGGGCGCCGCACAGGCGATCCGCCAGCACCTCGGCCTGGCGCAGGCAGGGAGCCACCAGCCCCCAGGTCTGGCCATCAATTTCGCAACACTCGCCAATGGCGCTGATCCCCGGCAGCGAGGCGGCCATCTGGCGGTCAACTACGATCCCCTGCTGGCACAGCACGCCGGACTGCGCCGCCAGACGGCTGTTGGGCTGCACGCCGGTCGCCAGCACCACTCGGGCGGCGCGGAATACGCGCCCGTCCGCCAGCCGCACGCCGTCGGCGTCGATGGCGGCGATCCGGCACTCCAGCACGCAGCGAATACCGCGCGCTTCAAGCTGCTGCCTGAGCTCATCGGCGGCAAAGGCGTCGATCAGCGGCGCCATTAATCCGCTGCCGCGATGCAGGAGTGTGACCTCCCCGCCGCGGCGACGCAGCGCCGCCGCCGCTTCCACGCCCAGAACCCCACCGCCAATCACCACCGCCGGGCCGGGTATCGCCAGAATACGTTCCACGTCCGCCAGGGTGCGGAAGGGCATAACCTGCGGACGATCAATGCCCGGCAGCGGCGGGATAAAGGGCCGCGAGCCGGTGGCGAAAACCAGCTCGTCCCATGGCAGCAAGGCGTCAGCGATGCGCAGCCGCCGTTGCGCAACATCCACTTCATCCACCGCCTCGCCAGACCGCAGACACACCCCGTGCCGGGTGTACCACTCCGCCGGCAGCAACGGGATCTGTGATGCCGTTTTTTCGCCAGCCAGCAGCGGCGAGAGCTGGATGCGGTTATAGGCCGGGTGCGGCTCGTCGCCGACGACGGTAATGGCAAACCGCGCAGGGTCGCGCTCAACCAGCCGCTGCACCAGCCGGGTGGCCGCCATGCCGTTACCGATCACCACCAGTCGCCGCGTCATGACCGCCTCCTTATGCCGCTTTCGGCTGTTTTTCATACAGGAAATGGAGGATCTGCTGGCGCAGATGGTGGTACCGGCTGTCGTCCGCCAGCTGAACGCGATGGCGCGGACGCGGCAGATCGACCGCGAGGATCTCGCCGACCGTCGCCGCCGGGCCGTTGGTCATCATCAGCACCCTGTCGGAAAGCAGCACCGCTTCATCAACGTCGTGGGTGATCATGACGATGGTGGTATTGAGCTCCTGCTGGATATGCATCACCGTGTCCTGGAGGTGAGCGCGGGTCAGCGCGTCCAGGGCGCCGAAGGGCTCATCAAGCAGCAGCACTTTCGGCTTCATCGCCAGCGCCCGGGCGATACCCACCCGCTGCTTCATGCCGCCGGAGATCTCCCCGGGCCGTTTATGCAGCGCATGACCCATCTGCACGCGAGCGAGGTTGTGTTCAATCCACTCCCGACGCTCATGCTTGCTCATGGTGCGACGGAACACCTGATCCACCGCCAGCGCCACATTGTCGAAACAGCTCAGCCACGGCAGCAGCGAGTGGTTCTGGAAAACCACCGCCCGCTCCGGCCCGGGCCCGGCGATTTCCCGGTTATCGCACAGCAGTCCGCCCTCGGTAGGGGTCGTGATCCCGGCGATTAGATTCAGCAGGGTCGATTTTCCACAACCCGAGTGGCCGATCAGGCTAATGGTCTCCCCTTCGACGATATCGAAGGAGACATTCTGCAGCGCCAGAAACTCGCCGCTGGCGGTGTTGAAGCGCTGGCTGACGGCCTGCACCTGAATTAATGGTTTCATGTTGGCTCCTTATTTGTCCTGCCAGCTAAAGCGGCGGGCGAGCAGCATCAGGCCCTGCTCCAGCAGCAGGCCGACGACGCCGATAATGACGATGGCGATGATGATGTTTTCCACATTGAGGTTGTTCCACTCGTTCCAGATCCAGAAGCCGATCCCCAGCCCGCCGGTGAGCATTTCCGCCGCCACGATCACCAGCCAGGCGATGCCGATGGAGAGGCGCACGCCGGTGAGCACCGCCGGCAGCACCGCCGGAAAGAGAATTTTGCGCATCACCGTCCACTCTGAGAGCTGGAGGACGCGGGCGACGTTGAGATAGTCCTGCGGGATCCGCCGCACGCCTTCCGCGGTGTTGATCACCATCGGCCAGATGGAGCAGATAAAAATGGTCCAGCTGGAGGCTGGCTCCGCCTTCTGGAACAGCAGCAGGCCAATCGGCAGCCAGGCCAGCGGGCTGACCGGGCGCAGCAGAGCAATCAGCGGATTAAACATGCGGGCGAAGAACAGCGAGCGGCCGATCAAAAACCCCAGCGGAATGCCCGCCAGCGCCGCCAGGCCGAAGCCCACCGCCACGCGCTGCAGGGAGGCCAGCACGTTCCAGCCGATCCCCATGTCATTCGGCCCGTCCTGATAGAACGGATCGGCGAACAGCGTCAGCGCCGAGTCCAGCGTGCTCAACGGGGTGGGAAAGCCTTTGCTGTGCATCGCCGCCAGCTGCCAGGCCAGCAGCAGCACCCCCAGCCCCAGCAGCGGGGGCAGAAGGCGCTGGGTGACCTCACGCAGCCAGCGCGTGACGGTCGGCGTGGTGCGCCGGACCTGCACCGGCGGCAGGATAATGACTTCGCCAGGCGCGTTCTCCACGCTGACGACCGGTTGCTTACGTTGTGCCTGCTTCATCTCATGCCCCCTTACGTTGAATAGCGAAATGGCGGGCGTAGCCTTCCGGGTCAGACCCGTTCCAGACCGTACCGTCCATCAGTGTGCTGCTGCGCATCGTGGCCGCCGGTGTACTGATCCCGCCGACCGCCTGGGCGGCCGCCTGCCAGACGTCGATGCGGTTAAGGCGCGACGCCACCGCGAGGTAATCCGGAGCCTGCTTCAGCAGCCCCCAGCGACGAAACTGGGTGAGGAACCACATTCCGTCCGACAGCCAGGGAAAGCTCACCTCTCCCTCGGCGTAAAAACGCATCGGATGGGCATCCTGCCAGCGGCGGCCGAGGCCGTTGTCATACTCCCCAAGCATCCGGCCGGTGAGGTACTGCTCTTTGGTATTGAGCCAGCCGCGTCTGGCGAGCAGGCGGGCCGTCTCCCGGGTGTTCTCCGCCGAGGCGGCGATCCAGCGCTGCGCCTCCATCAGGGCCGCCACCAGCGCGCGGGCGGTGTTCGGGTGGCGTTCCACCCAGTCGCGACGGGCGCCCAGCACCTTTTCAGGATGCTCAGGCCAGATATCCTGGGAAGTGGCCGCGGTGAAGCCGATACGGTCGTTAATGGCGCGGGCGTTCCACGGCTCGCCGACGCAAAAGCCGCTCATATTGCCGATGCGCATGTTCATCACCATTTGCGGCGGCGGCACCACGACGGTGCGCACATCGTTAAAGGGATCGATGCCGGCGCTCGCCAGCCAGTAGTAAAGCCACATGGCATGGGTGCCGGTGGGAAAGGTATGGGCGAAGGTGTAGCTGCCCGGCGCGCTGCGGTCGATCAGCCGTTTCAGTCCGCCGAGGTCGGTCACCCCTTTCTCCTGCAGTTCGCTGGAGAGAGTGATGGCCTGACCATTGCGGTTGAGGGTCATCAGATTAGCCATCGCCTGCGGCTTGCTGGCGATCCCCAGTTCAAGACCGTACAGCAGGCCATAGAGAATATGCGCCGCGTCCAGTTCACCGGCCACCAGCTTGTCGCGCACCGCCGCCCAGCTGGCCTCCTTACTCGGCGCCAGGGTAATGCCATATTTTTTGTCAAACCCCTTCGCCGCGGCGATGGCCAGCGGCGCACAGTCGGTCAGCGGAATAAACCCTACCCGCACGGTGGTTTGCTCCGGTCTGTCCGAGCCGCCGGCCCATGCGGCCTGCATCACGCCCGGCAGCAGCATCGCGCCGCCCAGCGCGGCCCCTGCCTGCAGCAAGCGCCGCCGTGAAATTGAAAACTTATCGCTCATATCCGCTCCACACGCGCAAAAAAAAAGCGCCCGACAGTGCATATGCACTGCAGGACGCCTTTATCCACGGACACCCGAACCGCCATTGGTTCGTCGCCCGGACTTTTATTCACTCACTAATGCTAATGCAAAGGGGATGCCAGCTTTGGCTATGGCGCGCTGGCGGGCTTTTCCTTTCGCTCTGGTCGGTTTGTCAGGCAAAAGTGCACCGCCGACAGGCAGCGAATGCCCATCGATTGTGCATCTACTCCTTTGGGGTTAATGGCCAGATCGCCTTCACCATCAGCAGCGCGCGGGCTATCTCAACCATCCGCTGATTCTTGTCCATGGCCATCTTGCGCAGCGTCTGCCAGGCCTGCTCCTCCGGCATCCCCTGGTGAGTCATCAGCAGGCTTTTCGCTTTTTCGATCAGCTTGCGTTCCTCGAGCGCGTCTTTCAGCGAAGCCAGCTGGCTGGAGAGCTGTTGCAGCTCATAGGCCTGCTGGCGCACCAGCGGCAGCAGCTGTTTATCCAGCCGCGGCGTCACGCTGTCGCTCTCCTCCCCGGCCAGCCAGCCAGGCGCGTCGTCTTCTAACAGCGCGTCGGTGGCGTCCAGCAGATCGTCGATCAGTTGCTCTTCCACTTCGCGCAGTTGCTCAAGCCGCTGGGTTTGCAGGCCGAACCAGCGCAGCGCCGTTTCCCCGCCGTCCGCCGCCGGCTGGCGGGTGCAGGCGATCCGCCGCAGTTGCTCGATGTCCAGACCGGCCTGGCACTCGGTCGTAAACAGCTGGACCGTCGCCGGACTGCCCAGCGCCTGGAAGCTGTCAAAGCAGGGCTGCTGACCATCAATACGGTCCACCAGCTGCTGGCGCAGGCTGTCGCTGAACTCGCCGCGGGTAAAGCCCAATGCTCCCAGCGCGCGCTCCTGGCCCACCAGCTCTTTTCCCTGCATAAAGCTGTACAGGGCGACCATACGCCCGGCTACCGACGGGTCGTCAATGCTGTCATTGAGCTGCGGGACGATATTCAGCAGATGGCGGATAATACGGCTGAACTGCTCCGTCGCGGCTTCAGCGGCGACCTGCCGACGGCTGACCTGCTCACGCAGCGCCGGGAGCTGCGCCAGATCGCCGACCGCCCGGGCGATGCGCCAGCACAGCGCGCTACCGGCGACCGCGCGCGCCCGTTCGAGGGCGGCATAGAACAAGGCCAGCCGCTCATCAACCAGCGCCCCACCCGCCCGACACTCCGCCGCGTACAGCTGACCGCCCGAGCAAAGAAAAATATTCGACGCCCCGCGCTCGCACTGCAGCATATGCACCAGCGCGCTGAGCTGACTTGCCAGCTCGCCCAGCCGGGCAAGTTGCTGAAGCTGTTGTTTTTGCAGGCGGCGCGCCAGCTGCAGCCAGGCCGTCGCCTCGTCCGCGTGACCAGTCGTATTATTCATACCCCTCCTCCGGGTTAACGCTTTATACTGCGGTAAAGCAATAACCGTGCCTTTAAGAAGGAGTTTGTATGCAACGTATTGTGATTATCGCCAACGGCGCCGCCTACGGCAGTGAATCCCTGTTCAACAGCCTGCGCCTGGCCATTGCCCTGCGCGAACAGCAGTCCGACCTCGATCTCAAGCTGTTTTTGATGTCCGACGCCGTCACCGCCGGGCTGCGCGGGCAGAAGCCGGCGGAAGGGTATAATGTGCAGCAGATGCTGGAGATCCTCACCGCCCAGCAGGTTCCCGTGAAGCTATGCAAGACCTGCGCGGACGGCCGCGGGGTCAGCGCACTGCCGCTGGTTGATGGGGTGGAGGTTGGCACTCTCGTTGAGCTGGCCCAGTGGACCCTGGCGGCAGATAAAGTGCTGACCTTCTAAATCTGCGCCGCCGAACGGCAGGAAATATCAGGTTTCGCCGCCTGAAGAGGTAAAAAAAACGTTAGCTGAATGCTTTCAGGAACAACGTCATTTTTGTTTAATCTTTATCCCTTTTTTTGATCAAAATCAGCATCCCGACCCGCGCCGTTTGGTGTGATGCACAGAGCAAAGTGTGAACAATATCACGCGAGGACTGGGTGGGCAGGATGCTGTAGCGGGACAGAAACGGGGTACAAAAATGGCGATGGTAAAAGCAAGTTTGACGTTGTTTGGCGGTGACACGCTGGTGGTGCGGTGCTCAGAGCGCTGCCATATTCATCTGATGAGCGCGAAGGTTCCTGGCGACAGCCATGCGGATATTCTGAGCGTGCAGGATCGGGACAGCGCCTATCTGACGGTGCCCTACAGCGGCACCTGGAACGTGCTTATCGACAGTCACAGCCAGTCACTGGAGCACTCCATCAGCTACGTTCCGGCCTGACAGTCACTGCCTTAACACACGCCCGGCCATGCCGGGCGTTTTTCTTTTCCGCGCGCTCTGGCCAGGCCCGGCGGCGGGCTGTCGCCCAACAGCGCGCGGACGCTGGCCACCAGATCATCAAGACTGGCGTCGTGCATCCCGAGCTTACTCAACGCCTGTTCCAGCGAAAACAGGTACTGAGCGTTGGTGCCGAGCGGCCCGCTGGCCCGGGCGATCAGCGGAGCAATGACCTGGGCGCTGGTATCCGGCTCAAATAGCGGATGACGCGGATCCATAATAAACACCAGCGCATTTACCGTCCGCCCGTCATCCAGCTCCAGCTTGCACCAGGTGGGCAGATAGCAGCCGGTAATCATCTCCCGTTTCCACAGCAGCGTCAGCTCTTCTTCCAGCGTGTCGTCCGGCAGACGATAAGCGACGCCGGTGGTTCGACCGCCCTCTTTCAGGGCCAGCATACGTCCCGGCTGGCAGGCGCTCCCGCGCCCGGCGGTCAACCGCAGGCAAAACGCGCGGTGCCAGCCCGGCAGCGTGCCGGTGCAGGACTCGCGATAATTGAGCGCCGGGTTCCAGATAAGCGAACCGTAGCCAAAGATCCATACTGAGCCATCATCCGGGCGGCAGGCCAGCGTCGCCGCCAGCGAGGCTGCGCGTTGTTCTGCCGACCAGAGTAGCGATTCCTCAATAGCGCCAAACGCTGTCTTACAATCCGCATTCATCAAGAAATCACGAGTTAACACTGTTTACTACCTCCGCCACTGCCCGCTTCCCGGCGTTCGTCTCATGCATCCGTCAATATTGCTGAAATATTATCCAGCTTTATCTTTCAATAAGCAATCAGCGGGGCGCTGGCAAGCATAAAAGCGGCGTCAGCAATTATTTTTTCTTATGCCACTTATCGTCATCGCCTTTTTCGTAGCTGTTCTTCACCGCCGCCCAGGCGACTTTGTGCGCCGTCTCTTCACGGCTGGCGTCATCGCGCCGCTCGTCTTTATCTTTATATTGATCCCAGGCGCTGTTAAACGCTTCTTTATAAATTTCCTGCGCATGGGCAGGCAGAACATGCTGAACGCTGTCGGGGAGCTCTTGTTTACTGTTATAGGGCATAATGACCTCCTGTTTGAGCATAAAATCTAATTGTGGAACGCAGGCGGCAAGCTATCAAGCCGATGATGAGTTAAAAATGAATTTTAGTAATTATCTGAATAGTAAGTATAAAAATAACGTAATCGCAAATTATAATAAACTAATCAAGATATCTCTCGATACCCGTAAACTTAAGTAAAAATACAGCAGAAATTTAGCAATATCTGTTACTTTATCGCCCTGCGTTTTTATAATTATAACACCTGCATAAATGGAGATGGTTCATGACCCATGCACATGAGGCGGTAAAAACCCGCCATAAGGAGTCTTCCCTCGTCTTTCCGGTGCTGGCGCTGGCGGTGCTGTTTTTCTGGGGCAGCAGCCAGTCACTGCCAGTGGTTATCGCGATTAATATCCTCGCGCTGGTCGGTATTTTAAGCAGCGCCTTCAGCGTGGTCCGCCACGCCGACGTCCTCGCCCACCGCCTGGGCGAACCCTACGGCTCCCTGATTCTCAGCCTGTCGGTGGTTATCCTTGAGGTCAGTCTGATCTCCGCGTTGATGGCCACCGGCGACGCCGCGCCGACCCTGATGCGTGATACGCTCTACTCCATCATTATGATCGTCACCGGCGGTCTGGTCGGTTTTTCCCTGCTGCTGGGCGGGCGTAAATTCGCCACCCAATATATGAATCTGTTCGGCATTAAGCAGTATCTTATCGCCCTGTTTCCGCTGGCGATTATCGTGCTGGTGTTTCCCATGGCGCTGCCGGGCGCGAACTTCAGCACCGGGCAATCGCTGCTGGTGGCGGTGATTTCGGCGGCCATGTACGGCGTTTTCCTGCTTATTCAGACCAAAACCCATCAG
This sequence comes from Klebsiella sp. GG_Kp146, assembly GCF_040061975.1. Classification (NCBI taxonomy): domain Bacteria; kingdom Pseudomonadati; phylum Pseudomonadota; class Gammaproteobacteria; order Enterobacterales; family Enterobacteriaceae; genus Klebsiella; species Klebsiella sp. GG_Kp146. Next base: position 139,042 of record NZ_JBEAHA010000001.1, read on the forward strand.
AGTCTGTTTGTGTATGAGCATGAAGACGACGGCGATGATGACGACCCGCACCACGGTAAACCGTCCGCCCACAGCAGCGGGTGGCATACCGCCTGGCTGCTGGTGCACCTGGTGGCGGTGATCGCCGTCACTAAAATGAACGCCAACCCGTTAGAAACGCTGTTGACCAGCATGAATGCCCCGGTGGCCTTCACCGGCTTCCTCGTGGCCTTGCTGATCCTGTCGCCGGAAGGCCTTGGCGCGCTCAAAGCGGTGCTCAACAATCAGGTACAGCGGGCGATGAACCTGTTCTTCGGCTCCGTGCTGGCCACCATCTCACTGACGGTCCCGGTAGTCACCCTCATCGCCTTCCTGACCGGCAATGAGCTGCGCTTTGGCCTTGGCGCGCCGGAGATGGTGGTGATGGTCGCCTCGCTGGTGCTGTGCCATATCTCCTTTTCCACCGGACGCACCAATGTGCTGAACGGCGCGGCCCATCTGGCGCTGTTCGCCGCCTACCTGATGACCATTTTCGCCTGACCCCGCTTGCCCGTCCGGCGGAGTCCGGGCGAAAAAAAAGCCTGCCGGTTTTGACGCCGGCAGGCTTTTCCAGTGATGCGGTCAGACTTACTTGCTGGTATCCAGCTCGTCGAAGCTTTTCACCAGATCGTCAATCGCTTTCATCTGCTTGAGGAACGGCTCCAGTTTATCCAGCGGCAGCGCGGACGGGCCGTCGCATTTCGCGTGGTCCGGATCCGGATGCGCTTCGATAAACAGACCGGCGATACCCACCGCCATACCAGCGCGGGCCAGCTCGCTCACCTGCGCGCGGCGACCGCCGGAGGCAGCGCCAAACGGGTCGCGGCACTGCAGCGCGTGGGTGACGTCGAAAATAACCGGCGAGTTGTTGGAGGCTTTCTTCATCACGCCGAAGCCGAGCATATCCACCACCAGGTTGTCGTAACCGAAGTTAGCGCCGCGGTCGCAGAGGATCACTTTGTCGTTACCACCTTCGATGAATTTATCGACGATGTTACCCATCTGGCCCGGGCTGACGAACTGCGGTTTCTTGACGTTGATCACCGCTCCGGTTTTGGCCATCGCTTCCACCAGGTCAGTCTGGCGCGCGAGGAAGGCGGGAAGCTGGATCACGTCCACGACGTCAGCCACCGGCTGCGCCTGGCTGGCTTCATGAACGTCGGTGATGATTTTCACGCCAAAGGTCTGCTTCAGCTCCTGGAAAATCTTCATCCCTTCTTCCAGACCCGGCCCACGATAGGAATGAATGGAGGAACGGTTGGCTTTATCAAAGGAGGCTTTGAAGACGTAGGGGATGCCAAGCTTCTGCGTAACGGTGACGTAATGTTCGCAGATGCGCATCGCCAGATCGCGTGACTCCAGCACGTTCATCCCGCCGAACAGCACGAACGGCAGGTCGTTCGCTACGTTGATATCACCAATGCTAACCACTTTTTGTTTCATAAATTCGCCTTATCAGGGTGTAACCGGAATGGTTCCAGACTAATGCAATGTAATTTGTTTGTGCGAAATCGTGTTGATTTGTGCGCGGATCATCTCGCTGATCGGATCCTCCGGACACTGTTCGACAAAATAGCTCAGGTCCAGCAGCGCCACGTGATCGCAATCCAGTTGGGCGTATATCAGCCCGCGGTCGCGGATCTCATACGGATCTTCCGGGTTAAACTGCAGCAGCGCTTCGCTGGCGCGCAGGGCCAGCTCCATCTGCCGCTCTTCCATCAGCGCCGACTTCAGGGTGTCCAGCAGCTTGCGGATCACCTCGGCGTTATCCGCTTCGTCGAGATCTTCATTAAACAGTTCCGCCACCGGCCCGATGTTGCCCTTCAGCCATACCTCCAGGGTATGTTCGTCGAGGGTTTCGCCGTTGAACGGATTAATCAGCCACATCTCTTCGCTGGTTTCCGGGTCCGCGCGCAGCAGCATCTGGGTCGGGAAGATCACCGGCACCACCGGCAGCCCCAGGCGCTGAGCGATCCACAGCAGGATCGCGCCTAATGACACCGCGCTCCCCTGGCGGTTGACCAGCACTTTATCGAGCCATAGCGCGTCGGATAGACGATAAACGCCCTGCGAGGCGCCAAAGCCCCACTCCTCGTAAAACAGCGCCAGCAGGCGTTCTATCTGGCGTTCCTGGTCCCACGAAGGCGCAATCTCCTCCTGCGCGAGGCGCAGCAGCCGCTGCAGCTCTTCCTCGACAAAACGCGTCGGAAAATCGTCGCGGACCTGTTCAGAAATGAGGACCATGCCATCACACAATGGCGCTTTGTTAAATTCGAAATCCGCTAATGACCCCATGACCTACCCCAGTATCGGTATTCTTGTGATGGCGAGTTGAATGATGATAAACAACACCACCAGCGCCAGCAGGAACGCGATAAAGCGGCTCTGCTGGCTGCGCGGACGACGACGGCCCAGCGCGATAAAACCTAATGCGATGTAAATGATAACGCCAAACAGCTTTTCAGTCAGCCATGCGCCGTCTTCTGTGAACGGCAGGTAGTGCGTTATCGCCATTAATCCCGCACCGCTGAGAAACAGCAGCGTATCGCTGCAGTGCGGCGCAATTCGCACCCACCGCTGGTTCAGCAGCGGGCTCTGGTGATACATCCACCAGTAACGTAAAACGAACAATCCTACCGACACCACCACGCTGGCGATGTGCAGGTAGAGGACAGCCGTGAATAAGTTCATCAGCCAACGTTCTCCATGTCGGGTAAACGTCCGAGGGTCAGACGCTCATTGTCGCCATAGTCGCGGCAGGTCGCGACATCCAGATAGCCCGCCTCGCGAAACAGGGCGCGTACCGCTTCGCCCTGGGTCCAGCCATGCTCCAGCAGCATCCAGCCGCCGGGCTGCAGATACTGCCGCCCCTCGCGGATAATCTGCGCCAGATCGGCCAGCCCCTGGTCGCCTGCCACCAGCGCCGTCAACGGCTCAAAACGCACATCGCCTTCGGCAAGATGCGGGTCGGCGGCGTCGATATAGGGGGGATTGCTGACGATCATGGCGAAGCGCTGCCCGGCCAGCGCACTGAACCAGTCGCTTTGCCGTATCGTCACGTTAGCAATGCCCAGATGAGCGGCATTACGCAACGCCAGCGCCACGGCGTCCGGCATCACGTCCACCGCGATCACTTCACAGTCAGGACGTTCACTGGCCAGCGCCAGGGCAATGGCGCCGGTCCCGGTGCCGAGGTCGAGAATACGGCACGGCGCGACGGGCAGACGCGCCAGCGCCTGCTCCACCAGACATTCGGTATCCGGGCGGGGGATCAGCGTCGCCGGGGAGACAAACAGCGGCAGCGACCAGAACTCCCGCTGCCCGACCAGATGGGCGATGGGCTCCCCGCGCTGGCGTCGCTGCAGGAGCGCCTCCAGCGTCGTCGCCTCGTCGGCGGACAGCGTCGTTTCGCCGAAGGCCAGGATCCAGGTGCGCGCCCGACCGGTGACGTGTCCCAGCAGGATCTCGGCGTCGCGTCGCGGACTGTCGCTCTCCGCCAGGCGGGCGATTGCCTGCTGCAGCCAGGCCTGAAAGGTCATCATTCCTGCTCGGACAGCGCCGCCAGCTGATCGGCCTGATGTTCCTGGACTATCGGCTCAATCAGCATGTCGAGTTTGCCCTCCATCGCCTCATCGAGACGGTAAAGGGTCAGGTTGATGCGGTGGTCGGTCACGCGGCCCTGCGGGAAGTTGTAGGTACGGTTTCGATCGCTGCGGTCGCCGCTGCCCAGCAGGTTGCGGCGCGTGGAGGCTTCCGCCTGCTGACGCTTGGCCACTTCGGCGGCGCGGATCCGCGCCCCCAGCACCGACAGCGCCTTGGCTTTGTTTTTATGCTGGGAACGTTCGTCCTGACACTCCACCACGATGCCGGTGGGCAGGTGGGTAATACGGATCGCCGAGTCGGTGGTGTTAACGTGCTGACCGCCCGCGCCGGAGGAACGGAACGTATCGATGCGCAGATCCGCCGGGTTGATATCCGGCATTTCCGCCTCCGGCAGCTCCGGCATCACCGCCACCGTACAGGCGGAGGTGTGGATACGCCCCTGCGACTCGGTGGCCGGCACGCGCTGCACGCGATGGCCGCCGGATTCAAATTTGAGCCGACCATAAACGCCGTCGCCGCTGATCTTGGCGATCACCTCTTTAAAGCCGCCGTGTTCACCTTCGTTGGCGCTGAGGATCTCCACTTGCCAGCGGCGCGATTCCGCGTAACGGGTGTACATGCGGAACAGATCGCCGGCAAACAGCGCCGCTTCGTCGCCGCCGGTCCCGGCGCGCACTTCCACGAAGGCGTTACGCTCGTCATCAGGATCTTTCGGCAGGAGCAGGACCTGTAGCTGTTGCTCCAGCTGTTCGCCTTTATCTTTGGCGTCGCGCAGCTCTTCCTGCGCCATTTCGCGCATTTCCGGATCGTCGAGCATCATCTGCGCGGTTTCAATATCCTCCTGCACCTGACGCCAGTCGGTATAGCAGCGCGCCACATCGCTTAGTTGAGCATACTCCCGCGACAGCGCGCGGAATTTATCCTGATCGGCAATCGTCGCGGCATCGCCGAGCAGCGCCTGCACTTCTTCGTGGCGCTCGTACAACGCTTCCAGTTTGGCAACAATAGAAGACTTCATAGGCGTGAATTCACCCTGTCCTGAAAATAAGAGAAAGGTGCGCTATTCCAGCCCGAGGCTGTTGCGCAGAATATGCAGGCGTTCGTCGTCCCCGTCACGGGCGGCCTGCTGAAGTGATTTGGTTGGCGCGTGGATCAGGCGGTTGGTGAGCTTACGCGCCAGATCCTGCATAATTTCCTGGGCATCACCGCCCTGCTCCAGCGCGGCCAGCGCCTTCGCCGTCAGCTCCTCACGGACCTGCTCGGACTGAGAACGATATTCGCGAATGGTCTCGCTGGCGCTCTGCGCGCGCAGCCAGGCCATAAATTCGCTGGTCTCCTGCTCGACGATCGATTCCGCCTGCACCGCCGCGGCCTTACGCTGCGCCAGGTTATGCTGAATGATGTTTTGCAGATCGTCGACGCTGTAGAGGTAAGCGTTAGCCAGTTTGCCGACCTCCGGTTCGACGTCGCGCGGGACGGCGATATCCACCAGCAGCATCGGCTGGTTGCGCCGCGCCTTGAGCGCACGTTCCACCATGCCTTTGCCGATGATCGGCAGCGGGCTGGCGGTGGAGCTGATAATGATGTCGGCCTCTTTCAGCCGTTCGTCGATATCGCTGAGGGCAATCACCTCGGCGCCCACTTCTTCCGCCAGCGCCTGGGCGCGTTCACGAGTGCGGTTGGCGATCACCATTTTGCGCACGTGATGTTCGCGAAGATGGCGCGCCACCAGTTCGATGGTTTCACCGGCGCCGACCAGCAGCACCGTCACGCTCGACAGGGATTCAAAGATTTGCCGCGCCAGGGTACAGGCGGCGAACGCGACGGAAACGGCGCTGGCGCCGATATCGGTTTCGGTACGCACGCGCTTGGCCACCGAGAACGATTTCTGGAACATCCGCTCCAGTTCGCTGACGTTAAGATGGCCGCGGCTGGAATCGGCGAAGGCTTTTTTCACCTGACCGAGGATCTGCGGTTCGCCCAGCACCAGCGAATCAAGGCCGCTGGCGACGCGCATCAGATGGCTGACAGCATCGTTATCCTGGTGCCAGTAGAGGCTTTTACGCAGGTCTTCTTCATTGAGGCCGTGGTAATCGCACAGCCAGCGGATCAGCGCTTCCTGCAGGTTATCCTGCTCTTCTACGCTGAGATAGAGTTCCGTGCGGTTGCAGGTCGACAGCACCACCCCACCCTGCACCATCGGCTGAGCCAGCAAGCTCTCCAGCGCCTTATCGAGCGTTTCCGGCGAAAACGCAACGCGTTCTCGCAGGGCGACCGGAGCTGTTTTGTGATTGATGCCAAGAGCTAAAAGGGTCATTGTGAGGGAGTAGTACCAGCGTTGCTAAGGTTAGTCTGAGTGCATCATACAGGATGCGCGTAATCAATAAAAGAGAGGCTCCCCTTTTGGAGTAATAGCCAAAGCAAGACCGCCATTAAGGTTAATTTTTTGATTTCAGACAACTTGAACGTAGACGCTATCGCCCGGCGACGCTAGCATTAAGGATTATAAATGTAACCTGCTACACAAATCGGCCCGCTGTTCCCCTGCCGCCGGATTTCACTGTAGACATCAAGGATTTGTCATCATTATGAATCGACTGTTCCGCCTGCTGCCGCTGGCCAGCCTCGTCCTGACCGCTTGTTCTGTTCATACCCCCGAGGGGCCTGGCAAAAGCCCGGATTCGCCGCAGTGGCGCCAGCACCAGCAGGCTGTTCGCAGCCTCAACCAGTTCCAGACCCGCGGGGCGTTTGCCTATCTCTCCGATGAGCAAAAAGTCTATGCCCGCTTCTTCTGGCAGCAGACCGGCCAGGACCGCTATCGCCTGCTGCTGACCAACCCGCTGGGCAGCACCGAGCTGTCGCTGACCGCGCAGCCTGGCAGCGTGCAGTTGATCGACAACAAAGGCCAGACCTACACCGCCACCGATGCCGAAGAGATGATTGGCCGCCTGACCGGGATGCCGATCCCGCTGAACAGCCTGCGCCAGTGGATCATCGGCCTGCCGGGCGACGCCACCGACTATTCGCTGGACGATCGGTACCGTCTGCGTGAACTGAACTACACGCAAAACGGCAAAACCTGGCACGTCACCTACGGCGGCTACACCAGCGATACCCAGCCCGCCCTGCCGTCTAATGTCGAGCTGAACAATGGCGCCCAGCGCATCAAGCTGAAGATGGATAACTGGATCGTGAAATGATGAGCCGCTGGCCCTCACCTGCAAAACTGAATCTGTTTTTATATATCACCGGCCAGCGGGCTGATGGTTACCACACCCTGCAGACGCTGTTTCAGTTCCTCGACTACGGCGATACGCTGACCATCGAACCGCGCGCTGACGGCGAACTGCGCCTGCTGACGCCGGTGGCCGGGGTGCCGGACGAAGAGAATCTGATCGTTCGCGCCGCGCGTCTGCTGATGCGCGCCGCCGGCGAAAGCGGCCGCCTGCCGGCGGGAAGCGGCGCCGATATCAGTATCGATAAGCGCCTGCCGATGGGCGGCGGTCTGGGGGGCGGCTCGTCCAATGCCGCCACCGTGCTGGTGGCGCTCAACCATCTCTGGGGCTGCGGACTCTCGGAAGATGAGCTGGCGACCCTGGGCCTGCAACTGGGGGCCGATGTGCCGGTCTTCGTGCGCGGCCATGCCGCCTTTGCCGAGGGGGTAGGTGAAATTCTGACGCCGGTGGAGCCCGAGGAAAAATGGTACCTCGTGGCCCATCCGGGCGTCAGTATTCCGACGCCGATCATTTTTCGCGACCCGGAGCTACCACGAAATACCCCGCGCCGGTCAATTAATACGTTATTAAATTGTGAATTCAGCAACGATTGCGAGCTTATCGCAAGAAAACGTTTTCGCGAGGTTGATGCCGCGCTTTCCTGGCTGTTAGAATATGCGCCGTCACGCCTGACCGGCACAGGGGCCTGTGTGTTTGCTGAATTTAACACCGAATCCGCTGCCCGTCAGGTGCTGGACACTGCCCCGGCATGGCTAAATGGCTTTGTGGCGCGCGGAGTAAACCTCTCGCCGCTCAAGCAGGCCCTGCTCTGAATCCTGCGCCGTGAGGGCGCATCGTTCATGAGTCAGCCGGGGAAATTGAGTTACGGTGACAACGTCACCCTGTTCCAGACGTTGCATCGTGCTCTTTAAATACACCGACTGGATCGAATGGCGCCAGCCCGCACATTATTGGCCCATTCATCCACCACTGGACGCATGCCTGAGGTTCTTCTCGTGCCTGATATGAAGCTTTTTGCTGGTAACGCCACCCCGGAACTAGCACAACGTATTGCCAACCGCCTGTACACTTCTCTTGGCGACGCCGCTGTAGGTCGTTTTAGCGACGGCGAAGTCAGCGTACAAATCAATGAAAACGTACGCGGTGGTGATATTTTCATCATCCAGTCCACTTGTGCTCCCACCAATGACAACCTGATGGAACTGGTTGTTATGGTTGATGCTCTGCGTCGTGCTTCGGCAGGTCGTATCACCGCCGTTATCCCTTACTTCGGTTATGCTCGTCAGGACCGTCGTGTTCGTTCTGCTCGTGTGCCAATCACCGCGAAAGTGGTGGCAGATTTCCTGTCCAGCGTCGGCGTTGACCGCGTACTGACCGTTGACCTGCACGCAGAACAGATCCAGGGCTTCTTCGATGTGCCAGTTGATAACGTGTTCGGCAGCCCAATCCTGCTGGAAGATATGCTGCAGCTGAACCTGGACAACCCGATCGTGGTTTCTCCGGACATCGGCGGCGTGGTTCGTGCTCGCGCTATCGCTAAATTGCTGAACGATACCGATATGGCTATCATCGACAAGCGCCGTCCGCGCGCCAACGTCTCCCAGGTGATGCATATCATCGGCGACGTCGCGGGTCGTGACTGCGTGATGGTCGACGATATGATCGACACCGGCGGCACCCTGTGTAAAGCGGCAGAAGCGCTGAAAGAGCGCGGCGCGAAACGCGTATTCGCTTACGCGACGCACCCGATCTTCTCCGGCAACGCTATCCAGAACATTAAAAACTCTGTGATCGATGAATTTGTCGTCTGCGATACCATTCCGCTGGCACCAGAAATTAAAGCGCTGGATAAAGTGCGTACTCTGACGCTCTCCGGTATGCTGGCTGAAGCTATTCGCCGTATCAGCAATGAAGAATCAATCTCTGCTATGTTCGAACATTAATCGAGCCGAGCACAAAAACCCGCTGCGGCGGGTTTTTTTGTCTCTGAATTTTTAATTCTTCCACAAAATCATTCGGCATGCGTCAAGGCGGCAAGTGAATGAATCCCCGGGAGCGTACAGGCAGTACGTGACCAGGGTAAATGAACGCAGCCAATACAGAGGCATCCCGAAGGATGATGTGGCAATGACCGATGCCTCCTTCACCTGCCATTCAGTTGACAGATGATGCGCTCATGGATGAAACATTATTGTGAACAGATTATTTTCCTCACATGTGATGCCTTTCCGCGCCCTCATCGACGCTTGCTGGAAAGAAAAGTACACCACTGCCCGCTTTACCCGCGACCTGATCGCCGGGATCACCGTCGGGATCATTGCGATTCCGCTGGCGATGGCGCTGGCGATTGGCAGCGGTGTGCCGCCGCAGTACGGCCTCTATACCTCAGCGGTGGCAGGGATTGTGATCGCCTTAACCGGCGGGTCGCGCTTTAGCGTTTCCGGACCGACCGCCGCCTTTGTGGTGATCCTCTATCCGGTTTCCCAGCAGTTCGGCCTGGCGGGGCTGCTGGTGGCGACGCTGATGTCGGGGATCTTTTTAATGCTTTTCGGCCTGGCGCGCTTTGGCCGCCTGATCGAATATATCCCGCTGTCGGTCACCCTCGGCTTCACCTCCGGGATCGGTATCACCATCGGTACCATGCAGATTAAAGATTTCCTCGGCCTGCAGATGCCCCATGTGCCGGAGCATTATCTGCAGAAAGTGGCGGCGCTGGCGATGGCCCTGCCGACCATTAACGTCGGGGACGCCGCCATCGGCGTCGTCACCCTCGGCACCCTGATCCTTTGGCCGCGACTGGGTATCCGTCTGCCGGGCCACCTCCCGGCGCTGCTGGCCGGCTGTGGGGTGATGCTGGTCGTCAACTTGCTCGGCGGCGATGTGGCGACGATCGGCTCGCAGTTCCACTATCAGCTGGCGGACGGCACTCAGGGCAACGGCATTCCGCAGCTGCTGCCGCAGCTGGTACTGCCCTGGGATATGCCGGGTTCCAACTTTACCCTGAGCTGGGCTTCGCTGCAGGCGCTGCTGCCCGCGGCTTTCTCCATGGCGATGCTGGGCGCTATTGAATCTCTGCTGTGCGCGGTGGTGCTCGACGGCATGACCGGTACCAAACATAAAGCCAACAGCGAGCTGATTGGCCAGGGGCTGGGCAACATCGTTGCGCCGTTCTTCGGCGGGATCACCGCCACCGCGGCGATTGCCCGCTCGGCGGCGAACGTCCGCGCCGGCGCCACATCGCCGGTCGCCGCCGTGATCCACGCCCTGCTGGTGATCATGGCGCTGCTGATCCTCGCCCCGCTGCTCTCCTGGCTGCCGCTGTCGGCGATGGCCGCCCTGCTGCTGATGGTGGCATGGAACATGAGCGAGGCGCATAAAGTCATCAATCTGCTGCGCCACGCGCCGAAGGACGACATTGTGGTGATGCTGATGTGCATGTCGCTGACGGTGCTGTTTGATATGGTGATCGCCATCAGCGTCGGGATCGTGCTGGCTTCGCTGTTATTTATGCGCCGTATCGCGCGCATGACCCATCTGGCGCCGGTCAACGTCGAAGTGCCAGACGACGTGCTGGTGCTGCGGGTGATCGGTCCGCTGTTCTTTGCCGCCGCCGAAGGTCTATTCAACGACCTGGAGACCCGGATCGCCGGCAAGCGCATCGTGGTGCTGAAGTGGGACGCGGTGCCGGTTCTCGACGCCGGCGGTCTGGATGCCTTCCAGCGCTTTGTGAACAAGCTGCCGGAAGGCTGTGAATTGCGCGTATCTAACCTCGAATTTCAGCCGCTACGCACGTTAGCGCGCGCCGGCGTCAAGCCGCTGCCCGGACGCCTGAGCTTCTACCCCGATCGTCAGGCCGCGCTGGCTGACCTGTGATCACCCGGCGGCAGGCCCCTGCGCCTGCCGCATCAAGGCTCCGGTCGCCTGCTGCAGCCAGCGCAGCACCGCCGGCGTCATCCAGGTGCCCTTCATCAAATGCGGCTCCTGCTCCATTGCCTGACGAAACTTCTGCAACGTCTGCGGCCGGGTGCCGGCGTAGGACTGAAACAGCTCAAGCCACGCCCGGGCCAGCGCCTGACCCGACGCCGAATCCGGCGCTACGCCCTCACGGCACGCCTGATGCAGCTTCGCCACCAGCGCTGGCCACTCCTGTAGCCGGTCGAAGTAGTGCCGGCGGGTGAACGCCATCTCCTCGTCGTCGAGATACCGCGCCCAGATGGCCAGTTTGCTTTCGGCAAAGGCTTCGGTGATAAAGGCAATGATGGCCGGGGTGACGCCGGTCTGTTCAACCATTTGCGGCTCGGCGGCATGCATCTCGTTCAGGCGGGTCAGAAACTCCGGGCGCCCGGCCGTATCCTGCTCCAGGCGCTCCATCCAGCGCGTCGCCAGACTCATCGCCTGCGGACTGTCCGTCGGGCAGCCGCTCGCCATCAGCGTCTGCACCTCCTCTGTTAGCTCGCGCCACGCCTGCGCGCGCTGTTCATCCTGTGCCGCAAACGGCAGCACGGCTAACTCCTGTTGACTAAACCAACGATCGTACATTTTCATTAACTCCAGCGTCTGTAGCCAGGACTCCAGATCGGGTTCATTGCCGCTCGCCAGCGCCTCGCGCAGCGCCAACAGCCGGTCGCGCAGCCTGCCGACATCGCGCAGTTGGTCATTAAGCGTCTCTATCTGCTGCGTCAGCAGTTCGGGCAGCGACAGCGTTCGCCGATCGAGATAGTCCTTAATGGTGGCGAGCGTCAGCCCGGTCTGCGCCAGCGCCTTGATCATATGCAGGCGCTGAACCGCGGACAGGTTATAGAGCCGATAGCCCGCCTCGCTTCTGGCCGAAGGCGTTAACAGCCCCGTCTGTTCATAATGATGCAGCGTACGCACCGTCAGCCCGGCGCGCTTCGCCAGCTCTCCCACCTGAATTAACATGACTGCTCCTCTCTGTGGCCAGGTCCGCTACTCTGCTGCCTGACGTAACGTCAGGGTCAAGCGAAAAACGCGCTTGATATTCACTTTTGGCGGCAACCATAGCATCACGAAGCTCAGGTCGGAACGGGGGTCGTCATATGGCGGGAACAAGAAGAAGAGATAACGAGAGGCACAGTAAAACGCATCGGCCTTCAGGGACCGATGCGGGGGATCATGCTACGGTTAGCTGTGGCGATGCTGATTACGACGGCAGCGTTTATCGTAGTGGCGCACCCACCAGTAGCGGTCGCTGACCTGCTCGTGGCCGCCAATACGGGCACCGGCCAGCCAGAGCACCGCACCAACGAAGATGCTTAAGATTGCGCCATGCGCAAAGAATTGTGGCAGGTTAAGCTGCGGAAGCTGGTTCAGAATGGAGTAACCCACCCCCACAACCATCACCACCAACCCTAACCCCATGAGTACGTTACCGAGTAACGAAGCGTTTTTGCGTTTCATGTGTCACCTCCGGACTTTGGGTTGCCAGGGAATGTCCCCAAATCTTATAGGTATAGTATAGACAAGGTCTCTTCTGTGGAGTGCGCCCACGATCACATTAGTGAACAGCAAATAGACAAAAATTTACAAATAAGCCTATGAACAATATCAAATTCTAATGGTTTAGAGAGTAAATCATCAATGCTGGTATTGTCTCGAGGCCAGAACTTTGTCAAGCGCGCCCGCAGACAGTACACTACGCGGCAGAGAATGCCCCATGCAGGAAAGAAAACGTGACCATTAAACTGATTGTCGGCCTGGCCAACCCCGGTGCGGAATATGCCGCCACCCGGCACAACGCTGGCGCCTGGTATGTGGATTTACTGGCGGATCGCCATCGCGCGCCGCTGCGCGAAGAGAGCAAATTCTTCGGCTATACCTCGCGCATCAACCTGGCGGGCGAGGATGTTCGCCTGCTGGTGCCCACCACCTTTATGAACCTTAGCGGTAAAGCCGTGGCCGCGATGGCGACCTTTTATCGCATCAACCCGGACGAAATTCTGGTTGCCCATGATGAGCTGGATTTGCCGCCGGGCGTGGCGAAATTTAAACTTGGCGGCGGCCATGGCGGCCACAACGGTCTGAAAGACATCATCAGCAAGCTCGGCAATAACCCGAACTTTCACCGCTTACGCGTCGGGATCGGCCATCCGGGCGACAAAAACAAGGTTGTCGGCTTTGTCCTCGGCAAACCACCGGCCAGCGAGCAGAAACTGATTGATGATGCCGTCGACGAAGCGGCGCGCTGTACGGAAATCTGGTTAAAGGATGGTCTCACTAAAGCGACCAACCGTTTACACGCCTTTAAGGCGCAATAAGCCGTTGTCGTGCGGCATTTTTGCCGCGCACCGTGTATAATAGGCAAAGCTATTCAATTTTCTGCAATCTGTTCCTGATAACAGATTGATTATCCAAAGATTAAGGTGATTTAAATCATGGGATTCAAATGCGGTATCGTCGGTTTGCCCAACGTCGGCAAATCCACCCTGTTCAATGCGCTCACCAAAGCGGGTATTGAAGCGGCCAACTTCCCCTTCTGTACCATTGAGCCGAACACCGGTGTCGTACCGATGCCCGATCCGCGTCTGGACAAGCTGGCTGAAATCGTCAAACCGCAGCGTATCCTGCCGACCACCATGGAGTTCGTTGATATCGCGGGCCTGGTGAAAGGCGCGTCCAAAGGCGAAGGTCTCGGCAACCAGTTCCTGACCAACATCCGCGAAACTGAAGCTATCGGCCATGTGGTTCGCTGCTTTGAAAACGACAATATCATTCACGTGGCAGGTAAAGTGAACCCGGCGGAAGATATCGACGTTATCAACACCGAGCTGGCGCTGTCTGACCTTGATACCTGCGAGCGCGCGATTCACCGCGTCTCCAAAAAAGCCAAAGGCGGCGATAAAGACGCGAAAGTTGAGCTGGCCGCGCTGGAGAAATGCCTGCCGCAGCTGGAAAACGCCGGTATGCTGCGCGCGCTGGATCTGACCAAAGAAGAGAAAGAGGCCATCCGCTATCTGAGCTTCCTGACCCTCAAGCCAACCATGTACATCGCGAACGTCAACGAAGACGGTTTCGAGAACAACCCATACCTCGATCAGGTTCGCGCTATCGCCGAGCAGGAAGGGTCTGTAGTGGTGCCGGTGTGCGCCGCGGTTGAAGCGGACATCGCCGAACTGGACGATGAAGAGCGTGATGAGTTTATGGCTGAGCTGGGTCTCGAAGAACCGGGCCTGAACCGCGTGATCCGCGCTGGCTACGCCCTGCTGAACCTGCAGACCTACTTCACCGCAGGGGTGAAAGAAGTTCGCGCATGGACCATCCCGGTCGGGGCGACCGCGCCGCAGGCAGCCGGTAAGATCCACACCGACTTCGAAAAAGGCTTTATCCGCGCGCAGACCATCGCTTATGAAGACTTTATCGCCTACAAAGGCGAACAGGGCGCGAAAGAAGCCGGTAAAATGCGCGCTGAAGGTAAAGACTACATCGTGAAAGATGGCGATGTGATGAACTTCCTGTTCAATGTCTAATCCCGCTGGCTGGCGTTTCTGCCGCCATCGAGTAATAAAAAATCCACGCTCCGGCGTGGATTTTTTTCGTGTGCGCAAGGCGGCGCGCTACTCCACGATATGGGTCTCTTCTGCCGCCTCGTAGCCATCAACGATCTGCACAATCTTTTTTAACTCGTCCTCAATAAAAGCCGGGCTGGCGCTTTCTCCTGAGGCCGGGTGATGAAGCTCCACCGAGATGCCGCTGGCGGCATTGGTCAGCGACAGGCTGATCTCCTGCGGATCCGCCGCAGACGAGGGTCGCCCGATATGCTGCGCGATGGTCGCCGCCGCCACGCGCGTATCAACTTCCGCGAGATGCCCCCACCTCATTTCAACATACCCCTGCTGCCCTGCCTTTATCACCTGCAGCGTGTAGCCGCTTTTTGCCGTTGCCATCTCTTTTCCTCCGGTTTCGTTGCCCGGGCGTCATATTCTCAGCCCGGTTTTATCAGCAAAGTTCGAACATTTCTGCCTTGCCGTTAATGACTCTTTTCCACATAGGTCTGCATGTTTTCTTTGGTCACTAACTCAAACGGGATCCAGACATGGGACTCGACTTTTTCTCCTTTAATCAGCTTCAACGCCACCGCTAAGGCCGTTTTGCCCTGACCAACGGCATCCTGGAAAACCGTTACCTGGATCTTATCGCTGGCCAACGCTTTCAGCCCATCCGGCGTGGCGTCGATGCCGCCGATCAGCAGCTTCTTCTGGCTCTTCTCCAGCGCCATCGCCGCGCCAATCGCCATCTCGTCGTTGTTCGCCGCCACAATATCAATCGCTTCCCCGTTGCCTGTCCAGTTCTGCATCAGATCCATTCCCTCGCTGCGGGAATAGTTGGCCGGCTGTTTCTGCACCACTTTCATCGCCGGATATTTGGCCACCACCTGCTCTACGTCCCTGGTGCGCTGCAGCGCGCCGGCATCGGTGAGATTACCAATCATGATGGCGACGTTGCCTTTGTAGTTCGCCAGCTTCGCCAGCGCTTCCATCTGCAATGTGCCGGACTCCCGCTCGTCCGAACCGACAAACACCACGCCAGGCGGTAACGTTTTATCCCCCGGCGTCCGGTTCACATACACCAGCGGCATCCTGGCCTGCTGCGCCATCTTCGTCAGCTGCGGGGTGCTGGCGGAGTCCACGGGGTCAACGATGATCGCGTCCACGCCGGAGGCAATGAAGCTCTGCACCTGATCGGCCTGGCGTCCGGTGTCGCCGCGGGCGTCTTCGAACTGCACCTCGACCTGGCGGGCTTGAGCTTCTTTCTCAATGGACTGACGAATAATGGTGAGAAAGTTTTGATCGAAGTAAGCCATCGAGACGCCGATCTTTTCCGCCAATGCCGAAGCGGAACTGGCCAGAAGGCCAACTAACAGGATGATTTTACAGTGCTTCATAGCATGCCCTCAGGGTTTGAAATAAAATTTTCAATATAAACATAAACGGTATATTTAAATCATTTTCAGACTACGAAGGACGAAGAGTTGTTGCAATCATGATGTAAAGAAAATGTTGCCATGCGCACACTTTATTTCACCGCCTCACTCACCGAGGGCCCACCGGTTGCGGGTCGCGCAGCGGGCGGTGGCGCCGGCTGTTTTCGCTTCAGCAGGGCATACTCCACGATCAGCTGTTGCAGATGCAGTTCGGCGAGACTGCCGCGGGCGGCTGGCCAGGGTTGACCTGCGGGGAGCGCGGCCAGCTCGCGCAGCTGCTCTTCCAGCGGAACGGCGCGGTTAAGCGACTGCATAATGGCAAACACCGCCGTTTTCAGTTCGCTCACCGTCAGGTACTTCCCCTTCTGCTCGTCGAGGGCATTGAGCTGACCGGCGAGCCGTTGCAGCTGACGCATGCCCTCCGCCCAGCCGGTGAGGTTTTCCGCGGGCAATGCCGCAGCGCTTAGCTGCCGCTGCCACTGCTGCGCCAGGGGCTTTGCCTGTTCCGGCCAGCGGCTCAGGGCAAGCTGGACCAGCCGGTCGCCGTAGCTTATCGCCCAGTCCGGCGCCAGGCGGGCGAGATCGTCAAGCTGGCGCTGCGCCTGGCGCAGATCGACCGGCGCGTGGGGAGATGCCCCCGGGAGGTCCGCTAGCGGCCCGGCCTGTTGCGTCATCACAGTTGGCGGCAAATCGGTCTGGCGCAGCGCCAGCCATCCACCGACGGCGATGCCCGACACCGCCAGCATGGTGACCATTCCGGCGATAAATGGCTTCCAGCGCGCCGCGGCGACCGGAGTCGATGCCATCCCTGGCGCGGGCCGCTTTGCTGGTGAAGACGGAGCCAGCGGCTCAGCCTCTGGTCTACGTTGTCGTTCTGGCGCTGGCTCAGCCTTCGCAGCATCCTCTTCGCTGACCAGAGCGTCGGGAAGTGCCGCCTCAGACATCACCACCGGCGGCGCGACGGGAGGCGCTGGCGCAGGGTCGAGGTTCTCGAAGCGGGTTGCCGTGCTGCGCAGCAGCGCCCGCAGGTCACTCAGCGGGTTTTCAGGCGCGATCTCAAGGCGCTGGAGCACCGCGTCGAAGGTTTGCAGCGAACACTCAGCCTGGCTAAGCGACGCAAGATCGTCCGGGGTGAGGTTCAGGGTGCGGATCACCTGCCGCAGCCGCTTGCTCAGGGTGCGGAAAATCTCGGTGCGGGCCGGGAGCGTCTGCGGCCACAGGTTTTTACCCTGGTGGGCCAGCAGCGTTTCCAGCAGCGATAGCCCCTCGTTGATCCCTGCCAGGCCGTCCAGCCTGGCGCGGGCCAGCGTATACCAGGCGACAGTCTGCAGATCCGCGCCGTGATGCTCCAGCAGCGCACGGGCAAGCTGCTCGGCATACGGCCAGTTAATATCCGGCCGCGCCGGGTGGCTGAGCTTGTTCATTTCCGCACGCAGGGCAATAAAATCAGCCAGCGTGCGTGGGTCGCCACCGATTTTATAGCGGCGGTCTTTATGTGTTGTCATCATGATGTCTTTCAGCGAGAGATTAGAGGGCGGAGCGGGCGTCAAGGTACTGCTGACGTTTAAGGTGGCGGATCAACACCCTGCCTTCAGGCATAAACTCTGTACCGTAACGTACCAGACCGATATCCTTCAGCTCAGCATCAATGGCATAGCGCAGTTCGCCGGGCGCATCCTGATCGAGCATCACCACCGCGATCCGCTGCAGGCGCGGTTCGTATTTCAGCAACACCGCCGACAGCGTGCTCATCAGCTGATGCGCCGACGCCGGCATGCCCTGGAGGATAGCGGTCATATCCGGCAGGCCGTAGTCCGGCAAATGCGCCAGCGTTCCGGCCCGACAGTTGAGGATGCGCTGCATGTTATCGAGCACCGACAGGATGACCTGATCCGTTTCGCTGACGTTGTTCAGGTCCAGCCCGCCGGCGAAATTGCCGTAGAGGATGTCGTACAGGGAGGGACGAGGCATTTCACTTCTCCTTAAGCGGGTGCAGCGTCAGTTGATTTTGGCTGGCTTCGATAATGCGCGGCCTCGCCGGGTCGAGATCGTCCCGGGTGAGCACCAGCCGCCAGCTATTTAGCGTCAGGTCTGGATCGATAAACATGGCCGCCACAGCGACAAACTGCGCGCTGGTTTCCATGGGCATATCAACGGTCACCGATTCGCCCGGACGCAGGCGAATATCTTTTTCCGCCACCCGGTCCGCCTGCAGCGCCTGGCCATCGCCGGTAAACAGCGACGGGTAGTCAGTATTGTCAAACGCCTGCCGGTCCTTCAGCTGGTAAATACGCACCACCGTCGCCAGGGAGGCGCCTTTGGCGTTGTTATTCACGCCTTCCCGGGCGCGAAGATCCAGATGAAGCGTTTTCACCTGGGGGTAAAAAATGGACTGGGTCACGGAAACGGCGCCGTCTTTCACGGTCTGCGTCAGGCCGCAGCCGGTTAAGAGGGTGACCATGAAGAATGCCAGTAACGTGGCAGAGGGTTTAACTGCGGTAATCGCCATCTTCATCGCTCTCCCTGCGGTGGAGGTTTTCCCGGACGCGCTGATAGCGCCCCAGATAAATCGTGATCCTGTCGTCAGCCTGCTTCTGCGCATCCAGCGGTTGCAGCACAGCCGTTCTCCCGAGCTGGACGGCATGCGCCTGCTGGCAGCAAAGTTGCGCATCCGGCAGTAAATGGCGGGCGACGCAAAGCTGCAGCCGCACGTCGAGATGAGATCCGAGCCAGACGTGCAGGAGCGCCATCAGGTCGCTGAACAGTTCGCCGCCGGGCAGCCAGCCGCGGACCTCATCAGGCTTTTCCGTCGCCAGCTGCAGCAACACCTGACCGTTCACATCCGTAGCGTGAGTTCCCATCACTGGCCTGTGTTGCAGGCTAACCGGCTGGCGGACGCTCATCGCTAACGGCTGCGACAAGGGGATCCGGCAGGGATCGTGGTGGTACACCGTCGCCCGGGTCCCCGGAGCCAGGAGCGCCACCAGCGCCTCCATGCCTTCCCCGGATCTCCCCGGCAACATCATCCCCGGCAGCAGCGCCAGAAATCGCGACAGCGGCGCTGCGGCGACAGCGGCACATCCCGGTATGCCCAGCCCCGCCAGGCCCAGCAGATACTGCGAGGTGTTGTCCGTGCCACCCGCCCGAAAGGTTGCCGGGTAGGAATATTTGCGCCAGATACGGTAATACTGGGCGATTAGTCGATGGTTGAAGATATCGAGAAAATCCTCGGTCGCCTCGACGCCTTCACGGCGTTGCGCAATGTCATCGCTATAGTGTGTCGGTAGCGGGGATTCCACGCCGTAGAGACCCATAAAAGCAACGCGCACCGCCGGCGGCCGGGGCGGGTCAGGATCGTCCATTCCACGGATTTCGCCGGCCGGGAAGCCCATCCCCGGATGCGGGCGAAAGCGTATGGGTTCATCACCCACCAGCCAGCCGCTGCCGATGATCGGCGCCTTCGGATGGTTCTCCTCCAGCAACTGGCAGAAGCGGTAAAAATTCATGTACGGCAACTGAGGCCGGAGCTGCGCCATCAGCCGGGCAGGCGCAGACTGTGATTCTCTTTCCACCGGATACATTTTCCTTCAGGTTGAACAATGAGCGTTAGCTGGTTGAACTGATTCATATCGGCATACAGCGCGAAAAAGCGGTTGAGCATGTCGCCAAACAGATGGACATCCCCCATGCCGGTAAATCCACTGCCGTCGAGCGTCACTTCGATATCCAGCCCGCGCAGCAGGAATCCCTGTTCGAAACGCTGAATTCGGTGATGGCTGACCGCCAGAATAGCGTCCAGACGACGGTTATTGAGCTCATCCTCCCGCCAGTTGTAGAGCGACAGCGTACCGCGCAGTACCTCGGCGCTGCTCATCATGTTGAGAAAACGGGTGCCCAGATGGCTCATGACCCGCCAGTGGTAGCGGTCTTCCGCCGGGGGATATGCCGGCAGCGTGGGTTTACAGAGATTACGGACGGTAAGCGGCGTGGCTGATATCGACTCACAGCGATCCAGCAGCGTGCTCTGTAGCGCCCGGCGCGGCAGCTGGCCGTTAGTGCCGGTGATGCGCAAGGAGACCGTTTCCCGCGCCAGCGCCCGGTCAGCCTCCCATTGCTGTCCGCCGAGGATAAGCCAGGTATCGTGCATGCCGGTGACGCCCCGTTTGACGCGGGTGTGGTAGTAGCGTTCCGGCGCATGGCGACGCATCATCCCGCCCTGGTGACGAAAGCTGGTGAAAGGCACATAGCGTGCCTCCCCGGTGCGCCCAGAGCCGGTCACGCTGTCGACAGAATAGATTTCAGTATGCCCGTCCTGCAGGCGCTTCGGACGCAGGAGGTATTCGCTCTCCAGCCCGCTGATGGTCAACGGATCGGCCTCGAGGGTAAACAGGTTAATCACCGGCACACAGTGCAGGCGCAGGCTGCTTGCGCTGACGGGCAAATCGCTTTGCCAGACCTCGCTGAACACCACCTCAAGCGTGAAATGCGCTATCCCCGCCGGTAGCGTCATGTTTTCCAGACCATTTAGCTGCACGAACATAAATTTTTCGCGAAAGGTGAAGTACTCGAGCAGCAACTGATAGCCGCTGAAAGCGCTCTCCCCCTTCGGCCATAAACGATCCTCCTCGCTAAATCCCCCCGGCGAAAAATAGCCGTCCAGACTTACCCGCTCCGCCTGCCCTGGCAGGCGCAGGTACAGCGCGGCGTGGCGTCGGGTCAGCCAAAGATGAAGAGCGCTGCCGGTAACGGCGTCTTCCCCCAGGTACAGCGGCAGGCGGCGGAGATCGGTCTGCGACCAGTCTGCCAGCTCGCTACAGGCGAATCGTAGCCGCAGGGCCGAACGTCCGTCCGGCTCTGCCATCATCACCGCCTCCTCTATCGCCAGCGGGTTAAGCGTCAGATCGCGGGTGGTTCGGTACCGGCACACGGTATTTTTCGGCCCCAGTGGGCGGGAGCTTATTTCAAACCCGGCGGGCACCGTTTCCACCATCTTCATCGCCGGCAGCGTTGGGGTCAGCGCCACGATCGATAACGACGGAATGGTGCGCAAATAGTGCGGCCACAGCATGCTGACCAGCCCCTCGGTCAGCTCCGGCAGATCATCATCAATTTTTTCGCGCAAGCGACCTACGGAAAAGGCAAAGCCTTCAAACAGGCGCTCAACGTAAGGGTCCGGCGTACCGGCTTTATCGAGATCCAGCATCGCCGCCCGGTCGGGGTGAGCCTGCGCGAACGCTTTTGCCGCCTCACGCAGGTAGCGCATTTCAGCGTCAAAATATCGCAGGGTTAAATCGTCCATTATGACTATTCCATTATTCGTCTTCAGGGAGACACGCAGCATGGCTGCGCGGGCAGATTCGTTTACCGCCGGGGGCCATGAGCAGAGGCGGCCCGGCGTCGCAGGTCAACGCCAATCAGTGAGGGAGGCGGTTTCAGTATCCCTCTTCGCCGGGTATATCGTCGGTCAGCGGAACACGCTCAGCAGGCGCGCGCACGCTGAATATCGTCTCCGGTAGCGTAAAGTTTCGCAGGGCCAGCAGCGCCAGCGGTCCTTCCCCCGACTCGGTGCGCAGGGTGTAGTTCAGCGACAGACCATCCGGCGCTTTCCAGCTCAGGCTCCAGCTGCTGCTCGTTCCGGGGTAAGCGCTGACCACCGCCTTATCCAGCAGGCGGATCCAGCCCCAGGCCCCCTGAAGATCTGCATACTGGCGGGTGCCCGCCCGGGTGCTGATCCAGCTCAGACTGGCGCCCGGCGCTTCGGTATCGGCGGGCCAGCTGAACCGCCGCCAGGCCGGCATCTGGTTCATGTAGACAAGTTTCTGGCTGTCGATGACCAGCTCCGTCTGCATCACGCCATCCGCGGTGCCGGGGCGTAGCGCAAAATGCAATCCCGCTTCGCCGTTGGCGAACGCGACGTCGGAGAGATGGCTCAGGGTATTCATCGCCTGCAGAAAGGCCGGGTTAAACGTCAGCCCCTGGGCATTGATACTGTCCGCCATCCAGCGGCTCCCCTCTTTATGCAGCACGCCGTTCAGCCGGGTCTGCAGAAAGCGGGCGATGCGTCCGGTCTCGCTATTGAGATATTTTGCCAGCAGCGGGAGAGAGACTTCACTGCTGGTATTTTTAAAGGGGTAGCGACCGCCAAAAGCGCTATTCCAGTCCTCCACCACCGCGCTGCGCCACTGGGCGTTGAGACTTTCCGCCGCCGGGGTCAGCACCTGCTGCCAGGCCTGCTCCATCGGGCGAACAAACAGCGTCTGCCCAAAACCACTCCACTGCTGGCCCAGTCCCGCCGCCACCAGGCTGCCGTAGTCGCGCGTTTCGGTTAGATCCACAGCCTTGCCCTGGAACACCGTCTGCGCAAGCAGGCGCGTCATCGCCTGCGGGTCGGTGGCGTTGGTGACCTGCTGCAGGCGCAGACGCACCTGGGTGACGCGGGTCAGGAAGGTCTGCAGGCTAAGACGGCTGGTGGACGCCCCGCCGTCGCGATTGTCCAGCAGCGCCAGTACGGGCCCGAAGGTGGCATCCAGAGGACCGCGCACGCCACCCTGCTGGTCGATGGCGGACTGCCCGTCGCGGTTAAACAGATTTTTCGCTGATTTGACAAGCGAATCGGCAATAGCTTCCCCGGTCTGGCCGGTTCGCCCCTGCATGCTCAGGGTGTTCATCAGCGCCACCAGCGGCGACTGGCGCACATCGGCCATCAGGGTCAGCTGGTCGATGGCATCGGAGAGGGTCTCCACGCGCTGCCAGCGTAAGCTGTTGAGAAAATCCAGCCAGGCGCCGCTGAAATCAGCGAAATAACGCTCCGCCAGCCGGACTCGCAAAGCTTCCGGCGACGCCGACTGCGCGGCAGGCTGCTTCGCGTCGCTCAGCACCCAGTCCATTTCATCGCGGCGTTCCGCGACCACTTTCTCAATGGCCGGCTGTACGGCCTGCTCCCAGGCCTGACGGGTAAACATCCCCGGCACCACCTCATCGGTGGTGAACAGGCGCGACGCGTCGGTGTCGCCGGTCATGTCCGCCAGGTGCAAGTCCGCATACTGATTCGCCACCTGCGCGAGCATCTTCTGATAAAGCGTGGACTCACTGTTGCGCTGGCCCAGTTGGCGAATTAACCGTGTGCGCGCCTGGCTGACCAGACCGTCATCGACAGGCAGACGCCACTGCGGATGCGACGCCAGGCTGGCAGCGTAAAATGCCAGTAGCGAAGGGCCGCTGCCCTGCCAGACGGCGTCGGCGATGCCTGAGCGCTGCGACCAGTCCTGCATCAGCGTGGTGGCAAACCAGGACGCGTCCATCCTCTCAGGGCGCGAGAGCATCAGGTACAGTTTTAACTGGTCGTAAGCCGTTTTTGCCCTCTTCTCGCGAAGCGGACTGTCCGGCGGAAGCTGCACAAAGGTGTTCAGTTGCCCTTCCAGATGGCGCGCCGTCGCATCACGCAGCAGCGGTAAGGCGCTTTCGCCATAGCGCGGCAGAAGCGCCGCCAGCAGGTCATCATTCTGGCTGAGGCCAGCGCGGAGGTACCAGGGTGCTCCGTGCTGTGACCGGTATTCCAGCCGGGCAAGGGTTTTCTGCAGTTCAGACAGGGCATGCAGACGGACCGTCAGCGGCTGTTTCTCCGCTGAAAGCGGCTGAACCTGCTGCTGCGCCTGCGCCACCTGGCTGCGGTTAGTGATAAAGGAGACGGTCATTGAGGCGGCCCACAGCGCCATCAGCACCGCAATGCTCACGCCCGCCATCTGCGCCCCGCTGACGCCCGGTTTACGCGCACGCAGGCCTGCCGGTAACGCCAGCGGGGATTCCGGGATGGCGTCCCAGCGGTTATCCCGGCTCCAGTGGTGGGCAACGCTGCGCTGCGCCCCGGCAGAGGGGGCGCTGAACACCACCCCCGCCAGCGGCAGCGGACGGTACGGATTAAGCAGCACGGACAGGGGACCGGTCAGGCTTTCCGGCCCGCGGGTCAGTTGGTCGGCCAGGGTGAGCAGAAAATGATGCTGCGGTCTGTCGCAAATCTGCTGAATGCCCTGCGCGGTGAGCGCCGGTATCAGCCCGTTCAGCTGGCGGGCCAGCGCGTCAGGCGCACATCCCGCTGACAGCAGGCAGCCCACCGGCTGGGTTGTCCGGCCAGCCTGTTCCCCGCCGCGCCCGTGCAGCGACCAGACATACAGCGGCAGCCGCCAGCCCAGGGCCTCATAACGACCGCTCAGGGCATGGGCCAGCGCATCCGTCGCATCAGAAGTGAGTGATGCGGCGGGCATATCGCCATCCGCACCGGGAACAGAGTCAAAAGCGGAGGTCACCCACACCATACCGTCCGCCGGGCGACGGCGCAGCTTTCGCAGCGCGGCGAACCAGGCGGCGTCCACCGGTGCCGCCGGGTCGCCGCCCCACAGCAGCAATGTCCCCCGGTCTTCCTGCCAGAGTTCCTGGGTGAGTTTTGGGGTCAGCTGTTCGACGTCGGCGATGCTGCCGGTAATCAGCAGGATGCGGAGTTTGCGGGGCCAGAAATTACCGTAAATGTGTCGCAGGGCTTGTTGTAATTCGGTTATTAATTTCTTATTTACTGCCACCTGTTTTAAATGAACGCTATTGTTTGATCGAGCGCCCTGTTTATCATTTAACTGACGAAAAAAACGCAGTCTTGATGCAAACACAACAAGTGAGCGCCGACTTACAAGCAATAAAGAGAGGAAAACCGGACCAGAAAAAATAGTACAGAGTATGCCAAATTTTTCTGCTGGTGCTGTCCATCCTAAAGATGGCCCCCATAAGTAATAAATCAGAAGTAAAATAGCCGTAACAATAGCAACAAAAAAAATGCCAGAAAATTTGATAATGAAACTTTTCATGCTATAGCACACCTTTACCACTGGCAGCCGAATTAAAGAAATGAGAGATTAAGAGGTCATCATTTTTATTTACAAACAAATATTTTCCAGGAAGAAGATATTCATTTACATAATTCAATTGTAAAAATTCGGTAAGCGGCGGGCATAAACATACATAGTTGCCTGAATCAACGTAGGTATACGACGAAAGTGCACTTTCAGACATATAGTCTGTGGTTTTTAACACCAGCTTTTTTAGCTCTTCTTCATTCAACCCGGAATATACAACACCGGATAATTTCTCCCCATCATTAGCACCACCCCAAATTAGTGACTTATCTATCCCCGGCCAGTCGTATTCTGGACGAAAAAGAGATCCTAAAGATGAGTTGTTGCCACCTTCGTCATCATTTTTTAATTTTCCAAATAAAAACATTACAGATTCAGATTTATTATCAATTTTATCATAAAATAATTCCACACCATGAAAACTGGCAGCGATGAGAATAATATATTCATCAGAAGATCTGTCTAACCAGCTATCAATAGATTCTGATAGATTATTGCTAAACTCAACATTCGCTAACGGAAATACATTCTCAAACCGAACTTGCCAAATTTTTTCCATCAAAGATTTTAAATTATCATGAAGAACACACACTACCTTTATTCTGGCATGCTTAGGTAAAATAGTTATATGCATATGAATATCATTAATGAACTCCCCCATGATTTCATTAAATAAATGAACGTTTCTTTGCTGTATTTGACTACCGCTTTTTAATTCATTTACTGACGAATTAAAAGTAAGGTACCTGGACATATGTGTGGATTTTGGTGTGTAACGAACGGGCAACAAAGAATTGCCTGCCACATCAACCACTTTCCCGTTTAAATCAGGTAATCTGACCTGTAACTCAATAATATCAAGATTAACCCTTCCTTTTTGAAGCAACTCCTGATAATAAGTGGAGCGAGTTTCATTCCAGTTGGTTACCTCAATATCCTCATTATCCCAAAGTATAATTCTGAAAAAAAATACAGCTCCACAAAAAAGTAGTGGTACCAGCAATAATTCAGTCCAAAAAGCGAAGCTATTTTTTGATAAATACTGAGGGAAATAAACTAAAAAAACATATATATATACCACCACTATGCAAACAGAAATTACGGCATCAATCCATAATGGCAATTTTTTTTGAGCTGCTTTTTCTGCTAATGGAATATCAAAGATATTTACTGGCATAATTCTATTCCTTTAAAACACGCGAACCAGAAGAGATAAGAATAGCACCACACGCACAGCGATGTCCCTCTAATGCAATAGCTAATCCATTATCGCAATGGTTTTCATCCCCTTCACTTATATTATTCAAACCATGTGTCGGACAGGAGACAAGATCAGATTTACGTGCCACAGATTTGCCGTCAATGGTGATCTGAGGTGAGCCCGTTAAAACAGATCCACCATGAGATGTTTTGTCACCTACACAGATAGTTTTTTTCATATCATAACCATTTTTATTTATTGTTTATCTCAGGAAGTCTTTCAAGCGGTAACACCAGAACACCATCAGCATCCTCAGAACTATCATCCCTATTTAATGGCAATCCTGTATCGGGATTCACATCTTCTACTTTATCCTTTCCATTGATTCTAAATGCAATATTGTTTTTTTCATAAACAAAATAATCTTCTTTACTTTTGAGGAAAGCAGCATGCAACTTATTATCAATTATTGCAGAGGAAGTAAATTCATTTATAGAAACTAACGTATCAAATGTTTTACTATAAAACAGGATGTTATATGAGGTACCTCGACGTCCATCCTTTCCCGGACTGATATTTGTACACCCTGAATAAGATAGCAGATAATCAGGTTTATCAAGTAATACAGCATCAAATTTATTATAGCAGTGTAAAGGATATTCATAGCTGTTCACCTCAGTGCTTTTTATAATAAACTGAGATAGTTTACCGCCCTTTTTAATCCTAATGATTTGTTGTGGCAGATATGAATCAATATTTATATCTGGATAAATACCTTTGGAGATTTTAACTTTTTTGCCATCAAAAAAGCCAAGCCATAAGTCCTGTTTTTTATTTATCAACCAGTATTGATTTTGAAACAACATCTTTGTTCTCTCACTATCAGTGAGGTTATTTTGACTTTTTTTTAAAATCAATAAATTGATCATGATATCTTTCATTTGCATCCCGATCTAATAGACTTCCAAAATCACTCTCGGAAGAGAATATCTCATCATTTTTATCGCTAGCACGAACAATTTGTGTTGATATCAAAAAACAAAATAAAACTAAATATTTCATGATTTATCCCCTATGGGTAATCAAAATAATTAATAGAGATATTAATCAACAACAGTGACTTCAGGAAGTCTTTTTAAAATGACAGGTTGGAATCCATCTGGATCATCAATCATAACTGGTTTTCCATTTTTCATGACAGGACTTCCGTTATCATCTATTTCTGGTACCTTTTCCTGGGGTTTTCCAGTTTTTTTATCAACAACAATAACCTGATCTGAACCTGTAAACTTAAATGCTGACTCAATACTGTAATCGATATAATAATCTCTAACCTTTTCAACCGATTTTTTGAAAACGCTGATACTATCTCCCTGCAATGCCGAATCAGGAAATTCATCAAGCTGCAATATTGTATCAAACGTCTTACTGTAAAATAGTATATTATAAAAAATGCCTAATTTTTTAGAGTATAATTTATCACCACGGGCACATCCAGTATAAAAAACCATATAATCCTGAGCATCAAACAATATCCCATCTCTTCGATTGACACAAACGGATGGATATTTACCATTACTATTTAGTAATAAAAATTGAGATATTTTACCACCTCTTTTTATTCGAATTATGCTTTCTGGAAATAACGTTTCGCCAGGAATATTAACATAAGTACCTGCGGGTATTTTTACATATTTCCCATCAAATATCCCAATCCATAAGTCCTGTTTTTTATTTACCAACCAATATTCATTGGTTGTTAATAGCTTTGATCTTTGATTATCAGGAAGATTATTTTGTTTAACTTTGAATTCTATATAATTTTCATGTTGCTCTCGATCAAAAGCTTCTTGACGAGTTTGCCATGACTGATCATCAACGCGACCAGAAGATATAGTTTCTGCTTGAGTTAATGGCGATATTATTATATAGCAGAATATCAAGAATTTAATTAATTTAGTCATCATAAATTCCTTAAGGATAATTGAATTCATCAATAAATGATACCGGAACAATACAGTCAAACCTCTCTCGTATTAATGATTGAATCTAATACCGCTACACTTGCCATTTATTGGCATGTAGAGTTGCCCGGCGTTTAGCGGAGAAGATACCCTCAATACCTTGTCCTGAAAGGAATAGCCAAAAGTGTAGCACTATTCCACACGGATATTTAAGTCTTTCAATTCTTCCTGCTTCAAAGTGAAAATGTACGACAGACTCAATTGTAGCCATGCCATAAGTATTCCCGTCGTACAAATATATTTGTATGTTTCATTTATCCAAATTAAAAATTAATTAACAATAATAACTTCGGAAAGTCTTTTTAAAATTACAGGTCTATAGCCATCAGGATCACCAACCATTACTGGTTTTCCATTAATCAAGATGGTTTTCCCATTGTCATCAGTTTTTGGTATCTTAGGTAAATCCTTGCCTATGTCAGGGTCAACAATAACTATCTGATCCTTTCTTGTTATCTTAAATGCCCCCTGTGCAGAATCAAACCTATAGTATCCATTTTTTAATACCAAAGACTCACTCATATATTTAAGACCTTCAGGGATTGAATAAGGAATTGAATCCAATTTAACTAATGTATTAAATTTCTTATCGTAAAGTAAAATATCATAATGCCCGTCATGCTTGATTGAGTTCCTCTGAAGTGAGTCATATGTACAGCCCGAATAAAAATATATATAAAACTGATCGTCTTTCATTATCTTATCATTCTTTTCAAGACAAGAGTTTGGATATCCATCAACTGCTGATGGCAATAAAAACTGTAATATTTTTCCATTTCCTTTTATTCTAATTACCTGCTGCGATTGATAACTATCCTCTGATAGATTTGAATAAATCCCAGCAGGTACTTTTATTTTTTTCCATCAAAAAAGCCTATCCATAAATTTTGTTTTTTATTTATCAACCAATACTGATTGTAAAATAAAGATTTATTCCTCTTTATATCGGGGAGATTGTTTTGAGTTGTTTTAAAATAAATAAATTGATCATGATGTCTTTCGTCTGCATCTCGATCTAATAGATTTCTAGGGTCACTCTCGGAAAAGAATATCTCATCATTTCTATCGCTAGCATGGACAAATTGTGTTGATATCAAAAAATAAAATAAAACAAAATATTTCATGATTTACCATCCTATGGATAATCAAAATAATTGATAAAGATATTAATCAACAATAGTGACTTCAGGAAGTCTTTTTAAAATGACAGGATTATAGCCATCAGGATCATCAACCATTACTGGCTTTCCATTAATCAAGATGATTTTCCCATTGTCATCAGTTTTTGGTACCTTAGGTAAAGCTTTGCCTGTGTCAGGGTCAACAATAACGATCTGATCTTTTGCGATTATTCTAAATGCAACGTCAAGCGCATCATACCGATAGTAT
Source organism: Klebsiella sp. GG_Kp146 (assembly GCF_040061975.1). Lineage (NCBI taxonomy): Bacteria > Pseudomonadati > Pseudomonadota > Gammaproteobacteria > Enterobacterales > Enterobacteriaceae > Klebsiella > Klebsiella sp. GG_Kp146. The sequence continues at coordinate 168,351 of NZ_JBEAHA010000001.1, forward strand.
CCATTTATTGACACCAAAGATTCTTTTATATATTTAAGATCTTCAGGAGTTGAATAAGGAATTGAATCAAGCACAATTATCGTATCATATATTTTATCATATAGTAAAATATCATATAATATGCTATGGCGGGTTGAGTTAGGTTCAAAACTAAAACTAGTACATCCAGAGTAAAAATATGTATATGATGAAGAGTCAAAAACTATATTATTTATTACACTGAGACATTTAGATGGGTAATTATTAGTTTCACGTTCCAATAGAAACTGTGAAATTTTACCCTTTCTTTTAACTCTTAATATTCGTTGTTGATGATACCCACCATTAGGAATGTCCTTGTAATAGTTTGCTGGCACTTTGATATTTTTTCCATCAAACAAGCCAAGCCATAGATCCTGTTCTTTATTTACCAACCAATATTCATTACTTGAAAAAACTTTGCTCCTCTGAGAATCAGGTAAATTATTTTGCTTATTTTTGTAATTACGATAATCACCGCGATATTCCTCATCAACACGTTGTTGTTCCTGTCTTGAAAAAATCTCCGATAATGTCATGGAATTTGTATCCGAGTTGACACTGGATACTGAGTTATCTGACGCATAACAGATTTGTAAGCTTGCTGCTTCTAAAAATAAAAGCGACATGAAAGAATATTTAATAAAAATTTTCATTTCTCATTTTCTTATTAAGGATAATTAAACCCATCGATGAAAGGAGCAGGATCAAGCCTGTTTGCTATACCAGGACCAGGTCTCTTTTTTACTCTAACTTCAAAATGGAGATGAGCACCTAAAGCTATACTGATCATTCCATTGGCATTACCTGTGCAACCAGTTTCTCCCAATAATTCACCACAACGTACATGGTCTCCCCTCTCTAAACCAGAATGAATTGCAGACAGATGGGCGTAGAAAAAATAAACCTCACTAATTTCACTATCATTACATCTACAAAGCAACGCCTTCTCTAGTGGAAGATCGTCAACCTGAACAATAATACACAACTGTCTGCCATAATCACTACGAGGAGGATCAATTATAAAAGCGATGCGACCATCTGCTACTGAAAATATTGGTGTGTTTGGTGCAGCTTCTATATCCAAGCCCTGGTGTTGATAACGACGTCCATTAGAGCGAGTTCTCCATCCCTTAAAAGTAGCACTACGGACTCGAGGAAGAGCATGAGTACGAATCCGGCACACAGAAAGTGGGTTACTCCATGTATTCCCCTCAACGTTTACAGAAGGAGATGGGGTATTTCTTGGCTGCGAATTTGATGGGGTACTTCTTGGCTGCGAATTCGATGGGGTGCTTCTTGGTTGCGAATTCGATGGGGTACTTCTTGGTTGCGAATTCGATGGGGTACTTCTTGGCTGCGAATTCGATGGGGTACTTCTTGGCTGCGAATTCGTAAGAGTTACTGGAGGTAAATCCGTATTTATAATGTACGTAGAATTAAGTTTCTGAATAATATCTTTGGTGGAGTAATTTGTCATCTTCGGTTCAATTCGGTAATGATCAGGTACGATAATTGAATCGAAATAATTGACCATCCATGCAACAAAAGCGGTCCTCCATGTACTATCAATAGAATAATACCTAATTCTCATCTCATTATCTTTTAAATTACCAATTAGTCGGTTATAGAAAACAATATTAGTGGGGATTTTTTCGCCTTTTCCAGGAGTTTCTTTCCCATTCATAATAATGTCATATGCGCCAAATGCCCCATTCATATGAACAAGGTAAGCTATTTTAACTAATTCATCTGATTCAAGAGCACTAACTGCTGATAACTTTAAACTAAGTGAGTCAATCCCTTTTCGATCATACAATCCAATCATATCAATATTGTATTCTGCATTAACCCGTAAAGATAAAACAGTATCTGTATCGATTTCCGTTATAGTTCCGTCACCTGACTCGCCAAAAAGTTTATTATCTCTATATATTAATTTTTGGTATGAGTATTTTTCTGTTATAAACTGATAAACCTTAGATTCAGGTTTAGCGCAGTAAGATAACCATGTATCAGGTTTAAACTGTCCTAACCCTACCGCTCCCGAACCAGTAGGATTGGTCGCATTTGCTTTCCATCTTGACTCTGCATAAATTAATGCAGCAAGTCCCTCTGGCTGGAAATCATATTTTTTAGCTGTTTCAATGATATAATCTCGATATTGTTCTGCCTCTGGAGGAAGGCGTAACCCTTCACTAACATTACCAATATTACTCACACTGGTAGGAGCACCACCTTCAGTTCTGGTGGTTTGATTTACAGAAGGAGTCGGGTTTTCTGTTGTTCTACTTTCTGATGGGCTGGAAGCAGATGAGTCATTTCTTTGTTTCGCCTTTTCTTTTTCCTGTCGTTTGCTCGATTGCTGGGTACCTTGTTTAACTCTGGTACTTCCTTTTATTATCATTTCTCTGGATGATATCCGCAGAGTTAACGTTCCCAGCGGTAATTTTTTATGGTTGGCTATCAGAATATATTCTTTCTTATTCAAATGTTGTAATTCAACCTTTATACCTTTGGTACTATCTTCAATAAGCAGACCTGCCATAACACCAGTCCCATCGGTTACGTATTCATACGTCCTGCCATCGAAAGTGAGTCTGACTTTTGCATTTTTGAGCGGACGCCAGGCAAGATCGCAGATCCTCAACGTCAATTGAGTATCATAGACTTTATCTTTTGATGGTAAATTTAATATCTGTCCGGGTTGGATAATATGTCGCTCTGCTTTAGTGTGAAGTCCATTAATACTGGCAAGTTCATTGATATCAATGCCAAATTTACGACTGATTTTCCACAGGCTGTCACCCTTCTGAACGGTATACTGTTCCATAGCTATTCCTTATCTTGTTCGTTTAGTTCACCATCATACTGCGGACCATGCTCACCAAGATCCAGATCATCATCAATCTCATCCTCAATCTCGTAGTTATCATCATAAGAAAAAAGACTCGTCCATTTGTCATCGCCAATTATTGCCTGAAAATTTTTACTTTCAGGTTGTTCAAAACATCCCGACTCTCCATCATTAAAAGCAGAGTCCCATATTTTTTCTTTTGACTCACTATCGAAAAGACTCACTTTCATAACAGATGGTGCAGCATTACCCAAAGCGTCCAGCAACATAAAACTCATTGCGTGTGGGCCACTATCGGGTAGTTCTGGAATATTTGATTGCAAAGACGCCGGACCACTATAGAGAAGCTTACTTTGTTTCATCATAATATCACCAGGACAACCTAACTCTATATTCCCCCCGGACAGACGAACATACGCACCACCAGCACAAGCCAATGTCAAAGTTTTTGCTGCTGTCAAAGTAATATTTTCTGTTGTACTGACCAAAGAGATATTCTGTTTAGCGATTGTTTCAATATTTCCTGACTGAGACTGCGACACCAAATCTCCCTTTGCGGCAATCGTCTCGACTCCTTCATCCTCAGTAAAAATTGATATTTTTTTAGATGCAGCCAGGCAAATATTATTATTTGCCCCCAATTCAATACGTTGCCCTGCCGTAATATAGATATTTTCACTTGCAGTCGTCTGAAAATGACCACCGCTGGCTAAAGCAACACCTTCGGGTGCACTTGCCAGCAATACAGCCTGCTTTAATGTAAGTAGCTTCTCTTCCATCAATGCCTGTTGTTGTTCATATTGCAGAAGCTGTGCTTTTGCCGCTGATGCTGCCTGTGAAAGTGATTCCATTTGGCTAAGGGCTTGCGCCAGTAAAGAATGTGCCGCAGCCATATCCAATGTCTTCCCCTGTGCTTCAGGCTGACTGTCCGCAGTAATAAATATCCCTTTCCCGGCGCGTATCGCCCCCCACTCATCAGTACGCAGCTCAAAACCTTCCCCACGGAGCGCTCGCTGAGCATCCACATTATGCCCCAGGTTCAGCTGCGTCTTGCCGCCGTACTCGGTGCTGAGCTTGATATGCTCTTCGCCGCGCTTGTCCTCCATCCGCAGCTTGTTCAGCCCCGCCGTTCTGATGACGTTGCGCGTACTGTTCTTTTCCGTCACATGGTCAACATGCCGCGAGTCGTGCAGCGCATGGGCGATATACGGGCGGTCGGGGTCGCCTTCGTGGAACGCTATCGCCACTTCCGTTCCCTGAATCAGCGGGAAGTGAAAGCCGTACACATCGCCGCCGTAGGGTTTGGCAAGCCGCACCGGCATGCTCTCCTGGCCCTGCTTTTTATCATCCCGGTCGGCGTCGAACATCACCCGGTACAGCCCGGACGCATCCTGCCAGGCGTAGATATCATTCGCCTTCGCGCTGGTCACCCGCGCTGTCATCGTGCCGGTCACCTTCGGACGCGGCAGCAGCGGCGGACGCCAGCACACCGTTTCGCTGTACGGCACCGCCAGTATTGTCACCCGCAGGGCGTTCCTGCGACTGGCGGTAAAACCGGTTCCGGTGATGAGTACCGGCTCCTGTAATGGCGCCGGCAGGGTCGGCGGCAGGCTGTCGGTGAGGGTCAGCACCTGGGCGGGCGCCAGCGTCGCGTCGGTGCTGACGCCGGTTATCAGCGTCTGGTTCGCCAGAAAACGTTCGTGGTCCAGGCGGGCGTAAAAGTTCGCCGTTTCCGCCGTGGGGTCGATTTTATCGCCCCGCTCCTGGTGGCGCAGTTTGTAGTGATACACCTCGCCATAGGTATTTCCTTCGCCGTCCCCCCGCGTCATATCCGCCGGGGCTGACTGCAGAATGCTCTGCGCGGTACGGTGGTTGTAATCTTTCGTGATGACGCCCGCCTCCACCACGTTATGGGAGACATTCAGCCCCCACACTGATTTCGCACCGCTGTCGCTCATCCCGGACGGGCTGTTAACCGGCAGTGTCTTATCGAACATCAGCGCCCGCTGCGCGTCGGCGAAGTGGACCACTTCGCTCTGGGCCTCTTCCTGCAGGGTGAAGAAATAAAATATCCCCACCTCTGCCAGCAGGCGCTGGATAAACGCCAGGTCACTCTCCTGATACTGATTAATTTGCTCGCGCCGCGGATAGTGTTGCTTGAGATTAAACTCATACTCCCAGTCATGCAGGTGGTGTTCCTGCAAAACCTGCTCCACCACTTCCGGCACCGATTTATTGACGAAGAAACGATGGGTGCGGAACTGTTTGTCCAGCAGCGAGAGGAAGGGTTCGAGGGTTATCATGTACTCTGCCTGGTCAGCAGAGCCACTGATACGCTCAAAATGCGTGACCACGCCATGCACCCGTTTGCATTCGGTCAGGCTCTGTAATATGCCGCCGCCCATCGTCAGCGTCGCCGGTTTGCTCAGTAACTGGCTGGCGTCGATATTTTTATCCGTGCTGGTGAAATAAATTGTCCAGAGATACGTTTCACTGAGTTTTTCTGCACCGCTGAATTCTTCCACATCCAGCGATGCAGTACATGAAGGAATATCCAGCTGGTAACGGTTAAGGGTGGTGCCGGTAATTATTGAAGAGGTATCCATTATATTCCTGTTTTACTCCGCAGTAGTGACCATCAAACATCGATTAACAGGCCATACGGTTTAATTTTGTTTAATGATAATCATCTCATTCATCATAAATATATTTAAGTGCATATCGATATATCAGATACCCCACCAGGAGTTTCATTACTAAAAGGCAACCCCAGGGATATTTATTTTCACTTACTGAGAAATAAAAAAGCACACAGAAACCGGAACCTTCAACGTTTAACGCTGCCAGCATTTCTCTGGCACTGTCCTTAGCGCTATCCATGCTGATCTCCTTTATCCATCCCCTTTCCTGCGCTTCATCCCCGCAGAGGCCCCGCTTTGCCGACAAGATTGACTGGCTGCAGGCACGCTACCGCCCATCGCTGTTTCCTGTTTATCAGGAACCCGTAGCGCACAGGGTCAGGCAGGCAGATTGTTATTGTTCACCGTCCTCGTTCGGGGTCGCGGATTACTCGGTTTCGTTTTTTAAGGCGTCAGCCCCGGCTCCTGAGGTATTAGCCGTGCCCGGCGTCAGACAGGCGTCCTTCTGCGGGACCAGACTGATCTCCACCCGGCGATTTTGCGCCCGCCCGTCTGGCGTCTCGTTGCTGGCGACAGGACGACTTTCGCCGTAGCCCTGCACCGCAAAACAGCTCTCCGGCACATCGCCGGTATCGCGCATCCAGTCGCGGACCGCCTCGGCACGCTTCAGAGAGAGCTGTTGATTGGATCTATCGTTGCCGATGCTGTCGGTATGGCCTGCCACCACGATCAGCCAGCCGGGTTTCGCCTTAATGCCCAGCAGCGAGTTCACCAGCAGCTTTGTCGAACCCGGTTTCAGCGTCGATTTGCCTGTATCGAACAGCGCCATGCTATCGAGGCGGATCGTCTGCGGCCCCTGCACAACCTGCTTAATGACCGGACGCGGCGGCGGGGGCGGCGCCCAGTCATTGATCGCGGCTTCCACGAAGGGGATCAGCCGCAATCCCTGATACAACCCCAGCCGGTAACGCAGCGGCTCTCCCCGGCGCAGCCAGTCATCCAGCAGGCGGCTGTCGGCACGCAGACGCTGCTGCGCCTGCAGCTTCGGCGTCGGCGGCGCGCCGCTAAGGCGGTGATACACCGCCAGATGATCGCCGACGCTGCGCACCAGGCGCTGGTTGTTGATAAAGGAAGCCAGCATCGCCAGCGCCAGAAAGAGGAAGCCCATGCCAGCGGCAAGACCGGCAGCGCGCATCCGGCGGCTGACCCCGTGGCGGTGCGGCAGTGACGACAGAAGAAGATCCGGCAGCGGGTGAGGACCTGGCGCCGCGGCGTTGCCCGGGGAGAGCGTGGTGATCCCGGCGATTTGCTGCTGCCAGAGGTTATTTGCCACCGCCGTCACCGGCGTCAGGCAGATGCCCATGGCGCACAGGTCCAACGGCGAAAGTTCCGCCTGGCGAGTGCTCAGTGGCCGGACAAGAACGTTTTCTGCCAACGCCAGAATGCTCTCCAGCCACAGCGTCTGATGCAGGCGTGAGGCTGAGCTGCCCTCTCGCTGCCAGTCGGCAATCGACTGGGGCGCTTGTCCCTTCTGCCGCACCTGGAGACCAGGCCGATCCGGCGTGACGGTAAACCAGCGGCTTTCCGCTGCCTGGCCGCCAGGCGGCGTCACCCAGAACACGCTCCACACCGGCGGCAGACCGTTTAACCAGGTTCGGCACTGAACAATACTCCGCCGCCAGTCGCACAGCGACTGCACCAGGTGCTCCCCGGAGGGGTGGTGCTCCGGTACCACCGCCAGCAGCACGGAAACCTGCGATACCAGCGCCGGACGCGCCGCCGCCAGGTACTGCGCCAGCCGCGGCAACTGCTCCGCGCTGTCTCCCCGTAGATACCAGCCGTGACGGGTTTCGCAGTGCGCCGAACGCCCGGGAAACAGACTGTCGGTATCCCCGCAGACCAGAACCACTGCCCCCTGAAAATCCTCGGGCGGCAGGACGATTTCCGATCGCTGACGGCTGACTGCCCGGCGACGCTGACGCCAGAGCGCCGCGCCGCCCACCAGCAGGATGCACAGACTGACGATCACCTGGTTGCCGATGGACAGCGGCCAGAAGCCCAGCGCCAGCCACAGGGCCAGGATGACGGTCAGTAGCGTAAGCAGACGACGGGCGTTATCACGCATCTCTTATCCCTGCCCTGCTATCTTCGCCACCATCTGTGACAGCACGGCGGAGAAGGTCAACCACAGCGCGGCCAGCGCCACAATGCCAACCGCCCAGCCGCACCAGTACATCCGCCGTCCGCTGCGCAGCCGGGAGGCACGAACCACCACCGGCGCCTCCTGGGTCAGGCTGAACGGCGGGACCCGTGCGCCAAGCGCATGCGCCACGTCCTCACGCCGTTCGTCATCCTGGGCGCGGTACTGCCCGACAAACCCCAGCTGCAAAGTACGATAGAAACAAGTCAGCACTGCCGCATCCGCCGTGGGCTCTCGCAGCAGCTGGCGGATCCGTTCCCAGAGCTCTTCCCCGGCGTTGAGAGTGCTGAAAAAACGCGCCTGCAGCGGATCCTTGCGCCACCTGCGGTAGCCATCATCCTGACTGGCGCGGTTGAGGACGCTCTCATCGAGCAGCGCGCAGTAGGCATAGAGCATCTGCTCAGCGCTGGCTTCACTGACGCCTGCCGCCGCCAGCGCCTCGCGCGCCTCGGTCACCCATCGACAGGCCTGACGATAGAGCGCCTCGCCATCGGTCACCGGCTGGCCGCAGCGTAACTGACTGACCATCAGCCAGCCCGGGTAAAAGGTTTTGTTGATCAGATCGCTTTCAGAGATATTCATGAGCGCAGTACCGCAAAGAGTTCAAGTTTCACGTCGCCAAGCGATTCCGGGGTATAGAAGGTGCAGTTGCCGGCCTCCAGCATCGCGCGGGCGGCATCGGTGGAGAGATCCAGAGCGAAATATTGGTTTTCCAGACGTAGCGGAATCGCCGCCGGCACGTGGCTCAGCGGTTTGATCGCGATGCCGCTGAGGGCAATGTTGACGACCTCGGCGACATCATCATGGCTACCCGCCTTACAGAGCTGCGGAAAGCGGCTCTGAAGCTGGTGAGGGGGAAGTGAAGAACGCACCGACAGATAAAAATCCGCCCCCTCGCGCAGCCGTGCATCGTGCAGCCTCCCCCGCCAGATCTCCCGGTCAGCACCCTGCTCCAGCGCGATGGCGATCACCCTTGAGGGCAAGCTGACTTCGAGCAGCGTATCCAACAGGGCAAACAGCGGTGGGAATACCTGCTCCGGCGAGGCATGCCGGTAGCGGGGGATCGCGTCCAGATGATGTTCAAGAGAGAAGGTCAGCAGACTGCCGGCCAGCCTGGCCAGTTCACGATAGAGCAGCTCCGGATGGCGCGAAGGGTCCTGATGCAGCTCGCTGAGCACCGGCTCGGCGCTGTTCAGCGCGTTGAGCAGCCAGAACAGGGAAACATCCGCCACGGCAAAATCAGCCATCCGCGCATTGCTTTCACGGCGCATGGCCATGAGGCGTCTGCGTCGGGCCTGCAGGCGATGTAGCAGCTCGCCCAGCTCGCTGACCAGCGTCGGGCTTGCGGCCAGCGACAGCAGCGGCGGGATGAATTTCGGGTCAACGATCCACTGCCCCTGGGCGTCGCGTACCAGACGCGCTACCGGGCAGGTAAGGAAGGCCGCATTTTCCTCGGTGGAGAGACGCAGCGTCAGCGCGTGGCGCAGAACGGCCAGCTCGCTGCGTTCATGGCCTGCCAGCTCCTGCACGGTCACCTGCTCGGCGCGCCAGCGGCGCGGGCGGGCGCTTTCCTGGCCGTCATCAAGATTGCCGCCGCTGGCGCTGAGCAGCGGCAGAGCGAGCAGAACCTCCACGTTGTCCTGCATCACGTCCGATACATCGCGGACCGGTGGCAAAATATCCGCCAGCTCGGTGTCAATCAGCGCGCCGTCGGCGAAACGCACGATCAGCCGGGTGGCGTTGAGCCGGGAAAGGGTGAGCGCGCTGGCGTCAAACTCCGCGCGCAATACCCCCCAGGGGTGGGCGAGCGCCATGCGGGAGACCGTATCGGCGACGTGCGCCTCCCAGCGGGCCTGTTGCTGAAACTGCTGCGGAACCAGAAAAGCCCCATCGTGCCATAATGGGCGGAAAATCTTCATTGCACCTCCTGTGCCTTTCGCTTTCATCTGTCTGCAGACAGGACCAAATGCCCGGTCGGATATCCTTCATCCGCCGTACGTTCGCCTCAGCCCCTGCATTTGCTCTGGCCTGTTCCTCACTAGCGGTTTTTCTCCCGAACGTCGTTCGTCTCGATTGATTGCCTGCCGCTTCAAGGAAAGGAAATATCTCCCCTGCCCGCGAGAATTTCGAAATCAGATGGTATTTTTTGTTCAAGGGAGGTTTATCTTAAAGTGAAATAGCCAGGGGAGGTAACGCCTGGCCCTAAATAATATCTGAATTCAACCCAAGGAAGTTTTATAATTCCTCTTCATTCCATTCACGCAGCTTATTCTATAAGCCGTCCATTTATTATTTCGCTATTAAATATTATTTATATTCACCTGCAAATAATAAAAAACTCAACACTAAATTGTCACTGCAGTAAATATGCCACCGACAGCGCCGGCGCCTGAATCTCCTCCGGCATCAGAGAGATGCCTGCCCCCCCACCCGGCCATTGCCAGGCGCTGAATTACCCCGTATTTTGGTTTTCCGCTCCGCTGGGGGCGGGTATCAGGGCGAACGAGAGAGAGAAAATGAAACCGCTATTTGTCTATGGGACGCTCTGTCCCGGTCGCAGCAATGCGCATATTCTGGAGGCGATCGGGGGCGAGTGGCGTCCGGGCTACGTTACCGGTACCTTTTACGCGCGCGGCTGGGGCGCAGCTGCTGATTTTCCGGGGATCGTCCTCGATGCCAACGGCCCGCGGGTCAACGGCTATCTGTTCCTGTCCGACCGGCTGGCGGCGCACTGGGCCATGCTGGACGACTTTGAGGAGGGGTACGATCGGGTGTCGGTGGAGGTGACCACCGACGATGGACAGCAGGTCAGCGCCTGGATTTATCAGCTCCAGCCCCGGGAGTAATCCCCGGCCAGTCTCGAGCTACCGGGCACAGCGGCCCAGTACGTCCGCGGGTCTGGCGTCGTTTCCGCCAATGCAGGTATACTTGCCAGATGTTTCCTAAGCTTCAGATACGCAAATGACAAAACTTACCTTACAAGAGCAGATGCTCAAAGCCGGCCTGGTCAGCAGCAAAAAAATGGCCAAAGTCCAGAGAACGGCGAAAAAATCCCGCGTGCAGGCCCGTGAGGCCCGGGAAGCGGTGGAAGAGAATAAAAAAGCCCAGCTGGAGCGCGATAAACAGCTCAGCGAGCAGCAAAAGCAGGCGGTGCTGGCGAAAGAGTATAAAGCTCAGGTCAAGCAGCTGATTGAGATGAACCGCATTACGGTCGCCCGGGGCGATATCGGCTTTAACTTTACCGATAATAATCTGATCAAAAAAATCATGGTCGACAAGACCACCCAAACCCAGCTGATTAACGGTCGCCTGGCGATTGCCCGCCTGGCGGTGGATAACAAACCTGAAGGGGAATATGCAATTATTCCGGCGATTGTGGCAGAGAAAATTGCCCAGCGCGATGCCAGCAGCATCGTGTTGCACAGCGCCCTGAGCCAGGATGAGCAGGATGAAGACGATCCGTACGCCGACTTTAAGGTGCCCGACGACCTGATGTGGTGATGGCGGGCTTCCAGCGGCAGGCGATCAGAACGAGCTTGCCTGCTGGATATGCATCGGCTCGCAGCTGACGGGGTGGCGAAAACGCAGTTCGCTGGCGTGCAGCATCAGCCGCGGAGCCTGTTCCGTGCCCGGAAATTCCCGGCCGCCATACAGATCGCAGCCAAGGATCGGATAGCCCAGCAGCTGACAGTGGATCCGCAGCTGATGGGTGCGCCCGGTCTCCGGGGTGAGCGCCACCCTCGTCAGCGCCAGCGCCCTCTCCCCTTCCCGCGTCTGGTACATACGGTCAATTACCCGGTAGTGCGAACGCGCCGGTTTGCCGTGCCGGGCGCAGATCGACATGCGCGGGAAACGGGCCGGGTCTTTGGCGATCGCCGCCTCCACTATCCCTTCATCTTCCGGCAGATGGCCGCACAGCAGCGCCGTATAGACCTTACCCACCGTGCGCTGACTGAACTGCTGGCACAGCGCGGCGTTAATCACCTTGTTGCGGGCGACCACCATCAGACCGGAAGTGCCGAAATCAAGGCGGTGTACCAGGGTGCAGCCCGGAAAGCGCTGGACCAGTCGATGATGCACGGAGTCGAGGTTGCGCGGATCTTTGCCTGACAGGCTCAGCAGCCCGGCAGGTTTATTGATCAGCAGCAGGTGTTCGTCCTGATACAGGAGGGTTATCTGCTCGCGGCACGGCGGAGCGACAAAGGTATCGATAATGGTGGACATCAGACGGCCCGAAGAAGGAGTGGCCGGCGATAGTACCCCATTTTGCCCGCCGGTACGACGCTGGCGCACGATCCGCCCTCGCGGCGGCGTCATTTATCACCCACACTTATCGCAAAGGCATGGTCTGCGCAGGCAATGTGCTTTACACTGCGCGCTGCAAAATTTGAGTTAACCAACGAGTAAGAACGGTAATGGCGATGAACGGAACAATCACAACGTGGTTTAAAGATAAAGGTTTTGGATTTATCAAAGATGAAAACGGCGAAAACCGGTATTTTCATGTGATTAAGGTCGCCAATCCCGATCTCATCAAGAAAGACGCGGCGGTGACTTTTGAACCTACCACCAACAATAAAGGGCTGTCGGCCTACGCGGTGAAGGTCATTCCGGAAAGCAAATATATCTATATCGCCGGCGAGCGGCTGAAGCTGACCTCCATCAAATCCTATGTGGTTTACCGGGAAGAAGAGCCGGTCGAGACCCGCGTGGATAAAGAAAACGCGGTGCTGTCGGTCGGGCTGCTGATGAACAGCATCCGGCCAAAATCCACAGTGCAGCCGGGAGAGATGCGCTCGGTGAAAAAGCTGGCGATCACCACCTTTCAGGGGACAACCCTGATCTTCTCGGAAGACGAAATCGATATCGATGCCACGGTAAAACTGCTCAAGGTATGACGACCCGGCGTGCGGTCAGCCGCGCGCCCAGTCACCTGCCGAGCCGATTTTCGTCGCCATCGCCCCTCACCGGACGGGGCGAGGCGCCAGACAGCCGATAAGGATGCCGCCGCCATGCCCGTAAATTTTGACTTCAACGATCTCTATGCCTTTCGCGCCCTGATGGAGTATGGCAGCTTTCGGCTGGCCGCAGAATCCATTTGCCTGTCGCAGTCGGCCCTCAGCCGCCGCATCGAAAAGCTGGAGACCGCGTTAGGCAACCGGCTGTTCGAGCGCACCACCCGCCGCGTGACCCTTACGCTGTATGGACAGAATTTTGCCGAACGTTCGGAGCAGCTGCTGGCCCACGTCGAGACGGTGCTGGCGGATATCAGCCAGGTCAGCAAGACGCGTACCGGGCTGGTGACAGTGGCGACGGTACCTTCTGCCGCCTACTACTTTATGCCGGAAATCATCCGCAGCTTTCAGGCGCGCTTTCCCCAGGTGCGTATCCGGCTGATCGACAGCAGCGCCGGGAATGTCATCGAGGCGGTGAGCAGCGGACAGGCTGACTTTGGCCTCTGCTTTGCCAAAAACCTGCCGGCCAGCATCGAATTCACCCCGCTGGCCGACGACCGCTATGTCGCCGCCTGTCGGCACGACCATCCGCTGGCGAGCAGGACGCACCTCAGCTGGCAGGCATACTTTGAACAGGATTATATTGGCCTCGATCGGGTCTCCGGCAACCGGACGCTGCTCGACAGGGAGCTGGCGCATCTGACGCCGGCGCGGCCAAGCATTTGCGAAACCCGCCACGTCACCACGATGCTGGGGATGGTAGAAGCGGGCATCGGCATTGCCGCCGTGCCCGCGATGTCGATGCCCGCCGGGGAGCATTCCGTTCTCCGCGCCGTACCGCTTACCGAGCCGGTGGTCACCCGTACGGTAGGTCTGATCCGCCTCAGCGGCCGTATTCAGTCCTACGTGGCGGCAGAGCTGGAGAAGCTGATTATTGAACAGTATCCTTCTGGCTGACCGGCGCGGCGGCAGCTACGCTTCGCATACCGGTGGCGTGGATGGTCTCCTGCGCCGCCGGTGAGGCCAGATACGTCAGCAGCGCCTTTCCTTCCTGCGGGTGGTCGGCGCTGACGGTCACCGCCCCGGCAAAGCGGGTGACGTACTGCAGGTTATCCGGCAGTTCGCCGACAACGGTCACGCCGGGCACCGGCAGCAGTTCGCTCACCTGCTGAAAACCGATCGCATACCGTCCCTTCGCCACTTCCGAGGCTACCGGAATACGCTCCACCATCTGCGCTTTGCTCTGCATCGCCTCATCAATGCCCAGGCGGTGGAACAGCGTCGAGCTGACATAGCGTCCGCTGGCGCTGTCGGAGTACGCGACCGACGGCGCAGCCAGCAGCGCCGCCCGCAGCTGGTCTGCGCTGCGGATAGCCGGCAGCGGCGCTCCCGCTTTTACCACCACGCCGATGGGCGAGTCGGCCAGCTCCCGGCGCGAATCCGGTTGCGTACGGCCCGCTTTCTCGAGGCCGGTCAGCGCGTCGCCGACCATAATCACCACGTCCGCGTGTTCGCCCCGCGCCAGGCGGTTAGGGATCGCCTGCGGCGTTTTCCCCATCGACGGCCCGGGGATCACCACGAGGTGGTTACCGCTTTGTTTTTCCCATGCCGGGGCCAGCTTTTCCAGCGCCGCTTTGAAGCCGCCGGAGATCATCACGGTGACCTCAGCGGACAGCGCGCTGCCGCCGGTGGCGGCCAGCAGCAACGTGGCCAGCAGGGTTCCTGTCGTTTTACGCATCATCATCTCCCTGATTAACGTGCCGTCTGCAGCGTAACGGCGCTGCGGCGATAGAGGTAGCAAGTGGCCAGCAGGCCGCAGACGGCGGCAAAGCTCATCCAGTAGCCTGGGGAAGCTTTATCACCGGTATATTCAATCAGCGCCGTGGAAATCACCGGCGTGAAGCCGCCAAACACCGCGGTCGCCAGGCTATAGGCCAGCGAGAAGCCTGCCACGCGCACTTCGGCGGGCATAATTTCGGTCAGCGCCGGGATCATCGCCCCGTTGTACATGCCGTAGATAAAGGACAACCACAGCAGCACGCTCAGCATCATCAAAAAGCTCGGCGCGTTCGCCAGCATGGTCAGCGCAGGCCACGCGGTAGCCAGCGCCAGCAGGGTCATGGCAATCAGCACCGGCCGGCGGCCAAAGCGGTCGGACAGCGCCCCGCCCAGCGGCAGCCAGAAGAAGTTGGAAATCGCCACCAGCAGCGTGACCAGCAGGCTGTCCGAGGCGCTGAGCATCAGCACTTTTTTGCCAAAGGTCGGCGCATAGACGGTGATCAGATAGAACGCGGTGGTGGTCATCGCCACCATCATCATCCCGGCGATGACCACCTGCCAGTTCGCCAGCAGGGTGGCGAATACCTGGCGCATCGCCAGATGATGGCGGCGGGCAGTAAACTCCTGGGTCTCCTCCAGCTTACGGCGCAGCACAAAAATGAACGGGACGATCAGGCAGCCGAAAAGGAACGGAATACGCCAGCCCCAGTCGCTGATGGCGCTCTGCTCCAGCACGGCGTTGAGGGCAAAGCCCATCGCGGCCGCCACCATAATGGCGACCTGCTGGCTGCCCGACTGCCAGCTGGTGTAAAACCCTTTGCGGCCCGGGGTGGCGATCTCGGCCAGATAGACGGATACCCCGCCCAGCTCAGCGCCGGCGGAGAAGCCCTGCAGCAGGCGGCCGATCAGCACCAGCAGCGGCGCCCACAGGCCAATGGCCTGGTAAGAGGGGATCAGCACGATCAGGAAGGTGCCGGTGGCCATGATCGACAGGGTCACAATCAGCCCTTTGCGCCGCCCTACCTTGTCGATATAGGCGCCAAGCACGATGGCGCCGATGGGCCGCATCAGAAAGCCGGCGCCAAAGACCGCGAAGGTCATCATCAGCGAGGCGAATTCACTGCTCGCCGGAAAAAAGGTATGTGCGATGTAGGTGGCATAAAACCCGAACAGGAAAAAGTCGAACTGTTCGAGAAAGTTACCGGACGTGACGCGCAGAATGGCGCCGAGCCGGTCACGGGTACTCATCAGTGAGGTTGTCGAATGCATGCAGGTCTCCAGTTTGTTATCCACGCGTTGTCGCGCGCCTGTTGCTGAAGACTGAAACAGAACCGGGAATGAAATAAGCGTAATAAACGCATCCATTGATGCAATTTACGCATAAATAACATTTAACTAATTAACATTACTTTTACATACAATCATTTAACACTCTCTGCACCATCAGCGTCGGCGGCAGGGATGAAAAGGTGAGTTTTCCGTTTTGTGACCGAGGCCAGGGTACGCCGCTGCGCCCCGGGCGCCGGGCGGTAAAAGACATACCCGGCCCGGCAGGGTTAACGCGACGCGGAGCGGCGAGATGTTAATAATCCGGACGTGACCTCAGGGCGCCGGCGCCGCGGCGGCGTTCCCCAGCGTCTGCAACAGGGAGATCAGCCAGCGGGTGGCCTCGCGTTTCCCGCTGCGTTTGTGGGCGTAAATCTTGACGTCAAACGGGGGAACCGGAAACGGCAGCGGGAAAATGGCCAGCCGGGCGGCGCGAGCCATCGTCTCCGCCGCCCGCCGGGGCAGCGCCATCAGCAGATCGCTCTGCTCAATAATAAAGGGAGCGCTCAGCATCGAGGGCGTTTTCACCGCCACCTGCCGCGAATAGCCCTGCCGCTCCAGCTCACAGTCCAGCACCCCCTGCCGCTCATTCCACGGGGTCACCACCAGATGACGGGCCGCAAGGTAGGCGTCCAGGGTGAGCGCCGTTCGGTCGGTCTGGCTGATAACCACATATTCGTCCCGCAGCCAGTTAATCTCCTCGAGATCGGGATGAGCTGGCTCGTCAGGGGTATTGAACCCGAGAGCCAGATCGACCTCCCCCGCCAGCAGCTCGGTCAGCGCCGGGCTGTGGGGCAGATAACGGAGCTCAAACCGCAGCCCGGGCGCCTCACGCTGCAGGTGGTGCATCAGCGTCGGAAAGACGCAGAACGCGGTGAAATCGGTGATCGCAATCTGCATGCAGTCGGTGCTGGCGGCCGGCACAAACGCCGCCGGCGGCGTCAGCTCCTGATTGAGAAATTTCAGCGCCGAAGCGATAGAGGGCGCCAGCTGGCTGGCATAGACGCTGGGACACATCCGGTGACCTTCCCGATAGAACAGCGGGTCGTTGAGGGCGCTGCGCAGCCGGGAGAGCGCATGGCTCAGCGCCGAGGTGCTCATCGCCAGCTCTTCTGCCGCCAGGCGCACCGAGCGGGAGCGATAGACCGCGTCAAAGACCGGCAGCAGGTTGAGGTCGATACGGCGCAGGACAGGATGCATAATATTCATCGTTTGCTGATTTCATTGCACTTAATTCTTTTCACAATACCGCTTATGCTCTGGGTCAGCAATTTTGCTTTCCTTCATACCATTCAGACAGGACGACCCATGAGCATCACGATCCGCCAGGCCACCCCGGACGACGCCACCGCTATTTATGACATGATTTATGAACTCGCGGTCTACGAGAAAGCCCCCGAAGAGGTGGTGACGACGGCAGAGGAGATCAGAGAGACGCTGTTTGCCAGCAGCAGCAAAACCGAGGCGCTGATCTGCGAGGTGGCGGGCAAAGCGGTGGGCTACGCCGTGTTCTTCACCAGCTACTCCACCTGGCTTGGCCGTAACGGCATCTATATGGAGGATCTGTACGTAACCCCCGACTATCGCGGGATCGGCGCCGGAAAAGCGCTGCTGAAAACCATCGCGCAATATGCTGTACAGCGTCAGTGCGGGCGTCTGGAGTGGAGCGTGCTCGACTGGAACCAGCCGGCGATTGATTTCTATCTGAGCATTGGCGCGCAGCCGCAGGATGAGTGGGTGCGTTATCGCCTCACTGGCGATGCGCTGCGGGCCTTTGCGGAGTAAAGCGGCTCGCCAGCAGGTCGGCGCCAGGCGTCGACCTGCTGGCCGCGGATCAGGCTTCGACCGCGCTATTCTGCAGCTGCGGACCGGCCAGCGCCAGACGCGCGCCCGCTTCGGTATCGCTGTACTGCTTAAAGTTATCCATAAACAGCTGAGCCAGACTCTCCGCCTTCTCCTGCCACTTATCCGCTGAGCTCCAGCCATTACGCGGATCCAGCACTGCGCTGTCGACGCCCGGAATGCTCTGCGGGATCGCAAGATTGAACACCGGGATCGCTTCATCGCGCAGCGGGCCGGTGGTGCCATTGAGGATCGCGCTGATGATGCTGCGGGTATCGCGCAGCGACAGGCGTTTGCCCTCGCCGTTCCAGCCGGTGTTGACCAGCCAGGCTTCCGCACCGGATTCCGCCATCTTCGCCGCCAGTACGCTGGCGTACTGGGTCGGGTGAAGCAGCAGGAACGCCGCGCCGTAGCAGGCGGAGAAGGTCGGCGTCGGCTGGGTAATGCCGCGCTCGGTGCCCGCCAGCTTCGAGGTGAAGCCCGACAGGAAATGGTACTGCATCTGCTCGGTGGTCAGACGGGAGACCGGCGGCAGGACGCCAAACGCGTCTGCGGCAAGGAAAATCACCTTCGATGGATGGCCCGCCCGGGACACCGGCTTGACGATATTGTCGATATGCGACAGCGGATAGGAGACGCGGGTGTTCTCGGTTTTGCTGCCGTCGGCGTAATCCACGCTGCCGTCGGCGCGCACCACCACGTTTTCCAGCAGCGCATTGCGGCGGATGGCGCCATAAATCTCCGGCTCCGCCTGCGGGTCGAGATTGATGGTCTTGGCGTAGCAGCCGCCTTCGAAGTTAAACACCCCATCATCGTCCCAGCCGTGCTCGTCATCGCCAATCAGTTGACGATGCGGATCGGTGGACAGCGTGGTTTTGCCGGTACCGGAGAGGCCGAAGAACAGCGCGACGTCCCCTGCTTCGCCGCGGTTGGCCGAGCAGTGCATCGACGCGATGCCTTTCTGCGGCAGCAGGTAGTTCATGACCGAGAACAGCCCTTTTTTCATTTCGCCGCCGTACCAGGTGCCGCCGATGAGCTGAATACGCTCGCTCAGGTTAAAGGCGACGAAGTTCTCGGAGTTCATGCCCTGCGCCTGCCAGTTGGCATTGGTGCAGCCGGCGCCGTTGAGCACCACGAAGTCCGGGGTAAAGCTGGCCAGCTCGTCGGCGCTCGGCACGATAAACATGTTTTTGACAAAGTGGGCCTGCCACGCCACCTCGGTGACGAAGCGCACGCCAAGGCGGGTGTCCGGGCTGGCGCCGCACCAGGCGTCGATGATGTACAGTTTTTTGCCGCTCAGCTGGCCTGCGACCAGGCTTTTCAGGCTGCGCCACACTTCTGGCGATAACGGCTTATTGTCATTGCGGCCGAGGCCGGAGTCAGCCCACCATACGGTGTCGCGCGTCTGCTCGTCTCTGACGATATATTTATCGCGCGGCGAGCGGCCGGTGAAGATGCCGGTATCCACTGCCACAGCGCCAGAGTCGGTCATTACGCCGCGGGCCGCGCCGGTCAGCTCAGGAGCGGTTTCATGTGCAATAAGCAAATCGTAATCAGGGTTGTAAAACAATTCGCCGCTTGCATTAATCCCCAGCTCCTGCAGAGCCATTTTTACTGATTCAATTTGTTGTGACATGGAACTCCTGACAAACTATTTAAGGTAAGAGGCCTGGGTTATTCATTGCTTTCGTCATCGTCGCCAGCTATTTAATAAGATAAATCCTGGGCAATGAAATAAAGCAATAAATAACCGTGAGTCGCGATTTCATATCGTGCTCATGTAGGGTCGCCGATACGCATTCATAAATCTCAACTTTCCAAAAAATGTTAACACCTGTCGATAATTATGTTAATTGCATAGTTTCTATGCGCTATGCTAAAATTGCATAGCCTTTATTGCGTTTTTGAGGACTGGATCGGTGTTGGCAAATCTGGAAGTTAAATGGCTGTATGATGTGATTGCTCTCGAGGAGTCACGCAGCTTTACCCTGGCGGCCAAAGCCCGCAATATCTCCCAGTCCTCGTTCAGCCGACGCATCCAGTCGCTGGAGGCTTCCCTCGGATTCAGCATCTTCGACCGCAGCGCCAACCCCCTGCAGTTGACCAACCGCGGGAAAATTTTTGTCGGCTATGCGCGAAATATGCTCGACGACATGGATTTTCAGATCAGCCGAATTAAAGGTTTAAATAACACCACGCAGAAAATAAGAATCGACGCCGCCCCTTCGCTGTCGGTGTTATTGCTGCCGGAAATTATCGCCGGTTACACCGACCGTAAAAATAAGACTTTTCATGTTGAATCGATTAACGTCAACGACGCCGTATTTAACCTGAAAGAGGGTAAAAGCGATTTTATCCTCTCCTTCTATAATGAAGAATTAATGAACTATCCGTTTATTAATCATAAAATTTTTGATTCTTACCTGCACCTGGTCTCCCCCTGCGACGAACATGGCCGGCCGCTGTTTCATTTACATCGCGGCGTGCTGCCGCTGATGAAATACGCCAACGACAGCTATATGGGGCGCCAGGTGAACCAGGTCATCGACCGCACGCCGGAGATCACCTTCTCCCTCACCTTTGTCTCTTCCATGAGCGAACTGCTCAAGCGCATGATCCTCAATGGCGACGGCGTGGGCTGGCTGCCGCAGTACTCCATTCAGCGCGAGCTGGACGAAGGCCGACTGACGATCCTCGATGAGAGCCTGTCGCTGCCGATCGGCGCCTGGCTCTACCGCTCCGGCTCGCGGCTTAACCAGGCCGCCGAACGTTTCTGGCAGCACATTAAAACCCGTAACCAACCGCGGGATTAACCCTCTCAGCCGCTGATCCCCAGATACGCCTTACGCACCTCCGGGTCGTTGAGCAGCGCCTGGCCGCTACCGCTCAGGCGGATCTGGCCGTTCACCATCACGTAGGCGCGGTCCGACAGGTTGAGGGCATGGCGGGCGTTCTGCTCCACCAGAAACAGCGTCATCCCCTGGGCCGTCAGCTCGCGCAGGATCTGAAATATCTGCTTCACCACCAGCGGCGCCAGTCCCAGGCTCGGCTCATCCAGCAGCAGCAGGCGCGGCCGGCTCATCAGCGCCCTGGCGATGGCCAGCATCTGCTGTTCGCCGCCGGAGAGGGTCATCGCCCGCTGTCCCCGCCGCTCTTCCAGCCGGGGGAACAGCTGGTACATCCGGACCTTGTCCTCGGCCTGATAGCGGTTGCCAATGGCAATGGTCCCCATCAGCAGATTCTCCTCGACGGTCATATCGGGAAAGATGCGCCGCCCTTCCGGGGCCTGGGCGATGCCGTTGCTGGCGATAAAGTGGGTCGATTTCCGGCTGATCGCCTCCCCGCGATAGAAAATCTCCCCGCCGGCAATACGCGGCTGCCCGAAGACCGACATCAACAGCGTCGATTTACCCGCGCCGTTGGCGCCGATCAGCGCCACCGTCTCCCCCTCGTTGACGGTCAGGGAGACCTGCTTCAGGGCCTGGATCGGCCCGTAGAAGACATCCACCTCATCAAAGGCAAGCAGTGGCTGGCTCATCGGCGCGTCTCCTCTTCCTCAGCGCCAAGATAGGCGGCAATCACGCTGGCGTTGGCCTGAATCGCCTGCGGCGCGCCGCGGGCGATGACGTCCCCGTGATCGAGGACGATGATATGATCCGAAATCTCCATCACCATCCCCATATCATGTTCGATCAATAGCACCGTGATGCCGTGCTGCTGGCGCAGAAAGCGGATGATCCGGCTCAGCGCCTGGGTTTCGACCGGGTTGAGTCCGGCCGCCGGCTCGTCCAGACAGATCATCTCCGGACGGGTGCACATGGCGCGGGCGATCTCCAGCCGCCGCTGCTGTCCGTAGGAAAGCGTTCCCGCCAGACGGTTGGCGCAGTCCACCATCTCCACCACCTCCAGCCAGTAAAACGCGCGATCCAGCGCCTGACTTTCCGCCTGCCGATAGCTGCGGGTGTTGAGGATCCCGGCCAGCAGATGGCGGTTGACCTGGGTATGCTGGGCCACCAGCAGGTTCTCAATCACCGACATCTCGCGGAACAGGCGAATATTCTGGAAGGTGCGGGCCAGACCGGCGCGGTTCACCAGATGGGTGCCGCCGAACATCTTGTAATAGATCCGCCGCCCCAGCTGCGCCGGGTGGAGGAAATCGTCCGGGTGAAGCTTTTGCCCCAGCACCTGAATGACATCGGTGACCTTTTCCCGCGCCCGTAGCACGATACTCCCCCCCGTCGCCCGGTAAAAGCCGGTCAGGCAGTTAAACACCGTGGTCTTGCCCGCGCCGTTGGGGCCGATCAGGGCGGTGATCGACCCCCGCTCCACCTCCAGATTGACGTCATTCAGCGCTTTGATGCCGCCGAAATGCATCATCAGATGCTCAACGCGTAAGATGCTGTCGCTCATGGCGCGACTCCTTTTCGCAACGCGACCCCGCTGCGGCTGGTGCGCACCAGGCCGCGCGGCCGCCAGATCATCATCAGCACCATCAGGACGCCAAACAGCAGCACGCGATATTCGTCAAACCCACGCAGCAGTTCCGGGGTGACCGTCAGGACAAACGCCGCCAGCACCACCCCAAGGGTGGAGCCCATTCCCCCCAGCACCACAATCGCCAGGATCAGCGCCGACTCAAAAAAGGTGAACGACGTCGGATTAACAAATCCCTGATAGCTGGCGAAGAACACTCCGGCGATGCCGGCGGTCGACGCGCCGAGCATGAACGCCGAGAGCTTGACCAGCACATGGTTGAGCCCCATCGCACGACAGGCGATCTCATCCTCGCGCAGCGCCTCCCAGGCGCGGCCGATGGGCATCCGCGTCAGGCGATGCTTCACCAGCAGCACCAGTATCACCACCATGCACAGCACGGCGTAGAGGAAGATGAATTTCAGGTTGGGGTTGTAACTGACGTGGAAGAACTCATGGATGGGGATACCGCCATCCTTTGCCCGGCGGGTAAATTCGAGGCCAAACAGCGTCGGGGACGGCACCGGGACGCCGTTGGGGCCGCCGGTGAAGCTCACCCAGTTGTTAAGCACCAGGCGAATGATTTCGCCAAAGCCGAGGGTGACGATGGCAAGATAGTCGCCGTGCATGCGCAGCACCGGAAAGCCCAGCAACGCCCCGGCGAGGGCCGCCATCACCGCCCCCAGCGGCAGCATCGCCCAGAAGCCGAGACCCAGGTACTGGTAGCCCAGCGCCAGGCCGTAGGCGCCGATAGCATAGAACGCCACATAGCCCAGATCGAGCAGCCCCGCGAGACCCACCACGATATTCAGCCCCAAACCGAGCAGGACATAGATCAGCCCGAGGATCGCCACGGTCAGCAGGTATTTGCTGGCGAGAAACGGAAAGGCGATAGCCAAGCCCACCAGCAGCGGCATTATCCAGCGCAGCCGCGAGCGGTAGCCCGGGGGCCGAACGTACACCCCGTCATCCGCCCCCTCAAAGCGGGCAACCAAGGCCTTGCCCCGCCGGCTCTGCAGCAGCAGGCTGAGCGCCAGTCTGCCGGCCATCACCACCGCCACCAGGATCGCCACCCGCGCGGGCGCGAGGGTAAAGCCATAGCCTTTGAGCACCACGCCGACGATCGGGCCAAAGACAATTAACGCGCAAAGACCGGCCAGCACGCTGTCGATCAGCGCGCTTTTGATATCCCGCGCAGGCTGGCGCGTCAGTTCACCCATAGAGCCCCCTCAGACCTTGGCCACCAGCGGACGACCCAGCAGCCCCTGCGGGCGAAAAATCAGGATCGCCACCAGCAGCGCAAAGGAAAAAACGTCTTTGTAATCCGAATTCACCATTCCGGCGAACTGCGCCTCGGCCACCCCGAGCAGCAGTCCGCCCAGCATCGCGCCAGGCAGCGAGCCAATCCCGCCCAACACCGCGGCGGTGAAGGCTTTGATGCCGATAATAAATCCGATGTAGAAGTCGAAGGTGCCGTAGTTCATGGTCACCAGCACCCCGGCCAGGCCGGCCATCGCCGCGCCGATGACAAACACCAGGGAGATCACCCGGTCGGTATTGATGCCGAGGATCGCCGCCATGCGCCGGTCCTGCTGGGTGGCGCGGCAGATGCGCCCCAGCCGGGTGTACTGGATAATCCAGGTCAGGATCAGCATCCCCACCAGCGCGGCGACGAGAATAAACACCTTGGTCCAGGTGATCTGCACTACCCCATCGCCCACCGTCATACGCAGCGCGCCGCTGAGCAGCGTCGGGATCCCCTGCTGGTTTGGCCCCTGGCTCAGCTGAACATAGTTCTGCAGGATCAGCGACATTCCAATAGCCGAGATCAGCGGCGCCAGGCGCGTCGAGTTGCGCAGCGGCCGGTAGGCGATGCGCTCGATCGCCCAGCCGTACACGCCGGTGACCACAATGGTGAATACCAGGGTGGCGAAAATCAGCAGCGGAAACGAATGGATCCCGAAGAAGGAGAGCAGCGCCAGGCCGATGGCGCACAGGTAGGCGGAGACCATATACACCTCGCCGTGGGCGAAGTTGATCATGCCGATGATCCCATACACCATGGTGTAGCCGATGGCGATTAAGCCGTACACCGCGCCCAGCGTCAGCCCATTGATCAGTTGTTGCAGAAAAAACGCCGTCATAGCCCCTCCAGCCGCCCGGCCGACGGCCGTCGGGATCGGTACCCGGTCGACCGCCGTCGTGAGACGATTAGCCAATCAAAACAACGGATAGTTCCTGGGTGGTCGCCGATCAGAGCTGGTGATATTTGCCCTTGTCGTCCCACTGATAGACCACATAGTCCGACACCTTGAGGTCGCCTTTGCCATCCCAGCCTTTTTTGCCCATCACCGTCTCGACGTCGTGGCTCTTCAGCCAGTCGCTGGCTTTGGCGTTATCGGTGCCGACGGCGTTCCAGGCGGCGGCGATAGCCTGAATAGAGGCGTAGGCGTAGAGGGTATAGCCTTCCGGCTCAAAGCCGCTGGCGCGGAACTTCTCGATCACCGCTTTGCCTTCCGGGAGAGTGCGCGGGTCCTGACCAAAGGTCATCAGCACGCCGTTGGTGAACTGCGGCCCGCCGGCGGCCGTCACCAGCTCCTCGGTGACAATACAGTCGCCGGAGAAGAATTTCGCCTGCACTCCCTGCTCGCGCATCTGGCGCACCAGCGGGCCCGCCTCAGGGTGGCAGCCGCCAAAATAGACCACGTCCGGCTTGAGGGCGCCGATCTTGGTCACCAGGGCGTTAAAGTCTTTTTCACCGCGGGAGAGGCCTTCGTACAACACTTCTTTAGTGCCCCGCTTCGCCAGCGCCGCGCGGGTGGCATCGGCCAGCCCCTGGCCATAGGTGTCTTTATCGTGGATGACGGCAATTTTCTTCGCCTTCAGCACGTCCAGCATATAGTTGGCGGCAATCGCCCCCTGCTGATCGTCGCGGCCGCACATGCGGAAGAGATCCTTCATGCCGCGCTCGGTGATCTGCGGGTTGGTGGAGCCGGGAGTAATGGTCAGAATCCCGGCTTCGTCATACACCTCGGAGGCCGGCATCGTTGAGGAAGAGCAAAAATGCCCCACCACGGCGGAGACTTTCGCTTCGTCCACCAGCCGGTTGGCCACCGCTACCGCCTGTTTCGGTTCGCACGCGTCATCCCCCTGCACCAGCACAATCTTTTCGCCTTTGATGCCGCCGGCGGCATTGATATCAGCCACCGCCTGCGAGGCCCCCTTCCAGTACTGGGCGCCGTAGGTAGCGTTGGGGCCGGTGAAGGGCCCGGCGACGCCGATCTTCACGTCAGCCTGGGCGTAAAAGGCCATGCTCATACAACCTGCTATCACAACATGAAGCGTCATTGTTTTCAGTTTCAAAGACATTCGGATATTCCTCAGCGATTTAGAGCCTGGCGTCATGGAATGACGCAGAAAATATCACTTACCGTGTGGTACCGACGCAGGCGCAGCGCCAGGACGGCCAGGGTGGAAGAAGCAAAAATCCCGCCAGGTAGAGAGATCGCGCCGGAGAGCGGACGCCCCGGTCGGTGCGCACGCGACGACAACCCGTGCCGCATCCGGCAAGGGCGCATTCCCTTTCAGGTCAGGAGATCGGTTGCCATCACGTGGCGAGCCGGACAACGCGGTATCCGTACCGGCCCGTGAGCTAAACATAGATGCAGTTAGCGGTCGCTGCGCGCCAGCGTGGTGCAAAAATGCGAATATGATCAACAGTGGTGATTATTTTGTTGCGGTAATGTGAAGATGATAACAGGAGAGCCCGTTAAGGGCTCCCCTGTGGCCCGGCGGCCGCTCAGAGCTGGCTGGTGAACGTTCGCGAGATCACATCCTGCTGCTGCTCGCGGGTTAGCGCGTTAAAGCGGACCGCATAGCCGGAGACGCGGATCGTCAGATTCGGATACTGCTCCGGATGTTCTATCGCATCGAGCAGCTTTTCCCGGTTCAGTACATTGACGTTGAGGTGCTGTCCCCCCTCCACCGTCTCCTCGTGATGGAAGTAGCCGTCCAGCAGCCCCACCAGGTTGTTTTCCTGCGCCGACGGCGCTTTGCCGAGGGCCGCCGGCACGATGGAGAAGGTGTACGAGATGCCATCTTTGGCGTAGGTAAACGGCAGTTTCGCCACCGAGGTCAGCGACGCCACCGCCCCTTTGCGGTCGCGGCCATGCATCGGATTGGCCCCCGGGGCGAACGGCGTCCCCGCCCGACGTCCGTCCGGCGTGTTGCCGGTTTTCTGCCCGTACACCACGTTGGAGGTAATGGTCAGGATCGACTGGGTCGGCACCGCCTGGCGCCAGGTGGGCAGCGCCTGGATTTTGCGCATAAAGCGCTCCACCAGGTCGCAGGCGATGGCATCGACGCGATCGTCGTTGTTGCCATATTGCGGATAATCCCCCTCAATGACAAAGTCCACCGCCAGGCCGTGATGGTCGCGCACCGGCTTCACCCGGGCGTACTTTATCGCCGACAGCGAATCCGCCGCCACCGACAGGCCGGCGATGCCGCAGGCCATCGTACGGTAGACGTCGCGGTCGTGCAGGGCCATCAGCGCCGCTTCGTAACTGTACTTATCATGCATGCAGTGGATGATGTTTAGCGCGCTGATGTACTGCACCGCCAGCCAGTCCATAAAGTGGTCGAGGCTGGCCATCACGCTGTCGTAGTCCAGCACCTCATCGCGCAGCGGCGCGGTTTTCGGCCCCACCTGGATCTTCAGTTTCTCATCCACCCCGCCGTTAATCGCGTAGAGCAGCGTTTTGGCGAGATTGGCGCGGGCGCCGAAGAACTGCATCTGCTTGCCGATCACCATCGGGCTGACGCAGCAGGCGATGGCGTAGTCGTCACTGTGAAAATCGCTGCGCATCAGATCGTCGTTCTCATACTGCAGCGACGAGGTGGCGATAGAGACCCGGGCGGCGTATTTTTTAAACGCCACCGGCAGCGCCTGCGACCAGAGCACGGTCAGGTTCGGCTCCGGCGCCGGACCCATGGTGTGCAGGGTATGCAGGTAACGGAAGGTGGTTTTACTGACCAGGGTGCGGCCATCCAGCCCCATACCGCCCAGGACTTCCGTCGCCCAGATGGGATCCCCGGAGAACAGCGAGTCAAATTCCGGGGTACGCAGGAAACGCACCATGCGGATCTTCATGATGAAGTGGTCAATCAGCTCCTGGGCCTGCTCCTCATTGAGTAAACCGGCGCGCAGATCGCGGTCAATATAGATGTCAAGGAAGGTGGCCGTCCGTCCCAGCGACATGGCGCCGCCGTTCTGCGACTTCACCGCCGCCAGGTAGGCGAAGTAGAGCCACTGCACCGCCTCCCGGGCGGTGCGCGCCGGGTGGGAGATATCGCAGCCGTAACGGGCCGCCATCTCCTGCATCTGCTGCAGCGCGCGCCGCTGTTCGGCCAGCTCTTCGCGCAGGCGCAGGGTGGACTCCAGCGCCTCGCCGCGTTCAAGGGCCGGCTGCAGGTCGGCAAACTGCAGCTCACGTTCGCGGACCAGGTAGCGAATGCCGTACAGCGCCACGCGGCGGTAATCGCCGATGATCCGTCCGCGACCGTAGCCGTCCGGCAGCCCGGTCAGCACCCCGGACTTACGGCAGCGCAGCATATCCGGGGAATAGACGTCAAATACGCCCTGATTGTGGGTCTTGCGCAGCGCCGTAAACTGATACTCAAAATCGGGGTCCATTTCGCGGCCATAGGCCTCGAAGGCGCTTTTGATCATATTGATGCCGCCAAAGGGATGCAGGGCGCGCTTCAGCGGCCGGTCCGTTTGCAGGCCGACGATCTTTTCCAGCGGCTGGTTGATATAGCCCGCCGCGTGGGCGGTGATGCTGGTGGCGACATTGGTGTCGAAATCCACCGGCGCATGGGTGACGTTCTCGACGCGGATCCCGGCCATCACCTGCTCCCAGAGGGCGGTGGTGGCCGGCGTCGCGTCGGCGAGGAAGGACTCATCGCCCTCGTAAGGGGTGTAGTTATGCTGAATAAAGTCGCGAACGTTAATCTGCGTTTGCCACGCCGTACCGCGAAAGCCCTGCCAGGCGTCGGCGTATCGTGCGTCGTGGGTGTCGATATCTACTTTCATGAACATCGTCTCTCTACAGAATAAAAAAATCAGGCCAGCGCCGCCGCGGTGTGGATCCGGCCTAAGCGGATCGCATCGAGGGCAATCATGCGCTCTTCATTGGTGGGGATAACCGCACAGCGCACCCGGCTGCCGTCGGCGGAGATCAGGCGCTCGCCGGCCGAATTAGGCTGCTGGTTGCGGGCAGCGTCCATCTCAAGGCCAAAGACCGCCAGCCGCTCGCTCACCAGCCGACGGATCAGCACCGAGTTTTCGCCAATCCCGCCGGTGAAAATAATGCCGTCGAGACGCTGCAGCGCGGCGGCGTGGCCGGCGATATGGCGGGCGATGCGATGGACGAAGGTTTTGATCGCCAGGCGGGCGCGGGCATGGCCCTCATGCCAGGCCTGCTCCAGTACCCGCAGGTCGGAGGAAAGGCCGGAGATCCCCAGCAGGCCGGAGGCGGTGTTGGCCACCCGCTCCAGGTCGCTGAGGGTCTGCCGGGTTTCCGCGGCAATCCACGCCATGGCGCCGAAGTCGACATCGCCGCTGCGGGTGCCCATCATCAGCCCCTCCAGGGGCGTCATACCCATCGAGGTGTCCACGCTGCGGCCGTTGCGCACCGCGCAGATCGAGGCGCCATTGCCCAGGTGGGCGATCACCAGGCCGCTCTCCTGCTCCGGCAACCCGAGCAGCGCCAGGGCGCGCCGGGAGACATAGCGGTGGGAGGTTCCGTGGAAGCCATAGCGGCGCACCCCGAGGTTCTGGTAATACTCCCACGGCAGGCCATAGAGAAAGGCTTCCGGGGCCAGGGTCTGGTGAAAGCTGGTATCAAAGACCGCCACCTGCATGACCCCCGGGAACAGCCGCTGCGCCGAGGCGATGCCGCTAAGGCTGGCGTAGTTATGCAGCGGGGCCAGGGACGATACCTGGCGAATATTGTCGATAACCTCCTCGCTGATAATGACCGACTCGGTGAAGAGGTCGCCGCCGTGGGCGACGCGGTGGCCAATCAGGGCCACGCTGTCGATAAGATCGCGTTGGGCTAATGCCCCGGCAATCGCCTGCAGGGCGCCTTCGTAGCCGCGCGGCGATAGCGCAACCGGCTCGCCGCCGTTGAGCGAGAGAGACGCCTGGTCCGCGTTGATGCCCTCGGCTACGCCGTTGAGCAGGCAGTCGCAGCTGGCGGCGTCCAGTACGGAAAATTTGATCGACGACGAGCCGCAGTTGATCACCAGCACTACCGGAAATTCAGTCATGTTGTACTCCGCGTGGCCTGAGCCGGATTAGAACAGTTTGTAAACGATATTGAGGATGGTCAGCAGACCAATGGCGGTCACAAAGAGGTTATCGAGACGGCCACGGTATTTGGCCAGCGAAGGCGCTTTACGAATGGCGTACATCGGCAGCAGGCACAGCAGCGAGGCGATAATCGGCGCGCCCATGGCCTCAATCAGGTCGAGGATATTGGGGTTGGCATAGGCCACCACCCAGGTCGAGCCCATGATGAACACCATGCTCAGGGTATTGAGCTTGCCGCTGGAGACCCGGGTTTTATCCCCTTTATAGCCGAAGCGCAGGATCAAACCGTTCAGCCCCTCGAGGGTGCCGAGATAGTGGCCGAAGAACGATTTGAAGATGGCCACCAGGGCGATGATCGACGCGCCATACTCCAGCAGGGAGGCAAAGGTGGATTTGGCGCCCGACATCGAGGCAAAGTGGTTCGCCAGATAGGAGAGCACCGGGATATTCTGCGCCTTGGCGTCCGCCATGTTCTGCGGCGAGAGGGTAAACAGGCAGCTGAAGGCGAAGAACATCACCACCGCCACCATCAGCATGCTGGCCCGGGAGATGATCTGCGAGCATTTGTGTTCGGTATACTCCCGGCCAAACTGCGCTTCATACTCTTCGCGTTTGGAGACCACAAACGAGGAGACGATCGGCGAGAAGTTAAAGGAGAACACCATAATGGAGATGCCCAGCCACACTGTCACCAGAATGCCGTCGTGACCGGTTAAGGCGATATCGCTGAGGTTCACCTGATCAATCACCGCGCTATTCCAGTAAGGGATCAGAGACAGGGAGATCACCACCAGGCTGGCGATAAACGGCCACACCAGATAGCTCATCACCTTGACCATCAGGTCTTTGCCAAACCAGATGACAAACGCCATCAGCAGCAGCAGGAGCAGCGCCACCACTCCGCGGTTGAGGGCCGGCATCTGCAGCTGGTTCTCCCAGAAGGTCATGAAGGTATTGGTGATCGTCACGCCATAAATCCACAGCAGCGGGCAGATGGCGAAGAAGTACAGAAAGGTGATCACCACCCCGCCGGTTTTGCCAAAATGCTCTTCCACCGTTTCGGTGATATTGCCGGAGGGGTTAGCCCCCGACAGGCACAGCCGCGCCAGCGCCCGGTGGCAATAGAAGGCGATGGGATAGGCCAGCACCAGCATCACCAGGATCGGGATCAGCCCGCCGAAGCCGGCGCGGATGGGGAAAAACAGCACCCCGGCGCCGATGGCGGTGCCAAACAGGCCCAGGGTCCAGGTGGTGTCGGATTTACGCCAGGACGAAAGGCTTGTCTGGCTGGATGCAATGCTCTCAGTCGTACTCATATCCTGTCCTCACTAATGTATTGAATTAAGCGTCAACAAAACCGGTAATTTGCGATACCCGCGAGAGATCGATATTGCCGCCGGAAATCAGGCTGACCGTTTTGCGGTTCTGGATATAGCTGTCTAATTTGCCGCTTAATAACGCGGCGCAGGCCAACGCTCCGGCCCCTTCGGTGATCACTTTATTGCGCTGAATTAAGGCGACCATGCTCTGGCGAATGTCGTCCTCACTGACGAGGACGATGTCATCCACCAGCTGGCGGGCGATTTCATAGGTCAGTTTTCCCGGGCGGGCGACATCGCAGCCATCGGCTAAGGTGCCGGCGTGGCGATGGCTGGTGATCTCTCCGGCGTACCAGGAGGCGGCCATGCCGTGAACATTCTCCGACTGCACGCCGATAATGCGGATCGTCGGGTTAATGGATTTAATCGCAATCGCGATGCCGGCAATTAAGCCCCCGCCGCCAATCGGCACAATGACATTATCCACGTCATACAGATCTTCTAATATTTCGAGACCGATAGTGCCCTGCCCGGCAATAACCTGGGGATCGTCATAGGGGGGAATAAAGATACGGCCTTCAAGTTCAACAATATCGCTGGCTTTGGCGAGGGTATCGTTAAAATTATCGCCATGCAGCACCACCTCCGCCGAATAATCGCAGGTGGCGGCGACTTTCGATTTCGGCGCCCCTTTCGGCATCACCACTTTCCCGTCAATGCCGAGCATGGCGCAGGAGAGCGAGACGCCCTGGGCGTGGTTGCCCGCTGAGCAGGCCACCACCCCTTTGCGTTTTTCCGCTGCGGTTAAGCCGCAGAGCTTATTAAAGGCGCCGCGAATTTTAAATGAACCCGTGCGCTGCATATTTTCGAATTTAAGAAATATTTCACCCTTACAGCGTTCGCTAAAATAATTCGACCGCGGCATACCCGTTTTATATATTTTTCCTGCCAGGCGTTGCTTCGCTTCGAGAATATCGTCAATGGATACCGGAAGATCGTAGGTAATATGCATTATGGCCTCTGTATCTTAATATAAAGTCAATGACCGGGCGTCATCCTGCTGACAACAGCGAGGATGGTTGTTGGATTATTTAATCAATATCAGTCAGGCAATTTCTATTGGCTGCCAGTGGCGGTTGCCCTGCCCCGATGAATACTGTTTCGCCATCTCCACCAGCGACGCCGCCGCGGTTTTCAGCCGGTAATTTTTCGACCACACCGCCGCATAGCGCGCCACCGGCAAGGCCTCTTTAATGGGGATGGTGACAAACTGGCTCGAGCCGAACGGCGTGGTCATGTCGCAGGGAATGACCGTCAAAAAATCGGCATTGAGCACCAGGTTATAGATCGTCACCACCGAATCGGTATTGACGATATTTTCACGGCGGATGCCGCTGCGCTGCAGGGTGGTCAGCAGTTCGCTGTAGTAGCCCATATTGGTCTCCGGCAGCACCCACTGCTCGTGCTGGAGCGAGGCCAGGCGGACGGTGCCGTTGCCGATCCGCGCCCGGTTCGCCACCAGCACAAACTCAGACTCAAACAGCGGCTCGACGTGCAGGTCCTGCAGCTTCATCTCATCGCTCAGCGTCCCGATGGCGAAGTCGAGGCGCCCGTCGCGGATCGCCGGCAAGAAGGCAGAGAGCTGCGCCTCATACATCGATACCCGCGCCTTAGGGAAGGTCATTTTGAACTGATGCACCATCTCCGACATAAAGGTAAACCCCACCAGCGAGGGAAAACCAAAGGAGACATCCACCACCGTGCTGTTGGTCAACGCATTCATTTCATTGACCATATTTTTCATTTCACGGGTGATCGCCTCTGACCAGTTCAGAAATACCTGCCCGGCCTCGGTGAGCGAGACGCCGGTATTTCGCCGGACGATTAATTCGCTGCCAAAATAGCTTTCCATGTCGCCAATGATTTTACTGACCGCCGGCTGTGTGAGTCCTAACGCTTTTGCTCCGGCCCCGATAGACCCGCTGCGGATCACTTCCTGGAAAACCACCAGATGCTGAGTTTTAGGCAGAGAAAAAGTATTCATCACGTCTCGCTTTCATTCCTTTGTTGACGGCGGAAAGTGTAACAAATCGCGATTAGCGGGTTATGTGAGAGCTCTCACAAAGGCTCCGCCGTGGCCGATTAGCAGGATTCTCCACCCAGAACAATCCATTTAAAATCAATGAATTAAGATTATAGTGAACGTCGTTTGCGCGTTTATTGCCGTAACCGAATGCGGGGATAAAAATAATTGATGGCGATAACATCGACGGCAAAATGGCGATAAAAAATACGCTTTTTGTACGCTATTTGACCCGCGCCGTCAGGGCGATAAAAAAGGCGAAAATTAAATTAATGCTGTAAAGAATAAAAAGCGGACGTAATCAACGCCATTATTTAACGACAAGTCGGTTTGGCATCACATTTTATCGGCGGCGGGCGGGAAAAAGGCGCAGGCATTATTTACATCAAAGAAACATTAAATTCACAATCTTGTTTTTCTTATGCGGCGGAGGGGGCGGCTTTTTCCGCCATATCGCAGGCGGTCATACTTTGATTAAAATCAACCCTGGCAATTTATCTTTTACAGCGCCTGGCAGGCAGTCATTTGTGTTGCCGATCACAAATCCATAAAACAACCTCCCGGCCTCTCTTCCACCGCAACTGATTAACCAGCTTTTCACTATGCAAATGCAAATAACGTATTTGCCCTCCCCGCAGGCGCTCTGTAGTTTGAGCCAGGATCCCGGCGCCACTTTTTCCGGGTCAGGACTTTATTATGCAGAGTGTTGAATTCCGCCATGATAAAATTAGCGCATCTTTTCAAAACCTATTCAGGCAGCGCCCAGCCGGCCATTCGCGACCTCAGTCTGGATATTGATCATGGCGAATTCTGCACTTTCGTCGGCCCGAGCGGCTGCGGAAAAACCACCATCCTGCGGATGATCAACCAGCTGGATATTCCCGACAGCGGCGACGTCTATATTCAGGGCGTCCGCCTCGCTGACGCTGATATTATCCAGGTCCGCCGCCAGATCGGCTTCGTGATGCAAAGCGCCGCGCTCTTTCCCCATCGTACCGTGGCGCAAAATATCGCCACCGTGCCGCGGCTGGCGGGCTGGAGCAAAGCGCGCATCAGCGCGCGCATTGACGAACTGGTAGCGCTGATGTCGCTCGACAGCCATCTGCTGCACCGCTATCCGCATCAGCTCTCCGGCGGCCAGCAGGGACGCGTGGCCATCGCCCGCGCCATCGCCGCCGATCCGCCGATTTTACTGATGGATGAGCCCTTCGCCGCCATCGACCCGGTGGTCCGTGAACGCCTCCAGGACGAGCTGTTGCTGTTGCAGCAGCGGCTGCAGAAAACCATTGTATTAGTGACCCACGACATCAATGAAGCGATCCGCCTCGGCGATAAAATCGCCATTTTCCAGGAAGGCGGCGTGCTGGCGCAGTTTGATACCCCCGACCGTATTCTGGCCCACCCGGCGAGCGAGTTCGTGCGCCGCTTTATCGGCCCGGAGCCCAATCTGAAACGGCTGGGTATGATTCAGGTCGGCCAGCTGCCGCGTCACGATGTCCCCCTGCTCGACGAAGCGCTGACGCCGATCGCCAGCGCCCATCCACCGCTGGCCAGCCCGCTGCGCCTGGTGCTTGACCGCCAGCGACGTCCGCTGCACTGGTTCGATCCGCAACACGGTCTCACCCTGCCGGTGGAGCGCCCGCTCGCCAGCAGCCACAGCCTGCGTTTCGCCTACAGCGCGCTGCTCGACGTGGCGACCGGCGTGCTGGTGCATGTGGATGGCGAAGGACAATACCAGGGGGCGGTGTCCCACGCCCTGCTGCAGCAGGTGCTCGACGGCGCGGTGGGGGTGAGACCTCATGATTGACTGGGGCTGGGTTATCGATAACCGCGCGATGATCGGCGATCTTCTCTGGCAGCATGCGCGGATGGTCCTGCTGGCGCTGTTTTTCGGCTCCCTGCTCACCGGCGGCCTGTTAGCCATTACCCTGCGCTGGCCCGCGACGGCGCAGCCGCTCATCACCCTCTGCGGCGTGCTGTTTACCATTCCCTCGCTGGCGCTGTTTATTTTATTGCTGCCGTTTACCGGGCTGTCGCTGACCACCTCGCTGATTGGCCTGACGCTGTACTCCCTGCTGATCCTGCTGCGCAACGTGCTGGCCGGCATGGAGAAGCTGCCGCAGGCGGCGCTGGAGTCCGCGCGGGCGCTCGGCTACACCCGCGGTTTCCGCTTCTTCGATATCGAGCTGTGGCTGCTGCTGCCCTCTCTGTTTGCCGGGCTGCGCATTGCCTCGGTGACGCTGGTCGGCCTGGTCACTGTCACCGCGCTGATCGGTCAGGGCGGGCTCGGGCAGTTGCTGATGGCGGGCTTTAATCAGGACTTTCTGACACCGATTGTCGTCAGCCTGGTCCTCAGTCTTGTACTTTCGCTGGTCTTTGACGGGCTGATTGCCCGTCTCGGCGACTGGCTAACGCCGTGGACGAAATGATGACGCTGCTTCTCGCCACCTTTCACTGGTTAACCCAGCCGGAGCACTGGCTGGGCGACGATGGCATCCTGCTGCGCCTGGGCCAACACCTTTATTACGTGCTGGTCAGCATGGCCGTTGCCTGCGCCATTGCCCTGCCGCTCGGCATCGCCCTGGGTTACTGGCGCAAAGGCGCCTTCGTGGTGATCAACCTGTTTAATCTTGGCCGCGCCATCCCTTCGTTAGGGCTGATTTTATTATGCATCATCGTTTTTGGCTTTAACGATATCCCGGTGCTGGCGGCGCTGATCGCGCTTTCTATTCCGCCCATTCTCACTAACTCCTGGGTGGGGATTTATCACGCCGACCGCCCGCTGTGCGATGCGGCCATTGCGCTGGGCATGACCCCCTGGCAAAGCCTGTGGCAGCTGCGGATCCCGCTGGCGGCGCCGCTGATCCTCGCCGGGATGCGCACCGCGCTGGTCCAGCTTATCGCCACGGCGGTAGTCGCAGCCTATGCCGGTCTGGGCGGGCTGGGACGATTTCTGATCGATGGCCTCGGGCAGCGGGATATCCCGCAGGTGATCGGCGGCTCGCTGGTGGTTTCCCTGCTGGCGATAGGCGGCGAACTGCTTTTCGCCCGCTGCGCCGGACGCCTGACCCACCGCCGAATTGCCGCGCCTTATTAGCGTGTACCTGACATTACCCTCAGCGCCTGGCGCTGATTAACCTGAAAATACAAGAGGTATTATGAAGCAATTATTTGGCAAGGCCGTCACCGCCCGTCGATTTCGTCTCTCGCTGCTGGCCGCCGGGCTCTTCAGTCTGAGCGTTAACACCTTTGCCGCCGGCGTCACCGTGGGCGGCGCCAACTTTACCGAAAGCTCCATTCTCGCCAACATCTACGCCAGCGCGCTAAAGAAAAATCATATTGAGGCCAACACCCGTCTCAACCTCGGCAACCGGGAAATTATTATTCCGGCGCTGCAGAGCGGTGAGATCGATATCGTTCCGGAATATCTTGGCGCCCTGCTCAATTTCTATAACGGTAAAACCGAGGCCACCAGCCAGCAGGACGTCAGCGCAGAGCTGGCCCAGGCCCTGCCCGCCGATTTCACCCTGCTGAACCCGGCCCCGGCCACCTCGATCACCGCCTGGGCGGTACGTGCCGAGACCGCGGAGAAATACCATCTGCGTACCCTCTCCGACCTGAAGCCCGTCGCCCCGCAACTGGTGATCGGCGGACCGCCGGAGCTGGCGGTACGCGCCCTGGGCCTGCCGGGGCTGAAGCGCGTCTATGGTCTTGAGTTCAAAGCGGTGAAATCGCTGGACATGGGTGGGCCGCTCACCCGGCTGGCGCTCAATTCGGGCAAAATCGACGTCGCGACGGTCGTCTCCACCCAGGGCAATCTGGCGAAGGAGAAATGGGTGGTCCTCGAGGATGATAAACATGAACAACCGAGTCAGAACGTGGTGCCGCTGGTGCGCAAAGCCAGTCTGACGCCGAAGATAGGCGCCGTGCTCAATGAGGTTTCCGGCAAGCTGGACAATGCCACGCTGATTGCCCTCAACCAGCAGGTGGATCTCCAGCATAAAGATCCGGCGGCCGTCGCCGAACAGTGGGTTAATGCCAACCTATCCCAACACTGACCGTCACCCCGCCACGGATGGCGTTCAGCCGCGAGTCTATACTATGTCTAACCGACACATGATCCTGAACCTCTTCTTTTATAACCCACAGGGGGATTACCGTTTCTCCTGGCGCCACCCTGACGCGCCTGAAGCGGACATATTTACCCTCGACTATTACGCCAGCCTGGCGCGTAAGGCCGAAGCGGCGACCCTGGACGCTATCTTTGTCGCCGACCATATCGCGGTGTGGGATACGGTGCCCAGCGGCCTAAGCCACTATGCTAACGCCCGGCTTGAACCTCTGACGCTGCTCTCCGCCCTCGCCGCGGTAACGGAGCATATCGGCCTGATGGCCACCGCGTCGACCTCCTATAACGAACCCTATAATCTCGCCCGGTACTTTGCCTCGCTGGATTTCCTTAGCAATGGCCGGGCAAGCTGGAATGTGGTGACGTCGTGGCTGGAAGAAGAAGCGGCAAACTTCGGTCTGGAGCAGCTTCCCCGCCACGGCACCCGCTACCAGCGGGCCAATGAATTCATCGACGTGGTCACTCGCCTGTGGGATTCCTGGGAAGATGGCGCGGCAATCTTTGATAAAGCGCGCGGAGTCTTCGCCGATGCCGACAAGGTGCATCACCTCGACTATCAGGGAGAGTACTTCCGCGTCCGCGGCCCGCTCAACGTACCTCGCCCGCCGCAGGGCCATCCGCTGCTGGTGCAGGCCGGCTCTTCGGAGGCGGGAAAAGCGCTGGCCGCCGCCTGGTCTGATATGCACTTCGTGTTTATTCATTCGGTCGCCGAGGGGCTGGCCTATCGCGAAAAGATGAACCAGCGGCTGCGCCAGCACGGGCGCGATCCGGCCCATTTCAAAATCATCGCCGGGGTCCTGCCGGTGGTGGTGAACTCCGGCGAGGAGAAGGCGGCCCGCCAGCAGCTTAACGAGCAGCTCATGAGCGACCAGATGGCTATCGATCTGCTCTCCTCTTATCTTCGAATGGATCTCAGCGCCCTGCCGCGGGACCAACCTCTGCCGCCGCTCCCCGATGAGGAGAGCTTTGACGGCATCCGTACCGCGCTGAAGCTTATCCGCCAGTACGATCCGCAGCTCACCCTGCTGGAGTTGGGGAAGTTGTTATTACAGAGTTCTGATAGCTGGCTGCTGCTGGGCAGCGCCGAGGAGATTGCCGCCACCTTAACGGAGACCTGGCAGGCGGGCGCCGCCGATGGGTTCAACCTGATGTTCCCGCTGCTGCCGGGAGACTTTGACCGCTTTATTGACCAGGTGGTGCCGCTTCTGCAGCGTAACGGCGTCATGCGCGACCGCTATCCGCCCGGCACCCTGCGTGAAAAGCTCGGTCTGCCGGCGGTGGAAAACCGCTTCACCGCCCCGACCCGCCCCGCGTTACCGCCGACGCCGTAGCTTGCCATGGCCCGCCCCGGCGCAGATCGCTGGCCGGGGCATTTTACCTACAGCTGACTGACCCCCAGCGCCGCGGCCTCATCCCGCCACGCCAGCAGTGGAGCATAGGCCTCCCGCGACATATCGCTATAGCCGCAGATCAGCAAGGCGTAGCACAGGGGGCGATAGCGCGCATCGCTCACCAGCTGCTGGAGCGCCTCGCGCAGGCTGTTCAGCGTCGCCGCCGGGGTGGCGCCGGCGGTGATCAGCGGCAGCCCTGGCGCGGCCGGGCTCCAGCCGATCGCCGCCAGGCCTGCCAGGGCCTGCGGCTGATGGCGCTGCAGCAAAGCGTAGGTCACGCAGTCGATGGCGGCGATATCGGCGTTTTCCTGTTGCAGCTCGCGCAGCGACTGCCGATGGCTGCCGCTGAACACCACCGCCGAAAAAAATCGCCCCTGCCGGGAGAGCGGCGCGACCATTTTGCGCAGCACGTTGTAGCCAGACTGCGAGTGCTCGGCATTGCACACCGCGCGGCGGCCAAAAAAGTCCGCCAGCATCCGGTGACTATCCGCTTCGCGGACCACCAGCAGGCTGCGGTAGCGGCGCCCCTCGCAACCGGGCGCGGCGTAGTGGAAGCAGCCCACCGTCTGCACCTCCGGCAGCTGGGTCACCAGCGGATAGCCACAGGTCTGGCTCAGCAACAGCCCCGGCTGGCGCCAGTGGGCCTGCAGATCCTCGGGATCGGCCGCCGGAGGGTCCCCTGTCACCCTCACGCCGCGTTCAGCCAGCAGCGACTGCACCGCCAGCCACAGGGCCTGGGTCTGTTGTCGGTGGATGGCATACATGGGAAAGGTCATACGTTCAGCCATGTTCTCCTCCCGCCTGCGCCTGTTCGCCAAAGCCTGGATGGGCGTTCACCGCCACCGCCCGGCGGCTAAAATGTCGTCGCCACTCACCGTAACCACGTACCAGGAACCCCTGATTACGCTGCAGATAAGCCGCCTGACGATGCAGATACAGCCGACGTAAAGCGTACCAGGGGACCCCTGGCAGGTCATGATGTACCGCATGGTAGTTGAGATTGAGGAACAGCACCCGCCAGGGAAGCCCGGCCTCGTTGATCACCGAGCGGGCCAGCGGGTCATCCGCGGCCCGGTGTTCGAGAAAAGAGCGCACTTTGGTCAGGGCCAGCGCCGGGTAGCTCACCGCCAGCACAAACCACAGCGGGGAAAAAACCTGCGCCGCCATCCAGGCCAGCAGACCCGTCAATAGAAACAGATGCAGGCTCCACATGGCGATGGCGCGGCGGTCGCCCGCGCGGAAAGCCCGCAGCGCGCTACGCAGGGTGTGAACGATATCCATCAGCGGCGCCAGCAGCAGACGCCCCCAGAAGGTGTTGCGCAGGTGGATAAGACGGCGCTGCCAGGCAGAGAAGCGCTGCCAGCTTTCCGCCGTCACATAGTACGACTCGGGGTCGTCCTCGGGGTGCGTCAGCAGATGGTTGCGATGGTGCGCCAGATGGCTGTCGCGGTAGACGCCGTAGGGATACCAGACCGCCAGCGGCAGCGTCCCCAGCAGCTGGTTGAACCATGCCAGCCGGGTGGGATGCCCGTGGATCAGCTCATGCTGTAAGGACATATACCAGGCGGTAAACCAGATTAGCAGCAGCGTGGCCGGAAACAGTCCCAGCGTCCGCCAGCTCGTCACGCAGGCAAACCAGCCGCCGTAAACCGTCACAATCAGCAGCCAGGTCGGCAGCTCGCTACGCCACAGCCAGCTGCGCGCCAGCTGGCGGATCAGGATGCGCTGTTGGTCATCCACATAGACAGCCGTCTTCTTTTCCGTCACTTCCCATACCTTGCCGTGTTGCCTCATTCCCTCCGAAGATGTGAGATAACACGTTAAATAACAAAGTATTTAATTTACTTAGCTTTGCCAAAAAGCGCGTTTACGTTCCGCATGACTCAGAGAATGCCGTCCACGGCGCAACGGGTCGATGGCGTGCAAATAGCGTGGGATTCTGACAGCCGTGGCATGAGTTAAGAGGAGACGTTCGCTGCGACCACCATTTGGTTATGATGGCCCATCGCCCGGCGGCGCTAAGCTTGCCGGGCCTACGGGATGAACGTCGATCCCCGGTCACTGGAGGCCGGTGTTAGCGCAGCGCCGCCCGGCAATCCACAGCAGGCAACGTACCCCCCTTTCTTGCCCGCTGGAGGCTGGCGCCTTATCCGCCTTCGCGCCGGCGTGGCCGGCGGGGCGGCGCAGAGACTACTCCTCTTCCCGCTCCGCTGGGGTCCAGGTCGGCAGGGTCCGGAAGGTGTGCAACAGCCCTTCCGACCACGCCTTGCGGATGCGGTTGAAGTAGGGATCGCTGTCGGTGATGCGATGCTGCCCGGCGCTGCTCAGGCTGCCGCTGCGGTAGAGCAGCGTATCCAGCGGCAGACCGACGGACAGATTACTGCGCAGCGTCGAGTCAATGGAGATCAACGCGCAGCACATCGCCTGCTCCAGCGGCGTATCGATGGTCAGCACCCGATCGATGATCGGCTTGCCGTATTTGCTTTCGCCAATCTGGAAATAAGGCGTGTCGCGGGTGGCTTCAATAAAGTTACCCTCCGGATAAATATGGAACAGACGATGGGTTTCACCGGCGATCTGGCCGCCAAGCAGCAGGTTGCAGTTGAAGTTGGTGTTACTGCAGTTTTGCTGGTTGCTGCTGTCGCGCTGGATCACCTCCAGCAGCGTTTTCCCGATCAGCATGGCGGCGTCGTAGAGGGAAGTTACCTGCATCAGGTTCGGCTCCTGCTGGGTACGGATCCGCGCGCTGAGCAGGCTTATCACGCTCTGGGTGGTGGCCAGGTTGCCGGCGGATTGCAGCACCAGCACCCGTTCCCCTTCCTGATGGAAAACGTGCAGCTTTTTAAAAGTGGCAATATGGTCGACGCCCGCGTTGGTGCGGGAGTCGGAAGCAAACACCAGTCCATCCGCCAGGCACATGGCCACACAGTAGGTCATTGCGGTTATTCCCGTATTATTGCTGCTGCGCCTGCTGACTGTGTTCGCGCACTTCAGCGTTGGTTAACATAATCTCCCCGCCGCCGCCCAACCGGGTGCCCCGTACCGGGCAGGCGTCGAGATAATCCAGCCCGGTCGCCAGCCGCAGATGCTGATTCAGACGACGGGTATTATTGGTGATATCAAACGACAGCCAGCGGCCGTCGAGCCACACTTCCGCCCAGGCATGCATCGCCACATGCTGGGCGTTATCGCTGTAGACATAGCCGCTGACGTAGCGCGCCGGGATATCCAGCGCCCGGCAGCAGGCGAGAAAAACATGGGTATGATCCTGGCACACTCCCTTCGCCCGGGCGAAGGCGTCGGCAGCGGAGTCCTGCACCTGGGTCGCGCCGGGGGAGTATGGCATTCTTAACAGCAGATCCGCCATCAGTTGATTCAAACTCTCTTCCGCCGCATCGGGACGATAGAGGCGCTGGGCAAACTCGCGGATCGCCGTATCGGCGCGGGTCAGCGGCGTAGAGCGCAGAAAAACCAGCGGCGACAGCAGCTCGGCCTCTTCATCACGCGTCTCTTCCCCCTCGTCGGCGATATCGACAATCCCGCTGGCGCGGATGGTGATCTCTTTGTGCGGGTTATCCAGCGTCAGCACATGCAGCACATTGCCCCAGCCGTCGGTGGTGGTCACCGCCGCGCCGTCCGGCAGGGTCAGCGTCCAGGCGGTGATGGTCTGCCGTCCGGTGCTGCGCGGCGTCAGGCGCAGATACTGGGTGGAAAACTTCACTTCTTCATCGTAGCCGTAGCGGGTGAGATGATCGATGACCAGTTTCATAAGGCCTCCAGATAGGTTTGTCTGATGCTGTCGGACAGGGCGTTAATTCTCGCCAGCAGTCCGTTAAGCGTGGTCTGCAGGTCCGCCTGCGCCAGGTCGTCACGGGTGCTGAAGCGCAGGTCAACGTTGAGCTGATGGGCGAGGCGCAGCGGCTGATAGGAGCGATCGTTGGCGATCTTCTCCAGTTCGCCCACCAGGTCGGCAATGCTGGCGCGCAGCGAACGTGGAATATCGTTACGCAGGATCAGCAGCTCCATCACCGTTTCGCGACTGACCGGCTGGCGGTAGAGGCTGTTGTATGCTTCGCGGGCGCTGACCGCATTGAGCAGGGTATCCAGCCGGTAGTATTCGCGCACCGGGTCCGGATCGTTGGTCAGCTGTTGATCCTTAATCAGCAGCAGCTGGGTGGTGGCGAACGCACGCTCGATCAGCGTGCCGATACCGATAAAGCTCAGGGCGTCGTTGCGCAGCAGCGTGCCAATCACCGCCCCGCGAAACAGATGCACCCGCTCTTTCACCCACTCGAAAAAGCCGTCGCTCCCCAGCTCGCCCAGCCCCTGCTGGCGGAGGGTTCGCAGCTCGATGCGGGTGGCATTGATGCTCTCCCACACTTCGGCCGACAGACTGCCGCGCACCGCGTGCGCGTTGTTCCACGCCATCTCCACGCAGCTGTAAATACTGCAGGGGTTGTTGCCATCGAGGGCAAAAAAGTTGAGCAGATTGCTCATGGTAAAGCGGGCGTGGCGCGCCTGAAACAGCTCGTGGGTCATCGACAAATTTAGCGGCAGCGCCAGATCCCGCGACTGCTGACTGTGGCGGGGGATCATTGATAATTTCCAGGTCACGTCCAGCACCCGGGCGTAGCTCTCCGCCCGCTCAAGATAGCGGGCCATCCAGAACAGTTCACTCGCCGTACGACTTAGCATGATGCGTCATCCTCCATCACCCAGGTATCCTTGGTTCCGCCGCCCTGCGACGAGTTGACCACCAGCGACCCTTCGGTCAGCGCCACGCGGGTCAGGCCGCCAGGCACCAGCCGCATCTCCTGCCCGGACAGCACGTAGGGGCGTAAATCGATATGCCGCGGCGACAGCCCTTCATCAACGAAGGTCGGGCAGGTCGACAGCGCGAGGGTGTCCTGGGCGATATAGTTGGCCGGATTGGCCAGCAGGCGCTGGCGGAAGGCCTCCCGCTCTTCTTGGGTGGAACGCGGGCCGACCAGCATGCCGTAGCCCCCGGCGCCATGGACCTCCTTGACCACCATCAGCTCCAGATTGCTCAGCACGTAGCGCAGGTCCTCCGCTTTCCGGCACTGCCAGGTGGGGATATTGCTGAGGATCGGCTGTTCGCCGAGGTAAAAGCGGATCATCTCCGGGACGTACGGGTAGATCGATTTGTCGTCCGCCACCCCGGTGCCGATGGCGTTGGCCAGCACCACGCCGCCGGCGCGATAAACGGACAGCAGCCCCGGTACGCCGAGCATCGAATCGGCGCGGAAGGCCAGCGGGTCGAGCCAGGCGTCATCGATGCGGCGATAAATCACATCCACCCGCCGCGGCCCCTCGGTGGTGCGCATATACACCGCGCCGTTTTTAATAAACAGGTCGGCGCTTTCCACCAGCTCGACCCCCATCTGCTGCGCCAGGAAGCTGTGCTCGAAGTAGGCGCTGTTGAAGCGACCCGGCGTCATCACCACGACGCAGGGATCATCCACCAGCGAACTTTCGCGCAGGGTCTGCAGGAGGTAGCTCGGGTAGCGCTCCACCGGCGCAATGTGATGCTGCTCGAACATCTCCGGATAGAGGCGCATCATCATCTTACGGTTTTCGAGCATGTAGGAGACACCGGACGGCGTGCGCAGATTATCCTCCAGCACGTAGTACTGACCGTCGTTATTGCGCACCATATCGACGCCGGTGATATGGGCATAGGTGTTGTTTGGCAGGTTGATGCCCTGCATGCATGGCTGATACTGCTCGTTGGCCAGCACCTGTTCGGCCGGGATCAGCCCCGCACGCAGGATATTCTGCTCATGATAGATGTCATAGAGAAAAGCG
Organism: Klebsiella sp. GG_Kp146; assembly: GCF_040061975.1. NCBI lineage: Bacteria > Pseudomonadati > Pseudomonadota > Gammaproteobacteria > Enterobacterales > Enterobacteriaceae > Klebsiella > Klebsiella sp. GG_Kp146. The sequence continues at coordinate 212,563 of NZ_JBEAHA010000001.1, forward strand.
TTCAGCGCTTTCACCCGCTGGCGTATACCGCGGTCAATGCGCTGCCACTCCCCGGCGGGGATGATCCGCGGCACGCTGTCAAACGGGATCAGCCGCTCGGTCCCTTCATCCTCGCCGTAAACGTTAAAAGTGATGCCGATACGGTGAAAGAGCAGTTCCGCTTGCGCTTTTTTCTGCCGGATAGAGAATTGATCGGTGTTGCGAAACCATTGCCACCAGGCATTATAGTGCGCCCGCTGTTCACCCTGGGCGGTCAGCATCTCGTCATAATAATGCCCGTCAGGAAGCGTTATTTTTATCATGGCCGTCTCCTCCGGTTGTACTCACTTTGTGGTAATCCCGGTAAGAGATAAGCATTAATTATGCCAGGTCATCCGCCGCCGCGGCGTTGTGCAAATCGGTTCTGACCCGCCGTCTGATTGTGCAAAAAATCGCCACAATGGCCGCCTGCGCCCGCCTGCGGTTGCACCGTCGTGAGGCAGGGCGACGATTTTTGCGCCATGGTGGACGCCAGCGCCGTCAGCCAGTGTGCCGCAGGCCGGGCCTCACAACCCTTCTCGATCCGCTGGTATTCGCCTCCAGCGCGCCGTGGCCAGTGGCCCGGGCGCGCTGGCTTGTCTGTAAGACTAATCGCGTTCCCGGCGGTTGTAGCAGAAAACCAGGCAGGTAAATCCTCTGTTTTCGCGCAAAATGTTACCCCTGACACGCGCAGCGGCAGATATTCGTCTAAGGTTTTTGGATGGCCAAACGTCGTGGCCCGCAGTCGATAATGATAAGGAGAACTCCCCATGACGAGTACTGATGCACATCGTCCCGCTGCTTTGCCCTGTTCCCTGCGCCTGGCGATCGGCGGCGCCCTGCTCGCCCTGATGAGCCTGAATGTCCAGGCGGAAGACGGCAAAACCGCGCCGCCACCCTCGCCGGATATTCTGCTGGGCCCGTTGTTCAATGATGTCCAGAGCGCGAAGCTCTTTGCCGATCAAAAAACCTTCGCCGACGCGATCCCTAACAGCGATCCGCTGATGATCCTTGCCGATTACCGGATGCAAAAAAACCAGGCCAGCTTCGACCTGCGCCACTTCGTCGAGCTGAACTTCACGCTGCCGAAAGAGAACGACACCTATGTGCCGCCCAAAGGGCAAACCCTGCGTCAGCATATCGACGGCCTGTGGCCGGTCCTGACCCGCAGCACCGTCGAGGTGGAAAAGTGGGACTCGCTGCTGCCGCTGCCTAAGCCCTACGTGGTCCCCGGAGGACGCTTTCGCGAAGTCTATTACTGGGACAGCTATTTCACCATGCTGGGTCTTGCCGAAAGCGGTCACTGGGATAAAGTCGAAGATATGGTCGCCAACTTCGCCGCGGAAATTGACACCTGGGGCCATATCCCCAACGGTAACCGCACCTATTACCTCAGCCGTTCGCAGCCCCCCTTCTTCTCCTTTATGGTAAGCCTGCTGGCGACGCACGATGGCGACCAGGTGCTGAAAACCTACCAGCCGCAGCTGGAGAAAGAGTATCGCTACTGGATGGCCGGGGCGGACGCGCTGGCTCCCGGCAGCGCCGACAAACGGGCGGTGCGGATGGCCGATGGCGCGCTGCTCAACCGCTACTGGGACGATAACGACACCCCGCGCCCCGAGTCCTGGCTTGACGACGTCAAAACCGCCAAAAGCAACCCGAATCGTCCGGCCACCGAGATCTATCGCGACCTGCGCTCCGCCGCCGCTTCCGGCTGGGATTTCAGCTCCCGCTGGATGGACAATCCGCAGCAGCTTGCCACCATTCGCACCACCTCGATTGTCCCGGTCGATCTCAATGCCCTGATGTTCCATCTGGAGAAAACCCTCGCCCGCGCCAGTAAAGCTGCGGGGGACAGCGCCGGCGCTACGCGGTACGATGCGCTGGCCAACACCCGCCAGCAGGCTATCGAGAAATACCTGTGGAATGAAAAAGAGGGGTGGTACGCCGATTACGATCTGAAAAGCCACAAGGTGCGCAATCAGCTGACCGCCGCGGCGCTGTTCCCGCTGTACGTCAATGCCGCGTCACGCGAGCGGGCGACGAAAGTGGCGGCCGCCGCCGAGTCGCGGCTGCTCAAACCCGGCGGGCTGACCACCACCACCGTCAACAGCGGCCAGCAGTGGGACGCTCCCAACGGCTGGGCGCCGCTGCAGTGGGTGGCCGTCGAGGGGCTGCAAAACTATGGCCAGCAGAAGATCGCCATGGAGGTCAGCTGGCGTTTCCTGACCAACGTGCAGCATACCTATGACAGCAAACAAAAACTGGTGGAGAAGTATGATGTGAGTTCGACCGGCACCGGCGGCGGCGGTGGGGAATATCCACTGCAGGACGGTTTTGGCTGGACCAACGGCGTCACCCTTAAGATGCTGGACCTGATCTGCCCGCAGGAGAAACCCTGCGATGCGCTGCCCGCCACCCGTCCGGCGACAACGCCTTCACTACAGGACAAACCCGCCGCTAACGACCCCGCCCCTGCGGCACCGCAAAAGACCGGCTCCTGACGCTGTTCCGCTTCCCCCTACCAAAATCGGTAGGGGTGAAGCGGTCTCCCTGGTCACGACCCTCCCGCGCAGGCCCATTCTGCGGCTCGCGGGAAACACCTCTCCACCCCCTCGCGCTGAACAGGTCACCTTTTCGCTTGATTGCACAAATACAAACAATAATAATTCGCATTACTTTTTAACGAATAATGACAGATTCGTTTTTCCCGCGGCGGCGTACAGGAGTACCAGACCGCGCTGGTTCAGGATGATCTTATGAACGTGGCTATTTTTCGAAAACGCCCGGGGCTGCTGTACGCCCTCGCGGTCGCACTTCCCTTCACCGCGCAGGCCGAAGAAACGGTGGTGGTGACGGCCAGCCCGCCGGCGTCTGCCAGCGCGCCGACTGAAGGCTATAGCGCCAGCACCTCGCTCGGGGCGACGAAAACCGACCAGCCGTTAATCACCACCGCCCAGTCGGTGTCGGTTGTCACCCGCCAGCAGATGGCGGATCAGGGGGCGAATACCATCAGCCAGGCGCTGGAATATACCCCAGGGGTCTACTCCAGCTTCGGCGGCGGCGCCACCCGGTTTGACGCCATCTCCCTGCGCGGCTACCACGGCGGCGACGTCGATAACCTGTTCCTCGACGGCATGCGCCTGATGAGCGACGGCGGCAGCCATAACGTTGTGCAGATCGACCCATGGTTTATCGAACGCGTCGATGTGATCCGCGGCCCCTCCTCCGCGCTCTACGGGCAAAGCGTGCCGGGTGGCGTGGTCAACCTGACCTCCAAGCGCCCGCAGTTCAGTCAACAGGGCCACGTCCGCCTGACTGGCGGAACGCAAAATACCAAAGGCGCGGCCTTCGATTACACCGACGCCATCAATGAGCAGTGGGCATGGCGGCTGATCGGTATGACCCGCAGCAGCGACACGCAGTATGACCATACCCGCGAAGAGCGCTACGCCATTTCGCCTTCCCTGCTGTGGCAGCCGGACAGCGACACCTCGCTGCTGCTGCGCGCCTATCTGCAAAAAGATCCTTCCGGCGGCTATCATGGCTCTTTGCCGCTGGACGGCACCCGCTTCGCGCACAATGGCCGTAAGCTCTCCACCAGCACCAACGAGGGCGATCCGGGAGATGGCTATCAGCGCCGTCAGCAGATCTACAGCTATGAGTTTGACCACCAGTTCACCGACGTCTGGTCGGTCTATTCCGCCGGGAGCTACACCCACACCAACGTCTCCCTCGATCAGGTCTACCAGGTCGGCTGGATAGATGACAGCGATAGGCTGGCCCGCAGCTACAGCGGCTCGCGCGGTTCGCTGGACGGCTGGTCAACCGATAACCGCCTGCGCGCCGATTTCAACACTGGCGATCTGGCGCATACCCTGATCCTCGGCGCCGAATATCATCGCTTCCGCAACGATCTGTGGACCGGCGCCGGCGGCGCGGCGCCGCTTAACCCGTTTACCGGCTATACCGCCCAGACCGGGCATACCGTGACCTACAGCGATGACAATAATCGCCGCTATTACCAGACCGGGCTGTATCTACAGGATGAGATGGTCTGGGACCGCTGGCATATGGATGTTTCCGCCCGCTATGACCGCATCGTTTCCCAGCAGGTCAGCGACACCCAGGGCACCTCGAACCGCCGTTCAGACGATCATATCAGCGGCCGCGCCTCGCTGTTGTATGCTCTGGACAACGGGCTTTCACCCTATCTGAGCTACAGTCAGGCGATTACCCCGGCGATGCTGCCCGGCGCGGATGGCAAACCATTGAAACCGACCACCGCCGAACAGTTTGAAGCCGGCCTGAAGTTCCAGCCGCCGGGCAGCAGCGACCTCTACAGCATCGCGATTTACGACCTGACGCAAAAGGATGTCGCCACCCGCGACCCGAACATCGCCACCGCCACCTATATTCCTGCGGGGAAAGTGCATTCCCAGGGCGTCGAACTGGAAGCGCACCATCAGATCACGCCGCAGCTGAGCACTATCGCCTCGTATACCTGGAATCGTCTGCGCTTCCAGGACACTAAGGACGGTACCGACAACAACACGCCGCAGCTGACCCCGGATCAGATGGCCTCCTTCTGGGCGCGCTATCAGTTCCCGGCGGGGATCTCGGTGGGCGCCGGCGTCCGCTACATCGGCAAACAGTGGGCGGATGATGCCAACACCGCGCGGCTGCCGTCGGTGACGTTGATAGATGCCATGATGCGGGCCGACCTCGGCGTCTGGTCGCCGGGGCTGAAAGGCGCTTATGTGCAGGTTAACGCCAACAATATCGGCAATCGTGAATACGTTTCCGGCTGCTACGGCACCGGCAACTGCTACTGGGGAGCAGAGCGCAGCGTGATGGCTACCGTCGGCTACGATTTCTGAGGACGTGGCCTCCGGGAGACTCCCGGAGGCCAAACGAGGGATTACATGGCATCCAGCGCTTTCTGCAGCTTCCAGATATAGCGCGGCGCCTGCGGAGCCGGGTGTTTTTTCACCACATGCTCGAAGAACTCATCGGCGTCGAGATCGTTAATCTCGTCGATGGCGTCCTGCCGGTTTGACGAGAAGGTGCGCAACAGCGCGCCCGCGCCGTTGGCGTAGGAGACCACCACCGCATAGCGCATCACCTGCGGGTCTTTGATCCCCGCCAGCGGGCCGTTTTCCAGAATGCTCAGATAGGCGGCCCCCATCGAGATATTCCGTTCCGGGTTTTTCAGCTCACTGACCGACGGCTCGCCGCGCCAGCCCATCCGCCGATAGACATCGCGTCCGGAGGTCGACGGCTTAAGCTGCATCAGCCCGACGGCGCCGGATTTACTCACTACCGCAGGGTTACCGCCCGACTCGATGGCGATGATCGCCGTGATCAGCTGCGGATCCACGCCCCAGGCGGCGCCGGCTTTTTCACTGATCGGCATCCACTGCATCGCCCGCTTCACCGGGACCTCGGGGTTCCACGGCGGATTGGTGTAATCATGTTTCGAACTACAACCGGCCAGAAAAACGACTAAAATAAGCAACCATCTCAATTTCACACATCTATCCTTATCTACCCAAACGCCATCATGCTGCAGAACGACGGCAGCGGTACGACCCCCGCCCGCCGACAGCCAGAAGGATGACGGGTGCGGATTGAAGTTAGCCACCTGGAGATGACAATCGCCATTCCAGGCGGCATCATAACCCTTTCATTCATAGCAAGGAATTATCATGTCTCAGTTTTATCTGGTCGCGCCATCCGGTTATTGCATCAACCAGCAAGCGGCGGCCCGCGGCGTCGAGCGTCTGCAGCAGGCCGGACACGAGGTGGCCCACCAGCAGGTCATTCCCCGCCGGCTGCAGCGTTTCGCCGGGACTGAACATGAACGGCTGGCCGATATTAACCAGCTTGCCCAGCTGCCCGGGCGCAACCGGATCGTCCTCGCGGTGCGCGGCGGCTACGGCGCCAGTCGTCTGCTGCCGCATATCGACTGGCAGGGGCTGATTGCCCGCCAGCAGCGCGACCCGCTGCTGATTTGCGGCCACAGCGATTTCACCGCCATCCAGTCGGGCCTGCTGGCCCTGGGCAATGTCGTCACCTTCAGCGGGCCGATGCTCGCGGGCAACTTCGGCGCGGAGACCCTCGATCCGTTTACCGAACACCATTTCTGGCAGGCGCTGCGCCAGCCGGAATTCACCCTCGAATGGCCGGGCGAAGGGCCGAACTGCCGGGTGGAAGGCACCCTGTGGGGCGGGAATCTGGCGATGCTGACCTCGCTTATCGGCACCCCGTGGCTGCCGGCGATCCGCGACGGCATCCTGGTGGTGGAGGATATCAATGAGCACCCGTTCCGCGTCGAACGCATGTTGCTTCAGCTGTTGCACAGCGGCGTACTGGCGGCGCAGAAGGCGGTGATCTTCGGCAGCTTCACCGGCGGCACGCCGAACGACTATGACGCGGGATACGACCTGCCGCAGGTCTTTGATTACCTGCGCCAGCAGCTCTCTGTACCGATGATTAGCGGACTGGAGTTTGGTCACGAGCAGCGCACGGTGACCCTGCCGCTGGGGGCGCGCGCGCGGCTGGTGAATCAGGCGGCGGCCACCACCCTAACAATCAGCGGCCACCCGGTGCTGGCAGAATAAATTTGTCAGACGCATAGGCGGATCCCCTGCGAATTGTTAAAATAGTGTCACTTTTAGCCATTTTTTCACGCCAGTCAGGGAGTACGTGAACATTGGACGCCGCTGCGGTCATTAGTCTGTTTATTCTGGGTTCTGTTTTAGTAACCTGCAGTATCTTATTGAGCTCCTTTTCTTCTCGCCTTGGCATCCCGATTCTGGTCATCTTTCTGGCTATCGGGATGCTGGCAGGCATTGACGGCATCGGCGGCATCCCCTTCGACAACTACCCCTTCGCCTACATGGTGAGTAACCTGGCGCTGGCGGTGATCCTGCTGGACGGCGGGATGCGCACCCAGGCCAGCTCCTTTCGCGTGGCGCTATGGCCGGCGCTGTCGCTGGCGACGGTCGGGGTGCTGATCACTTCGGCGCTCACCGGGATGATGGCGGCCTGGCTGTTCAAACTGGATATGATCGAAGGCCTGCTGATCGGCGCCATTGTCGGCTCCACCGACGCCGCGGCGGTCTTCTCGCTGCTCGGCGGCAAGGGGCTCAACGAGCGCGTCGGCTCGACGCTGGAAATTGAGTCAGGCAGTAACGACCCGATGGCGGTTTTCCTGACCATCACCCTGATCGAAATGATCCAGCAGCACCAGACCGGCCTCAGCTGGATGTTCGCCGTGCATATCATTCAACAGTTTGGCCTCGGGATCGTCATCGGCCTCGGCGGCGGCTACCTGCTGCTGCAGATGATCAACCGCATCGTGCTGCCCGCCGGGCTCTATCCGCTGCTGGCGCTGAGCGGCGGGATCATGATTTTCGCCGTCACCACCACCCTCGACGGCAGCGGTATCCTCGCCGTCTATCTCTGCGGCTTTTTGTTGGGCAATCGGCCGATCCGCAACCGGCACGGTATCCTGCAGAACTTCGACGGTCTGGCGTGGCTGGCGCAAATCGCCATGTTCCTGGTGCTGGGCCTGCTGGTGACGCCCACCGACCTGCTGCCGATCGCTATCCCGGCGCTGCTGCTGTCGATGTGGATGATTTTCATTGCCCGTCCGCTGTCGGTGTTTGCCGGTCTGCTGCCGTTCCGCGGGTTTAATCTCCGTGAACGGGTGTTTATCAGCTGGGTTGGCCTGCGCGGCGCGGTGCCGATTATTCTCGCGGTGTTCCCGATGATGGCCGGCCTGGACAACGCCCGCCTGTTCTTTAATGTCGCCTTCTTCGTGGTGCTGGTGTCGCTACTGCTGCAGGGCACCTCGCTATCGTGGGCGGCGAAAAAAGCCAAAGTGGTGGTGCCCCCCGTCAGCTGGCCCATCTCCCGCGTCGGGCTGGATATTCACCCGGAAAACCCGTGGGAGCAGTTCGTCTACCAGCTGGGGGCCGATAAATGGTGCATCGGCGCGGCGCTGCGCGACCTGCATATGCCGCCGGAGACGCGGATTGCCGCGCTGTTTCGCAACAATGCCCTGCTGCACCCCACCGGCAGCACCCGCCTGCGGGAAGGCGATATCCTGTGCGTCATTGGCCGGGAACACGACCTGCCTGCGCTGGGCAAAATGTTCAGCCAGTCGCCGCCGGTGGCGCTCGATCAGCGCTTTTTCGGCGACTTTATCCTTGATGCCGAGGCCCGCTTCGCCGATGTGGCGCAAATCTACGGCATCGACGGCGGAGAGGAGTTCCGCGAACATCAGCAGTCGCTGGGGGAAGTGGTTCAGCAGCTGCTGGGCGCCGCGCCGGTGGTGGGCGACCAGGTGGAGTTCGCCGGGATGGTGTGGACAGTAGCGGAAAAAGAGAACGATCACGTACTGAAGGTAGGGGTCCGGGTCGCGGAAGACGAGGCGGAGTGATCCGCCCCGGAATACGTTACAGGGTCACAACCGGCACCCGCGGCGCCAGGGCGCACATCAGCTCATAGCCGACGGTGCCGCAGCTGGCCGCCACGTCGTCGATTTTAATCTCTTTGCCCCACAGTTCGACCGGCGCGCCAATCCCGGCCTGCGGACAGGGGGTTAAATCGACCGCCAGCATATCCATCGACACGCGCCCGACGGTGGTGGTCCGCACGCCGTCCACCAGCACCGGCGTGCCGCTCGGCGCCACCCGCGGATAGCCGTCGGCATAGCCGCAGGCGACGATGCCGATCCGCTGCTCCTGAGTGGTGCGATACAGGCCGCCATAGCCGATCGCCTCGCCGGGGCGCAGGTTCTGCACGGCGATGATTTCGCTGCGCAGGGCCATCACCGGCTTCAGGCCGGTATTCGCGATGTCCTGCCACTGTCCGGAGGGCGACGCGCCATACAGCACGATGCCCGGTCGAACCCAGTCAAAATGCGCTTCCGGATGCCAGAGGGTCGCCGCCGAGTTGGCCAGCGAGCGCGGGCAATCCAGCCCCTCCGCCGCTTGTTCAATCCGGCGCATCGGCTCGACAATCCCCTGCGGGTTCTCCGCCTCCGCGAAGTGCGACATCAGCGTCATCTCGCCGACATTGCTTATCGCCCGCAGCTGCTGCCAGACGGTATGCACCCGCTCCGGCATAAAGCCCAGCCGGTTCATGCCGCTGTTCACCTTGAGATAAATATCCAGCGGCGCGCGCAGCTTCGCCTGCTGCAGCGCCTTAATCTGCCAGTTGCTGTGAACGCTGGTGGTTAAGCGATATTGATCCAGCACCGCCAGCTCATCGGCATGGAAGAAGCCCTCCAGCAGCAGAATCGGACCTTTCCAGCCCTGCTCGCGCAACAGGATCGCCTCTTCAAGGTTGAGCAAGGCGAAACCATCCGCCGCGCTCAACGCACTCCATACTCGCGCCACGCCATGGCCATAAGCATTAGCTTTGACCACCGCCCACAGGCGCGACCCGGGGGCCGCGCGACGCACTATCTGTAAATTCTGCCGCAAGGCCAGCAGGTCGATGCTGGCCACTACCGGACGGGTCATGCAAGCTCCTTAGTTGTGTGCGCCATGCAGATGCTGCGGACGCGCCGGGGTGAACCCGGGGCTGTAGCGGGCGACCGCCAGATCGTCGTAAGGGATCGCCGGCGTGCGGCCGGAGATCAAATCGCTGATCAGCTGCCCTGAGCCGCAGGCCATGGTCCAGCCGAGGGTACCGTGGCCGGTGTTGAGCCACAGGTTTTTAAACGCCGTGCGCCCGACCACCGGCGTGCCGTCCGGCGTCATCGGCCGCAGGCCGGTCCAGAAGGTGGCCTGCTCAACGTGGCCGCCGCGCGGGAACAGGTCGCGCACCACCATTTCCAGAGTTTCCCGACGCGGCTGCAGCAGCGCTTTGTTAAAACCGACGATCTCGGCCATACCGCCGACGCGAATGCGCTGATCGAAACGGGTGATGGCGATTTTATACGTCTCATCAAGGATAGTGGAAACCGGCGCGCCGTCTTCCTGGGCAATCGGGATGGTTAACGAATAGCCTTTCAGCGGGTAGACCGGAATATCCACCAGCCCCTTGAGCATCGCCGTCGAGTAGGAGCCGAAGGCCATCACATAGGCGTCGCCTTTGATAATCTCATCGCCGCATTTCACCCCGGCAATGCGTTCGCCCTCCTGCAGCAGGGCGTCCACCGGGGTGTTGAAGCGGAAAGTGACCCCGGCCTGTTCCGCCATCGCCGCCAGACGGGTGGTAAACAGCTGGCAGTCGCCGGTTTCATCGTTTGGCAGACGCAGGCCGCCGGTCAGTTTGTGGCTGACCTCCGCCAGCGCGGGCTCCACTTCCGCCAGCCGCTTCGCCTCCAGCAGCTGATAGGGCACGCCGGCGTCCTCCAGCACCGCGATGTCGCGGGTGGCGTTTTCATACTGTTTGGCGGTACGGAACAGCTGCAGCGTCCCGCCCTGACGCCCTTCATACTGAATGCCGGTGGTGTCGCGCAGCGCCTTCAGGCAGTCACGGCTGTACTCCGCCAGGCGCACCATCCGGCCTTTGTTCTCCATATAGTGGCGGGTGTCGCAGTTGCGCAGCATCTGCCACATCCACTTCAGCTGGAACGACGTGCCGTCAAGGCCGATCGCCAGCGGCGCATGGCGCTGGAACATCCATTTTATCGCCTTCAGCGGCACCCCCGGCGCCGCCCAGGGCGCCGCATAGCCGGGAGAAATCTGCCCGGCGTTGGCCGCGCTGGTCTCCTCTGCCGGACCGGGCTGACGGTCGATAACCGTCACCTCATGACCCGCCTGACTCAAATACCACGCGCTGGCTACCCCAACCACCCCACTTCCCAGTATGACGACACGCATAGCGACTCCGTAACAGTTAAAGAACAATCATCTAATTACAAATTGATAACTCAGATGAAAATATTATTCAACATACGCTTTATTTATGGTGACTTAACTCACAGCAAACCGCACCAGTCCTGCGCTGCGAGATTTACGATCTCATGCTGCGCTTTATTTTTACCCAGCATTATATTCTGTAAATAAGCGCAAAAAACGGCTTTGAGATGGGGAAATCGCGAAGAAAAGCGATTGGCTGACAACACAGTTTGCTGTGCGGTGTTCTATGCTTGTTTAGAGGTTTTCCGTTCAGAGAAAACCAACAACAACGAGGGCGCGCTAATGGCTACGATTGACTCCATGAACAGGGACACCACCCGTTTAAGCGATGGACCCGACTGGACGTTTGAGTTACTGGAGACCTACCTGGCCGAAGTGGACCGGGTCGCTAAGCTCTATCGTCTTGACACCTACCCGCACCAGATCGAAGTCATTACTTCCGAGCAGATGATGGACGCCTACTCCAGCGTTGGCATGCCCATCAACTATCCGCACTGGTCGTTCGGCAAAAAATTCATTGAGACCGAGCAGGCCTATAAGCACGGCCAGCAGGGCCTGGCGTATGAGATTGTCATCAACTCCAACCCCTGTATCGCCTACCTGATGGAAGAAAACACCATCACCATGCAGGCGCTGGTGATGGCGCACGCCTGCTACGGGCATAACTCGTTCTTTAAAAACAATTACCTGTTTCGCAGCTGGACCGACGCCAGCTCAATCATCGATTACCTGATCTTCGCCCGCAAATACATTACCGAGTGCGAAGAACGCTATGGCGTCGACGAAGTGGAGAAACTGCTCGACTCCTGCCATGCGCTGATGAACTACGGCGTCGACCGCTATAAACGTCCGCAAAAAATCTCTCTGCAGGAGGAGAAGGCGCGGCAGAAAAGCCGGGAAGAGTATCTGCAGAGCCAGGTGAATATGCTGTGGCGCACCCTGCCGAAGCGCGAAGAGGAGAAGGCGATTGAGTCCGCCCGCCGCTACCCTTCCGAACCGCAGGAGAACCTGCTGTACTTTATGGAGAAGAACGCCCCGCTGCTGGAATCGTGGCAGCGCGAGATCCTGCGCATCGTGCGCAAAGTCAGCCAGTATTTCTACCCGCAGAAACAGACCCAGGTGATGAACGAGGGGTGGGCCACCTTCTGGCACTACACCATCCTCAATCATCTCTATGATGAAGGGAAAGTGACCGAGCGCTTTATGCTGGAGTTTCTCCACAGCCACACGAACGTGGTGTTCCAGCCGCCATACAACAGTCCGTGGTACAGTGGGATTAACCCCTACGCGCTGGGCTTCGCCATGTTCCAGGACATCAAGCGCATCTGCCAGTCGCCCACCGAAGAGGACAAGTACTGGTTCCCGGATATCGCCGGTTCCGACTGGCTGGAAACGCTGCATTTCGCCATGCGCGACTTCAAGGATGAGAGCTTTATCAGCCAGTTCCTGTCGCCGAAGATCATGCGCGATTTCCGCTTCTTCACCGTGCTCGACGACGACCACAACAATTATCTCGAGATCTCGGCGATCCACAACGAAGAGGGCTATCGCGAGATCCGCAACAAGCTCTCAGCGCAATATAACCTCAGCAATCTTGAGCCGAATATCCAGGTGTGGAACGTTGACCTGCGCGGCGACCGCTCGCTGACGTTGCGCTATGTGCCGCACAACCGTGTCCCGCTGGACAAAGGGCGGCGCGAAGTGCTGAAACATGTGCATCGTCTGTGGGGGTTCGATGTGCTGCTGGAGCAGCAGAACGCCGACGGCAGCATTGAGCTACTGGACCGCTGCCCGGCGCGGCCGAACGCGCTATAGCTTTGCGGGACGAATAAAATGACGAAGGGGGCCATCGGCCCCCTTATTGTGTTTATCGATGGCGAATAGCCAGCTTAACGCACATTCATAGCTAAATCGCCGGGCAGCGATTTCTGCATCCGGTGCCAGATCTCGCCGCTGTCATGGCCGTAGCGACGCACCAGCTCATACACCTGATCGTGCAGGCCGCCTTCGCACACCTTCGCCAGCTGATGATAAAAGCCCAGCGCCAGGCTGCGCGCTTCCGGGCTGGAGAAATAGTGGCGGCCAATGCGGGTATACAGCCCCTTCATGCCGTTGAGGATCAGACCATAGATCGGATTGCCGGAGGCGAACGCCAGACCGCGGAAAATGTTGTAATCGAGGTCGGCGAAGGCGTCGGCGTGATCTTCCACTTCCCGGGCGCTGTCCAGCACCGCCAGCGCTTTATCCGGATGCTGACGGAACGCGGTGCGAATAAAAATCGTGGAAATATTGGTGCGCACGGAGAGCAGGTTATCAATCAGCTGCGGGACGCTGTCGTGATCGAGACGCGCCAGCGTTTCAAGGATATTCAGCCCGGAGGTCTCCCAGAAGTTGTTCACTTTGGTAGGCTTGCCGTGCTGAATGGTCAACCAGCCGTCACGCGCCAGACGCTGCAACACTTCGCGCAGAGTGGTGCGGGTGACACCGATCAGCTCAGAAAGCTCGCGTTCAGCGGGGAGAATCGATCCAGGTGGGAAGCGGTTATTCCAGATGCTCTCAATGATATACTCTTCCGCGAAACCCGCAGGGCTCTGCGCCTTAATGACCATAATAATATTTCCATTACACATTGTTGCAATTGCACTCATCATACCAGAGCCGCTATAGCGCAGATAGCATCGCAAGTGAATTAAAAAGGGATCGCCGTTTCATTTTCCGTTTTTACTTTACGCTTTTCCTTCTCGCCCGTAGCCGCCGCCGCGCTGCGAAGAAAGTTGCTTCTCATTTTGCTCAACTGATACTCTTGCCAATCGTTACGCACAAAATCATGTACTAACTGACGGGGAAGGATTCTGTCGTGGAAATTTCTTATGGCCGCGCGCTGTGGCGCAATTTTCTTGGCCAGTCGCCTGACTGGTACAAGCTGGCATTAATTATTTTCTTAATCATCAATCCGCTGGTGTTCGCCTTAGCGCCGTTTGTCGCCGGCTGGCTGCTGGTGGTTGAGTTTATCTTTACCCTCGCCATGGCGCTGAAGTGCTATCCACTGCTGCCGGGGGGGCTGCTGGCATTTGAAGCGGTGCTGATCGGCATGACCAGCCCGGGTCATGTGCGGGAAGAGATCGCCAGCAACCTGGAAGTGCTGCTCCTGCTGATGTTCATGGTGGCGGGCATCTACTTTATGAAGCAGCTGCTTCTGTTCGTCTTTACGCGCCTGCTGCTCGGCATCCGCAGCAAAATGCTGCTGTCGCTGGCCTTCTGCCTGGCCGCCGCCTTTCTCTCCGCCTTTCTCGATGCGCTCACCGTGGTGGCGGTGGTAATTAGCGTCGCCGTCGGGTTTTACGGCATCTATCACCGCGTCGCCTCGGCGCGCCCCGACGATAGCGATATGCAGGACGACAGCCATATCGATCAGCACTACCGCGAGGTGCTGGAGCAGTTCCGCGGTTTTCTGCGCAGCCTGATGATGCACGCCGGCGTCGGTACCGCGCTCGGCGGCGTCATGACCATGGTCGGCGAGCCGCAAAACTTGATTATCGCCAAAGCGGCGGGCTGGCATTTTGGCGAATTCTTCATTCGCATGTCGCCCATCACGCTGCCGGTGCTGGTCTGCGGGCTGCTGACCTGTCTGCTGGTGGAAAAGTATCGCCTGTTTGGCTACGGCGAACCGCTGCCGCCGACGGTCCGAAAGGTGCTGCAGGACTTTGACGATCGCAGCCGCGCGCAGCGCAGTCGTCAGGAACGGCTGCGGCTGATTGCCCAGGCGCTGATTGGCGTCTGGCTGATCGCAGCCCTCGCTTTGCACCTTGCCGAAGTCGGCCTCATTGGCCTGTCGGTGATCATTCTCGCTACCACCTTTACCGGCGTGACCGATGAACATGCGATTGGCAAGGCGTTCACCGAGGCGTTGCCCTTCACCGCGCTGCTGACGGTATTCTTTGCCGTTGTGGCGGTGATCATCGACCAGCAGCTGTTCACGCCGGTCATCGAGTTTGTTCTGCAGGCCTCGCCGCACGCGCAGCTGTCGCTGTTTTATCTGTTTAACGGCCTGCTGTCGTCCATCTCGGATAACGTTTTTGTCGGTACGGTCTACATCAACGAAGCGAAAACCGCCCTCGAACATGGCGCCATCAGCCTGAAGCAGTTTGAGATGCTGGCGGTGGCGATCAACACCGGCACCAACCTGCCGTCAGTGGCCACCCCGAACGGCCAGGCGGCATTCCTCTTCCTGCTGACTTCCGCGCTGGCGCCGCTTATCCGGCTCTCCTATGGCCGCATGGTGTGGATGGCTCTGCCCTACACCCTCGTGCTGACGCTGGTCGGCCTGCTGTGCGTCGAGTTCACCCTGATGCCGGTCACCGAATGGTTGCTGGCTCACGGCTGGCTGGTTACCCCCACCCTGCCCTGATCCACCTGTCGCCCGGGTTCGCCCGGGCGATTCAATAACCAGTTACGTAATATTTTCCGCCGGGCCGCTGGCGTCGGTTCGGTTTTCGTTTACACTGCCATGATTTAGCATCTTCCAGGGAAATGATTATGTTGCAATATTTAAACCAGTGCTCGCGGGGACGCGGCGCCTGGCTCCTGATGGCATTGACCGCGTTCATTCTCGAACTCGTCGCGCTGTGGTTCCAGCACGTGATGCTGCTGCAGCCGTGTGTGATGTGCATTTATGAACGCTGCGCCCTGTTTGGCATCATGGGCGCGGGCCTGGTGGGCGCCATTGCCCCCAAAACGCCGCTGCGCTATGTCGCCATGCTGATTTGGCTGTACAGCGCGGTACGTGGGCTGCAGCTGGCGTGGGAACATACGATGATCCAGTTGCACCCATCGCCGTTCCAGACCTGTGATTTCGCCGCCCGCTTCCCGAGCTGGCTGCCGCTGGATAAATGGTTGCCGCAGGTGTTTGTCGCGTCCGGCGACTGTTCGGTACGCCAGTGGCAGTTCCTGTCGCTGGAGATGCCGCAATGGCTGGTGGGCATTTTCGCGGCCTATCTGGTGGTGGCTATCCTGGTGATCGTTGCTCAGCCTTTTAAAGCGAAAAAGCGCGATCTGTTTGGCCGCTAAGCCGCTGTGAGTCCCGCACACCATGAAACGCCCTCCGGGGCGTTTTTTTGTGCCTGCTGTTCATCGCTGAATCGTTTCCAGTCTATGGTTGACCACGGCCACCAAAAGATGCATATTAGATACATCTTATATAGCCCCACAGGAGCTCACATGTCATCTTTACTGATCCCCGCAGACTGGAAAGTTAAACGCTCCACCCCGTTCTTTACCAAAGAGAACGTCCCCGCCGCCCTGCTGAGCCACCACAACACCGCAGCCGGCGTCTTCGGTCAGCTGTGCGTCATGGAAGGTACGGTGACCTATTACGGTTTTGCCAATGAACAGGCGACGGAGCCGGAGAAAAAAGTCGTGATTCATGCCGGGCAGTTTGCCACCAGTCCGCCGCAGTACTGGCACCGCGTCGAACTCAGCGACGATGCCCGCTTCAATATTCACTTCTGGGTGGCGGATGAAACCGACGGTGAAAACGGGCTGTTCCACGCGAAAAAAGCGTGACGGCGCTTACCGGGCCCTGTCAGGCAGATTGAGGATGTGGTCCTGCCAGTCGACAACGGTGGACTCGGGCACCGCAATATGACGGACGGAGATGCGTTCGCCGTGCATCGCCGCTTTTGAGCCGGTCAGCAGCGGGTGCCAGGCCGGCAGAGGCTTGCCTTCCGCCAGCAGGCGATAGGCGCAGGTCGGCGGCAGCCATTCGAAAGTCGGCAGATTTTCGCGCGTGAGCTTGATGCAGTCCGGCTCATATTCGAAACGACGCTCGTAGTTACGGCACTGGCAGGTTTTGATATTGAGCTGACGGCAGGCGACGTTGGTGAAGTAGATCTCATCGGTATCTTCATCCATCAGCTTATGCAGGCAGCACTGGCCGCAACCGTCACACAGCGATTCCCACTCCGCGTCGGTCATGTCATCCAGGGTTTTTTGTTGCCAGAAAGGTTGTTCGCTCATCGAAGTGTCCGTCGTTGCCAGTTAAGGGTGCACCTTATAACCAGTCTGGCACGACGATGCAAGTTTTGCCGCCCCAAAAGGCGGCAAACCGCGCTTACAGTACCCGGGTGGTGAGCGACAGGCCGTTGAAGCCGACCACCAGCTCGTCGCCGCTGTGCAGCGGCCCTACCCCTTCCGGGGTGCCGGTGAGGATCACGTCCCCGGCTTTGAGAGTAAAGAAGCGCGACATATAGGCGATCAGCGGCACGATCTTATGGATCATGTCGGCGGTGGTGCCCTGCTGGCGCACCTCGCCGTTAATCTTCAGGCTTAACGGCGTATTCTGCGGGTCGCCGTGGAACTCGGCGGCCGGAATAAAGCCGGAGATCGGACAGGCGTTATCGAAGCCTTTGGCCTTTTCCCACGGCTGTCCGGCCTTTTTCATCTTCGCCTGCAGGTCGCGCAGGGTGAGATCCAATGCGACGCCATAGCCGGCAATCCCTTTCTGCACATGCTCTTCCGTCGCCTGACGCAGCGTACCGCCGATCAGCACCGCCAGCTCGACTTCGTGATGCACCGAGCCCAGCCCCTCAGGAAGCACCAACGGCTGACGGAGATCGCATAGCGCGCTCTCAGGTTTAATAAACAGCACCGGCTCTTCCGGCGTCGCACTGCCCATTTCCTTGATGTGCTTTGCATAATTACTGCCGACGCAAACCACTTTGCTCACTGGATAATCCAGGAGCGCTCCCTGCCAGTTATGATGTTGGTACATTATTTTCCCTCGTGGGTTAATCGGATTGTTTCCCCTGTTCCGCCAGGTGTTTCTTTAGTAGATTTTCAGACGGCGGAGGAAGTTGCAGGTAATAGCCCTGTTCGCTTAACGCCTGTTTCACTTTTTCCAGGTCGGCGTTAACCAGTTTTTTGCGCCCATCCAGCGGCAGCAGCATCGCCATTTGCGGCGTGCCGAAGCCGCGCATCAGCTCGTCAGGAACGCGTGAGAAATCGTCCTTTTTTTCGACGTATAAATAGGTTTGTTCACGTTTAGTACTTCGATAGATCACACAAAACATAGTTTTACTCGGAATTAGACCCGTGGTCACTTGCCTCAATATATGAGTGACTATAACATGCCTTTTAGTCTTCGGAATATCACCGCACTTCGGCGGTCGATAAACAGCAAATTGAGTAAGGCCAGGATGTCAAATACGCCAATCGAACTTAAAGGCAGTAGCTTCACGTTATCTGTCGTTCATTTGCACGATGCAAATCCCGAGGTTATTCGTCAGGCGTTAGAAGACAAAATCGCCCAGGCTCCCGCCTTTTTACGCCATGCTCCGGTGGTGGTGAATATCGCCAGCGTCGAGGAGAGCGTCGAATGGCGCGCCGTCAACGAGGCTATCGCCGCGACCGGTTTACGTATTATGGGCGTCAGCGGATGCAAAATCCCGCGCCTGAAAACCGAAATCGACCGCGCCGGTATCCCGTTATTAACCGAAGGGAAAGAAAAAGCCCCTCGTCCGGCACCGTCCGAACCCGCCCCGCCGCCGCCAGTTGCTAACCAGATCACAAAAACGCGTTTGATTGACCAGCCGGTACGTTCCGGTCAGCGCATTTATGCGCCACACTGTGATCTTATTGTTACAAATCATGTGAGTGCCGGCGCGGAACTTATCGCTGACGGCAATATCCATGTATATGGCATGATGCGAGGACGCGCATTGGCAGGCGCCGGTGGCGACAGAGACGCCCAGATATTTTGTACCCACCTTGCGGCGGAGCTGGTCTCCATCGCCGGGGAATATTGGCTGAGCGATAACATCCCGGCCGAATTTTATGGCAAAGCGGCACGCCTGCGTTTAGGCGAAAGCGCTTTGACAATTCAACCGTTAAATTAATCCCTTTTTAACAAGGAATTTCTATGGCACGCATTATTGTTGTGACTTCGGGTAAAGGGGGCGTTGGCAAGACCACCTCCAGCGCGGCCATCGCTACAGGTTTGGCCCAGAAGGGAAAGAAAACCGTCGTTATCGACTTCGACATCGGCCTGCGTAACCTCGACCTGATTATGGGCTGCGAACGTCGCGTCGTTTATGATTTCGTCAACGTCATCCAGGGCGATGCCACATTGAACCAGGCGCTGATCAAAGATAAGCGCACGGAAAACCTCTACATTCTCCCGGCTTCCCAGACCCGGGATAAAGACGCCCTGACCCGCGAAGGCGTCGACAAAGTTCTCGAAGAACTGAAGAAGATGGAGTTCGATTTCATCGTCTGTGATTCCCCGGCAGGCATTGAAACCGGTGCGCTGATGGCGCTCTATTTCGCTGATGAAGCCATTATCACCACCAACCCGGAAGTCTCCTCCGTTCGCGACTCCGACCGTATCCTTGGCATTCTCGCCTCCAAATCCCGCCGCGCGGAAAATGGCGAAGAGCCGATCAAAGAACACCTGCTGCTGACCCGCTACAATCCAGGCCGCGTCAATAAAGGCGATATGCTGAGCATGGAAGACGTACTGGAGATTCTGCGCATCAACCTGGTGGGCGTGATCCCGGAAGACCAGTCAGTCCTGCGCGCATCCAACCAGGGTGAGCCCGTGATCCTCGATGCCGCGTCGGACGCAGGCAAAGCCTATGCCGATACCGTTGAACGTCTGCTCGGAGAAGAACGCCCTTTCCGCTTCATTGAAGAAGAGAAGAAAGGATTCCTCAAACGCCTGTTCGGAGGATAAATTATGGCTTTACTCGACTTTTTTCTCTCGCGAAAAAAGAACACGGCTAATATTGCGAAAGAACGCCTGCAAATCATCGTCGCCGAGCGCCGCCGCGGGGACGCGGAGCCGCATTACCTGCCGCAGTTGCGCAAAGATATCCTGGAAGTGATCTGTAAATACGTGCAGATCGACCCGGAGATGGTCAGCGTGCAGCTGGAGCAACGGGACGGTGATATTTCCATTCTTGAGCTGAACGTGACCCTACCCGAAACGGAAGAGTCGAAACCCTGACCTGCTGTTCCATCCCGAAAAAAAACCGGCTACGCCACGCGCCGCCGGTTTTTTTATACCCTGAACCAGACCGCCCGCTAGCGCGGATAGTCGTTTAACAGCCTCTTCAGCCGTTCGCCCATCAGCTCACCACGCCAACCGGAAATCAGCTCAGGCTCAGCGGCCTGCGTTTTCAGCTGCCAGTGCCAGTTCAGCAGCTGGTTGATCTGTCGACGCGACGCCAGCAGCTCCGCGCTTACGCCCTTCTCCGCGCTCACTTCCTGCACCAGCGCTTTAATCTCTTTAAAGGCTTTGCGGTAGCCCGGCATGTCGATCAGATTCTGCAGCGGCGCCGGCAGCGACGACTCCGGCAGCGCCTGGGCTTTCTCGACCAGGCCGATCAGCGTTTTGCCATGGAAGCGAATTTCGCTACCGGACAACCCGAGGCTGTCGAGCTCGCCGAGGCTGGTGGGCATATAGCGCGCCACGCTCCACAGATGCTCTTCCCGCACCACAAAGTTCACCGCCAGGTCGCGTTCACGCGCTTTGCGCAGACGCCACTCCGCCAGCAGCTGCAGGCAGCCCAGCTGGCGGGTACGCAGCTGCCAGGCGTTGCCGATATCGCGCCAGGCCTCGGCCGGGTCGACCACCTCCTGACGGCGCTGCTGCATCAGGCGGCATTCGTCCAGTGCCGCCGATAGCCAGCCCGCGCGATCGGTCTCCGCCATTAATTGGCTGGCGATCGGCAGCAGGTACCAGACGTCGGCCGCAGCGTATTCACACTGACGCTCGGTCAGCGGTCGCGCCAGCCAGTCGGTGCGGGATTCGCTTTTGTCCAGCGCGACCCCGGAATACTCTTCCACCATCGAGGCGAAGCCCCAGGACATCGGCCGACCGCAGAAGGCCGCCAGGATCTGGGTGTCGATCAGCGGCTGCGGCATCAGGTTGAACGCGTTGAGGAAGACTTCTAAATCTTCGCTGCCGGCATGCAGATATTTGGTCACATCCGGATTGAGCAGCAGGTCGCGCATCGGCGCCCAGTCGTTAATCGTCAAGGGATCGATCAGAGAGACCTGGTGGCCGTCGAACAGCTGCAGCAGGCCCAGCTGCGGGTAATAGGTGCGGGTACGGACAAATTCCGTATCCAGAGCGACGGCGGAGGCCGCGCTTGCCGCTTCGCAGACAGCGCGCAGGCCATCGTCGGTGGTGATCATCTGATAGTTCAATGCATACTCTCTTAACTTGCGCCCATAAAAAACGCCGGCGTAGCCGGCGTCTGGCGACTCATTCGTTACTCAGCCTTTATTGTCCACTTTAGCGCGCGCTTCGTCACGCAGTTCTCGCCGCAAAATTTTCCCGACGTTGGATTTCGGCAGTTCGTCACGGAATTCCACCAGTTTCGGCACCTTATAGCCGGTCAAATGGCGTCGGCAGAACGTAATCAGCGCTTCTTCGGTTAACGCGGCATCTTTCTTCACCACGAAGATCTTCACCGCTTCGCCGCTGCTGCCGGACGGCACGCCGATGGCCGCCACCTCCAGCACGCCGCTGTGCTGCATGACCACATCTTCGATTTCATTCGGATAGACGTTAAAACCCGACACCAGGATCATATCTTTTTTCCGATCGACGATGCGCAGGAACCCCTCTTCATCCATCACCGCAATATCCCCGGTGTGCAGCCAGCCGTTCTTGATGATCTCATCCGTCGCGTCAGGTCGCTGCCAGTAGCCCAGCATCACCTGCGGCCCCTTGATACAGAGTTCGCCAGGCTGGCCCGGCGCCACTTCGTTATCGTCATCATCCACCAGTTTGGCTTCGGTGGAAGGCACCGGCAGACCAATGCTGCCGCTGTGGTAGTCGATATCGTGGGGGTTGACGCTGACCAGCGGCGAACACTCGGTCAGTCCGTAGCCCTCAAGCAGATATTGCCCGGTCAGTTTCACCCAGCGCTCAGCCACCGCCTGCTGCACCGGCATGCCGCCGCCGGCGGAGAGGTGCAGCGAGGAGAAATCAAGCTGCTGGAACTCTTTGTTGTTCAGCAAGGCGTTGAACAGGGTATTGACCCCGGTCATGGCGGTAAAGGGATATTTCGCCAGCTCCTTCACCAGTCCGGGTATGTCGCGCGGGTTGGTGATCAGCAGATTCTGCCCGCCCAGCTCGATAAACAGCAGGCAGTTCATGGTGAGGGCGAAAATGTGATACAGCGGCAGCGCGGTCACCACGAACTCTTTGCCGCGATGCAGCAGCGGGCCGTAGGTGGCATTGACCTGCTCGAGGTTGGCCAGCATGTTGCGATGGGTCAGCATCGCCCCTTTAGCCACCCCGGTAGTGCCCCCGGTGTACTGCAGAAACGCCAGATCTTCCGCTACGATCTCCGGCTTCACGTACTGCATGCGATAGCCGTGCTGCAGCGCGCTGCGAAACGAGATGGCATCCGGCAGATGGTACTTCGGCACCAGGCGCTTGATGTACTTAACCACAAAGTTCACCAGCGTGCCTTTGGCGGTAGAGAGCTGATCGCCCATGCGCGTCAGGATCACGTGTTTCACCTGGGTCTTCGCCACCACTTTTTCCAGGGTATGGGCAAAGTTGGAGACGATGACGATCGCCGCCGCGCCGCTGTCGTTGAGCTGATGCTCCAGTTCACGCGGGGTATATAAGGGGTTGACGTTGACCACGATCATCCCGGCGCGCAGGATGCCAAACAGGGCCACCGGATACTGCAGCAGGTTAGGCATCATCAGGGCCACCCGATCGCCCTTCTGTAACCCTAAGCCCTCCTGAAGGTAAGCGGCGAAGGCGCGACTGCGCTCTTCCAGCTTACGGTAGGTCATCACTTCACCCATATTGATAAACGCCGGTTGGTCGGCGTAACGGGTGGTGGCATGTTCAAACAGTTCAACCAGGGATTGATAGCGGTCAGGATTTATCTCCGCCGGAACATCTGCGGGATAACGGTTTAGCCAAACCTTTTTCACTGCATCACCTCTGAAATAGTTATTCGTCGTCATCACAGCCCCTGGGAAATACATTTTGTTAACATTATATTAACTCAGCGTACCAGTTTATTAATTAGGCAATGAGCAGGTTGCGAAGCGCGTCACTATTTTTTTTCTTATTCGACTGAAAACAAAGAAACAGCGGACTGGCCGCTGTTTCTTTGAACTAACAAAAACAACAAAATCATTCAGTTACAACGTTTCTTACCTCAGCAGGGCCGGGGTTGTACCATCCCCATCCGCCATAGCCGTACCCCCAGGGGCGGGGACCCAGCATCCACGGGTCGATGGGCTGCGGGGGCATCACCACCTGCTGCACCACGTTCCAGCGTTTGTAGCCGGTGGCGTTCATCAGCATAAATTTGTAGGGCGTGCTACCCACTTTGCCATCCACCACCCCGGCAATCGGACCGACCACGGTCACCAGCTGACCCCGGAAGTCCACCGGATCGAGGAAGCCGTTAACATCGGCAAAGATTCGCCCGCGCGAGGGTTCGCCCAGTTCCGGCCGCGCACCGCTGTCCAGCGGCACGGTAGCGATTTCTAAGCGGGTTTTACCCTGCTGGTTCTGCACGTTGACCACCTTGCCGCCAAAGCGCGCTTCCTGACCAACGTACAGCTGCGGGGCGTTCATCACCCGCACCAAATCCTGCTGCGGCGTGGGGCTGGTGCCTTTGATGGCATCCGGCACCGATACGCAGCCGCTCAGCGCAACGGCAACCGCCGCGGCCAGCAGCCAGCGAACGCCCTGTTTTTGACCCGCCATGATGCGACTCCTTTTCTCAGTCTTCTTGTTACTGAGATTCACTCGCGGCCCGGAAGTTTCTTCCACGCCACCTCGTTACGCAAATAAACCGGCTCCGCTTTCTCCACGGCCACGGTTTTCCCTGCCGCCAGCAGATAACGGGCTAACGGCAGCATATCCTCTGCCGCCGGCAGTTCGATTTCGCCGCTGCTTAAGGTCAGTCCGCTCTCTTTCGCCAGATCCGGCCACGCCTGCCAGCCGGTGCCGACGGTGGCCCATTCGCCGGAAAGCTGCGCCAGCCGTTCGGCCACCGCGTCCGGTTTGAGCACCGCTTCCGTCTCTTCGCCGTGCCAGACGCCCTGCTCGTCGCGCTGGTACTCAGCCCAGTAGACTTCACCCATCCTGGCGTCAATCGCCGCCAGCACGCGGGTGGCGCCGGTTTTGCGCCAGGCGCCTTGCGCCATGGTGGCCAGCGTGGAAACGCCGATCATCGGCAGCTCCGCGCCGAGCGCCAGCCCCTGGGCGATACCGATGCCGATACGCACGCCGGTAAAGCTGCCCGGGCCGCGGCCAAAGGCCAGCGCGTCCAGCTCGGTCAGGGTGGTGCCGCTCTCGGTGAGAACCTCCTGCACCAGCGGCAGGATACGTTGGGTGTGTTCGCGGGGACAAATTTCGAAATGAGCACTAAGGGTGCCATCATTCCACAGCGCCGCGGAGCAGGCCTCTGTGGCGGTATCGATAGCCAAAATTCGCATGGGTGGTCACGCTCTCGTTACATAGTTCAGGCCTTCAGGCAGCCTGTTTACCGGCAGACGGTCAATCCGTCGCCACACCGCCCGAAGTCTAGTGGGAACCGCTAATTAACAAAATGGCGCGCAGCTTAACACATTTTAGGGCGGATTACCTTGCCGGCGGCACGGCGAGGAAGCGCACCGCCCGGCGGATATCGCGGGTCCGCGGCGCGGGCGGCAGGCTGGCCAGGAACACCGCGCCGTAAGGGCGCATCACCAGCCGGTTGTCACAGATAACCAGCACCCCACGGTCGTCGATATCGCGGATCAGCCGGCCCACCCCCTGCTTGAGGGTGATCACCGCGTCCGGGAGCTGCACTTCATCGAACGGATCGCCGCCGCGTAGCCGGCAATCTTCCATCCGCGCTTTCAGCAGCGGGTCGTCCGGCGAGGTAAACGGCAGCTTATCGATGATCACCAGCGACAGCGCGTCTCCGCGCACATCGACCCCTTCCCAGAAGCTGCTGGTGGCCACCAGCAGGGCGTTGCCGGCGCTGACGAACTGCTGCAGCAGCTGGCCTTTACTGGTCTCGCCCTGCAGCAGCACCGGCAGGGTCATGGTGGCGCGGAACTGCTCCGCCAGATCGCGCATCATGGCGTGCGAAGTACACAGCATAAAGCAGCGACCGTCGTTAGCCTCGATCAGCGGTTTAAGCATGGCCGCCAGATGGCGCGCCGCGCCGGGCTGGTTCGGCAGCGGTAGATTACGCGGTACGCAGAGCAGCGCCTGATGCTGATAGTCAAAGGGGCTAGGCAGCAGCAGAGTCTGCGCCTCGTCGATTCCCAGCCGGGCGGTGAAGTGGTGTAGATCGTCATTTACCGACAGCGTCGCCGAGGTAAAGATCCAGCTTCCCGACTTCTGCGCCATCACCTCTTTAAACTTCTCGGCCACGGTCAACGGCGTCAGCGCAAGGGTAAAGTGGCGCGAGGTGCACTCATACCAGTAGCTGTAGCCCGGCTGATTGATCTCTTTCAGCCGCTTCAGACGCCCGCGATAAAGCGTGGCGCGCTCAAAGGCGGCGTCAAGCAGCGCCGAGCGCCCCAGCGAAAGTTTGGCGACGTCGTAACACAGTTCAAGAGCATCATCGAGCAGCAGCAGCGCCCGCTGAATGTGGCTGTCCGCCAGCAGCTCGCGCAGGTTGCCGCGGTAGCCCGGGTCCCCCAGCTGCAGGCGAAAATCCTGGGCGCTTTGCGCCAGGCGGTCGGCGCATTTTTGCAGCTGCTGGGTGTCTTTCAGTTCGGTGCGGTAGGCAATGGTGATGTCTTTCGCCAGATCCAGCAGCTGGCGGCTGGAGAGCGACTGGCCAAAGTACTGGCTGGCGATATCCGGCAGCTGATGGGCTTCGTCGAAAATCATCACCTCCGCCTCGGGGATCAGTTCGGCAAAGCCGCTCTCTTTGACCACCATATCGGCAAGAAACAGATGATGGTTGACCACCACCACGTCGGCGTCCATCGCTTTTTTACGCGCCTTCACCACGAAGCAATCTTTATACAGCGGACAGTCGCTGCCAAGGCAGTTATCGTTGGTGCTGGTGACCAGCGGCCAGGCCTGGGAATCTTCCGCCACGCTGGCGCAGGTGCTGATATCGCCATCCTGGGTTTGGTTCGACCAGGAGCGCAGGAGGATCACGTCGCTGAGGGTTTGCACCGGCAGATCGCCCCCCGCCAGCGCCTGCTGTTCCAGGCGTTCGAGGCACAGGTAGTTGGAGCGCCCTTTTAGCAGCGCCAGTTTGCCGGTGAATTTCAGCGCTGTGGCGACGGTGGGCAGATCGCGGCTGTAGAGCTGATCCTGCAGCGCTTTCGACCCGGTGGAGATAATCACCTTTTTTTTCGCCCGCAGCGCCGGCGCCAGGTAAGCGTAGGTTTTACCGGTTCCGGTCCCCGCTTCCACCACCAGCGGCCGGGAGGCCTCAATCGCTTCGCTGACCGCCACCGCCATCTGGCGCTGCGGCTCGCGCGGTTTAAATCCCGGTATGGCTTTGGCTAGCTGGCCGTCTGCTGCAAAATCGTCGATCACATTGCCCCCTGGTTATTTGGACAGTGATTATGTCAGGGAGGACGGCGTTTCGCCAGTCCGGGTAGTGACGCGAGCGGAACATTATGGCAGTCTTGCCGCTGCCGAATGGAATGCTCAAAGAGGAATGAGAAATGACAATTACGCGTATTGATGCCGAAGCCCGCTGGTCAGATGTAGTGATCCACAATCAGACCCTTTACTACACCGGCGTACCGGCGAATCTTGATGCCGATGCCTTCGAGCAGACCGCCAACACCCTGGCGCAGATTGACGCGGTGCTGGAAAAACAGGGCAGCGACAAGTCGCGTATTCTTGACGCCACTATTTTCCTTGCCGACAAAAGCGACTTTGCGGCGATGAATAAAGCCTGGGACGCCTGGGTGGTAGCCGGTCACGCCCCGGTGCGCTGCACGGTGGAAGCGACGCTGATGAACCCGCAATATAAAGTTGAGATCAAAATCATCGCCGCGGTGTAATTACTCGTCTTCGTCTTCATCTTCAAAGCGCGCGACGATTCGTTCGCCGGTATGCGTCGCGCGTAGCTCTTCCGCCACCAGGGCAATCGCCTGGCCGCTGCTCATCCCCTGGGCCATCAGTTCCTGGATACGTTCGACCGCTTTTTGCTGTTGCTCGTGGCTCAGCGAAGGTAAACCTGCAAACATCTTGTACTCCTGCTACATTGTGGGGCGTAATTATTTCACGCCGTCCCCGCCTACGCCAGAGGGACGGTAACGTTCAGGATCGAGAAAGATGTTGTCCCCCGCGATTATTACCCTGCCCTGGCGCCCGGATGCCGCCGAATACTATTTTACGCCGTTAAGCGCCACGCCCTGGGCGATGCTGCTGCATTCCGGCTTTGCCGACCATCCGCATAACCGTTTTGATATCCTGGTGGCGGCCCCGCGCGCCACGTTGCTGACGCGCGGTGAACAGACCTGGATCGATGACGGCGAGACCGTTTGTGTCTCGGCTGACGATCCGCTGCAACTGCTTCAGCAGCAGCTGGATCGTCAGCCGTTCACGCCGCAGCCCCATGAGGATCTGCCGTTTCTTGGCGGCGCGCTGGGGCTTTTCGGTTACGATCTGGGCCGCCGTTTTGAGCGACTTCCCGCTGCCGCGCAGGCCGATATCGCGCTGCCGGATATGGCGGTGGGGATTTATGACTGGGCGCTGATCGTCGACCATCAGCGCCAGCAGGTGTCGCTGCTCAGCTATGACGACCCGCAGCAGCGTCTGCAGTGGCTGGAGGCGCAAACGCCGGCGCCGGGTGAAACCTTCGCCCTGACCTCGGCCTGGCAGTCAAATATGAGCCGCCAGCAGTACGGCGAGAAATTTCGTCAGGTGCAGGCCTATCTGCGCAGCGGTGACTGCTATCAGGTCAACCTCGCCCAGCGTTTTCAGGCCCGCTACGTCGGGGATGAATGGCAGGCCTTCCGCCGGCTGAACGCCGCCAACCGCGCCCCCTTTAGCGCCTTCATCCGCCTTGCGGAAGGGGCGATTTTAAGCCTGTCGCCGGAGCGATTTATTCAGCTCCGCCAGGGTGAGATCCAGACGCGCCCGATTAAGGGCACCCTGCCGCGGCTCGATTCGCCGCTGGCGGATGCGCAGCAGGCGGAGAAGCTGGCTAACTCGCCGAAAGACCGCGCTGAGAATTTAATGATTGTCGACCTGATGCGCAACGACATCGGCCGCGTCGCCGTCCCGGGCAGCGTGCGGGTCCCCGAGCTGTTCGTGGTGGAGCCGTTCCCGGCGGTCCATCATCTGGTCAGCACCATCACCGCCCGCCTGCCGGCGACGCTTCATGCCAGCGATCTGCTGCGCGCCGCCTTCCCCGGAGGGTCGATCACCGGCGCGCCGAAGGTACGGGCGATGGAGATTATTGATGAACTGGAACCCCAGCGACGCAACGCCTGGTGCGGGAGCGTCGGCTATCTGAGCTATTGCGGCAATATGGATACCAGCATCACCATTCGCACCCTGACGGCCTGGCAGGGGCAACTGTATTGCTCCGCCGGAGGCGGTATCGTCGCGGACAGCGAGGAAGATGCGGAATATCAGGAAACTTTTGATAAAGTTAATCGTATCCTGCACCAACTGGAGAACTAGACCATGGCGGACCACGCCCTCAATCTGGATGATTTTCTGTCCCGCTTCCAGCTGCTGCGCCCTCAGCCTTCGCGCCATGCGCTCAATCAGCGGCAGGCGGCGGTACTGGTGCCGATCGTGCGCCGGCCGCAGCCTGGCCTGCTGCTGACCCAGCGCTCGCCGCTGCTGCGCAAGCACGCCGGCCAGGTCGCCTTTCCCGGCGGGGCGGTAGATAATACCGATGCGACCCTTATCGCCGCCGCTCTGCGCGAAGCCCAGGAAGAGGTGGCGATCCCGCCGGAGACGGTTGAGGTGATTGGCGTTCTGCCGCCGGTGGACAGCGTCACCGGCTTCCAGGTGACGCCGGTGGTGGGTATTATTCCGCCGGATCTGCACTATCACGCCAGCCAGGACGAAGTCTCCGCGGTATTTGAAATGCCGCTCGCCGAGGCCCTGCGCCTCGGGCGCTATCATCCG
Source organism: Klebsiella sp. GG_Kp146 (assembly GCF_040061975.1). Lineage (NCBI taxonomy): Bacteria > Pseudomonadati > Pseudomonadota > Gammaproteobacteria > Enterobacterales > Enterobacteriaceae > Klebsiella > Klebsiella sp. GG_Kp146. The sequence continues at coordinate 241,564 of NZ_JBEAHA010000001.1, forward strand.
CTCGATATCCACCGCCGGGGCAACGACCACCGCGTCTGGCTCTCCTGGTACCAGCATTATTTTGTCTGGGGGATGACCGCCGGGATCATTCGCGAGCTGGCGCTGCAGATAGGCGCGCGCCCTTAGCTATACTGATTATGAGAGGGCGCTCTCACTATTAGTAAAATCGCGGTTATCCATTAGTTTAATTCATGTGAATAGTTGAACTGACAGGGCGCTTCCCTCTTACACTATGCGCAGTTATTACATCGTTACCGCACCCGCGGTAACCCTGTCAGGAGTATTATCGTGATTAGTCTATTCGACATGTTCAAGGTGGGGATTGGTCCCTCATCTTCCCACACTGTTGGCCCGATGAAGGCCGGTAAACAGTTCGTCGATGACCTGGTCGAAAAAGGATTGCTTAATGCAGTGACCCGCGTGGCGGTTGACGTCTACGGTTCGCTGTCATTAACCGGCAAAGGCCACCATACGGACATCGCCATTATCATGGGACTGGCGGGCAATCAGCCCGATACGGTCGATATAGACGCGATACCGGCATTTATCCGTGACGTCGAGACACGCGGCCGTCTGCTGCTGGCCAACGGTCAGCACGAAGTCGACTTCCCGGCGGATGACGGCATGCGTTTTCGCAGCGACAATCTGCCGCTGCACGAAAACGGCATGACCATTCATGCCTGGGCCGGCGAGAAAGAGATCTACTGCAAGACCTATTACTCGATTGGCGGCGGCTTTATCGTCGACGAAGAGCACTTCGGCAAAGAAAACGCCAACGAACTGCAGGTGCCCTACCCGTTTAAATCGGCGCAGGAAATGCTGGCCTACTGCAAAGAGACCGGCCTGTCGCTCTCCGGGATGGTAATGCAGAACGAGCTGGCGCTGCACAGCAAAAAAGAGATCGAGGACTATTTCGCTAATGTCTGGCAGACCATGCGCGCCTGTATCGACCGCGGCATGAACACCGAAGGCGTGCTGCCTGGCCCGCTGCGCGTGCCGCGTCGCGCCTCGGCGCTGCGTCGTCTGCTGGTGGCCAGCGATAAGCTCTCCAGCGATCCGATGAACGTCGTTGACTGGGTCAACATGTTCGCGCTGGCGGTCAATGAAGAGAACGCCGCCGGCGGTCGCGTGGTGACCGCGCCGACCAACGGCGCCTGCGGCATCGTTCCGGCGGTACTCGCCTATTACGATCACTTTATCGAATCCGTCAGCCCGGAGATCTATATCCGCTACTTTATGGCCTGCGGTGCGATCGGCGCGCTGTACAAGATGAATGCCTCCATTTCCGGCGCCGAAGTCGGCTGTCAGGGCGAAGTGGGCGTCGCCTGCTCGATGGCGGCGGCGGGTCTGGCTGAACTGCTCGGCGCCAGCCCGGAGCAGGTCTGCGTGGCGGCGGAGATCGGTATGGAACACAACCTCGGCCTGACCTGCGACCCGGTCGCCGGCCAGGTACAGGTGCCGTGCATAGAACGTAACGCCATCGCCTCCGTGAAAGCGATCAACGCCGCGCGGATGGCGATGCGCCGCACCAGCGAACCGCGCGTCTCGCTCGATAAAGTGATCGAGACCATGTACGAAACCGGCAAAGACATGAACGCCAAGTACCGCGAAACCTCGCGAGGCGGCCTGGCGATTAAAGTTCAGTGTGACTAACATGTTGGCTTTCGCCTGCCGCCTCCCGGGGCGCAGGCGCGGAGCGAGGGTAACTAAAAGCCCCTGCCTTCCTGATGCGCCCTCCGTGGCGCATTTTCTTTTTTCTATACCTGGCGATATTCTGCCACTACAATTGCTCTATTAAATAAGCCACGCTTAACCTCTCGTCCTGTCGACAGGGTGTCGCACATGCAGACTGCACAAAAAGTCATTACGGCCTATCGCCGCAAACGCATTATAGTCTGCCTGCTGGTCGCCCTGGTGACCCTGGGCGCCACCTTAGCCATTCGATTTATTTCGCAGCGTAGCGAAAATGAAGACTATATCCGCACGGCCGCCAGCCAGCGGGTGGCGGCGCTGAATAACATCCTGCGCCCGCTGAGCGCGGAGCGCACCACCCTGCTTCCTCTGGTGGGCAAACGCTGCCCGGATATCCATCTGACCCTGCGCAAAATGGCAGCCTCGTTGCAGACCGTTCGTTCCGTCGTCCTCGTGACGGACGGTATCGTTTACTGTTCGAGTATTTTCGGGCAACGGCAGGCGGATTTACACCAGCTGCAGCCCTCGCTGCCAGCCCCCCATCCCTTATTACTCTTTTCAACCGAAAAATCGCTGCTTAAAGGGACGCCGGTATTGATCCAGTGGTACCCCACCCCGGAAAGCGGCCAGGACGGCGTGATGTTGATTGTCAATATCGAGCTGCTGGGGACCTTAATTCTCAACGAAAAATCATCCCTGATAAGCGACGTCAGCCTGCAGGTTGGCGATCGTTATTTTAGCAGCCGCCATGGGCTTCTCGATAAAACGCATACCCCGCAGGGAACGGTGATTTATCGCCTACGCTCTGGCGAGTTTCCGTTTACCATCAACATCAACGGCCCTGGCGCCTCGACAATCGCCCTCGAAGAACTGCCCGGCGAGCTGCCGCTGGGGCTGATCTTCAGCCTGCTAATGACAGGCATCGCCTGGCTGGCCACCGCCGGAAGAATGAGCTTCTCGCGGGAGATAAGCCTCGGTATTTCCGCCCGGGAGTTTGCCCTCTGGTGCCAGCCGCTGCAGGATGCGCGCAGCGGCCGCTGCTGCGGGGTGGAGATCCTGCTGCGCTGGAACAACCCTCGCCGCGGAGCGATTTCGCCGGAGGTGTTTATTCCCATCGCCGAAGGGGACAATCTGATCATCCCCCTCACCCGCTACGTCATTGCCGAAACCGCCCGCCGTCTGGATGTTTTTCCCAGCGACCGCCAATTTCATATCGCCATTAACGTCGCTGCCCGCCACTTCGCCAACGGCTTACTGCTGCATGACCTGCATAATTACTGGTTCAGCATGAACCCGGTACAGCAGTTGGTGGTCGAGCTGACCGAACGCGATGTCCTGCAGGATGGCGACCAGCATATGGCCGAAGATCTGCACCTGAAAGGCGTACAGCTGGCGATCGATGACTTTGGCACCGGCAACAGTTCGCTCTCATGGCTGGAAAAACTGCGCCCGGACGTGCTGAAGATTGACCGCTCGTTTACCAGCTCGGTGGGGATAGACAGCGTCAATGCCACGGTGACCGATATCATTATCTCCCTCGCCAACCGGCTGAATATTATTACCGTTGCCGAAGGGGTGGAGACGCTGGAGCAGGAAAATTACCTCAGAAACCACGGCGTCGATGTGCTGCAGGGGTTTTATTATGCGCGGCCGATGCCAGTGGAGGCGTTCCCGGCGTGGCTGGCCAGTCAAGAGGCAACAGAATAACTCGCCGGCCCCCACGGGGACCGGCGCGCAGGACGATTACTCTTCTTCGTCGCTCGGCGGACGGGTGACCACCGCGCGAACCAGATCGACCCGGTAGTCATTCGCTTCCACCACGGTGAAATGCAGCGGCGGCAGCGACACCACGTCGCCAATGCGCGGGATATGGCCATTAGCGGAGATCACAAGACCGGCAACGGTGGCAATATCCTCATCGTCATTGATCAGCGGATCCAGCCCCAGCGCCTGCTGCAGCGCATGCAGGTCGGTCGACCCCTTAATAAGCCAGCCGTCGCCATCGATAACGATCTCCGGCGTCTCATCGGCGTCCGGGAATTCACCGGCGATCGCTTCCAGGACGTCCAGCGGCGTCACCAGCCCCTGCACCACGCCAAATTCATTGGTCACGATGACGAAACTGCCGCGCGCGCGACGCAGGACGCCGAGCAGATTGATCGGGTCCAGCGTTTCAGGCACCACAATCGCCGGAGAGGCGGAGGCCAGCGCCGCGACGTTTTCGCCCGACTCCAGGGCCACCAGCATCTCTTTCGCCCGCACGATGCCAATGATTTCGTCCAGTTCTCCGCGGCAGACCGGGAACAGACTGTGCGGCGACGAAAGCAGCTGACGGCGAATTTCATCTTCACTCTGCTCAGCGTCCACCCAGCTGATTTCCCCGCGCGGAGTCATGATGCTGCGCAGAGAGCGCTGAGCCAGCGTCAGCACGCCGTTAATCATGTAGCGCTCTTCTTCCGCAAAGGCGCCCTCCGGTACCGGCACCGACGCCGGGCTGTCGGCGTCGTGGTTGACGGAGGCCTGTTTACGGCCGCCCATCAGGCGCAGGATCGCATCCGCGGTACGGGCGCGCAGCGGCAGCGTCGACTGGTGACGTACAAAGTTGCGGCGCGCCACCTGGTTAAAGAACTCAATGATGATCGAGAAACCGATCGCCGCGTACAGGTACCCTTTCGGAATATGGAAGCCAAACCCTTCCGCCACCAGGCTCAGGCCGATCATCAACAGGAAGCTCAGACAGAGCACCACCACCGTCGGGTGCTGGTTGACAAAGCGCGTCAACGGCTTCGACGCCAGCAGCATCATAATCATCGCGATCACGACCGCCGCCATCATCACCGGCAGATGGTTCACCATCCCGACCGCGGTGATCACCGCATCCAGAGAGAAGACAGCATCCAGCACCACGATCTGCAGTACCACTACCCAGAAACTGGCATAGCCTTTCCCGTGACCGGCGTCATGCTGGCGGTTTTCCAGCCGTTCATGCAGCTCGGTTGTCGCCTTGAACAGCAAGAAGATCCCGCCGAGCAGCATGATGAGGTCACGCCCGGAAAAGGAGAAATCGGCGATAGTAATCAGCGGCTTAGTCAGCGTCACCATCCAGGAGATCACCGACAGCAGCCCCAGGCGCATCACCAGCGCCAGCGACAGGCCGATCAGTCGCGCTTTATCACGCTGCTTCGGCGGCAGCTTGTCCGCCAGGATGGCAATAAACACCAGGTTATCGATACCGAGCACAATTTCCAGAACGATAAGCGTCAACAGGCCGGCCCAGATTGAGGGATCCATTAACAATTCCATGTGCGACTCCGGTTAGCGGCAACGTCAGTCATCGCCATGTCATGCACGGACGCGACAATAGATGCTGAGAGATAAGCGTGATGCGTGGAGGTGGCAACCAGGTGCCAGAAAGTGAAAAGACGTCGATGACGGTCCATACTGCGGGCTATGCCCTATACTCCTGAGTAATTAAACGGAAGTTAAACATAGCAAAATATAGATCGAAATTGGAAAAGATTTACCTGAATTTGCAATAACTAAGGCTATTTTTTGCGCTGCAAAATTATTACCAGGCGATGCCTGATTAACGGATCTTCATCACATTAATTATTTTTTCACTGTCTAAAATAATTCGCGGTAGTAACTATTTTCTATCTTACACCCTAACTGAATCGATTTTGTCCTCAAGAGTGATTCAGGATGTATCAAAGCAGATGATGCATTCACGATAATAAAGGAGGTAGCAAGTGACGATTGCTATTGTAATAGGCACACATGGTTGGGCTGCAGAACAGCTGCTGAAAACAGCAGAGATGCTGTTGGGCGAGCAGGAAAACGTTGGCTGGATCGATTTCGTTCCGGGTGAAAACGCCGAAACGCTGATCGAGAAATACAATGCCCAGTTGGCAAAACTGGATACCAGTAAAGGCGTGCTGTTTCTCGTCGATACATGGGGAGGCAGCCCGTTCAACGCTGCGAGCCGCATTGTCGTCGATAAAGAGCACTACGAAGTTATCGCCGGCGTCAACATCCCGATGCTGGTGGAAACCTTCATGGCCCGCGATGACGATCCTTCCTTTGATGAGCTGGTCGCCTTAGCGGTAGAGACCGGCAGCGAAGGCGTGAAAGCGCTGAAGGCCAAACCGGTGGAAAAAGCGGCCCCTGCGCCCGCTCCTGCCGCGGCGCCAAAAGCCGCCGCCCCGGCCAAACCGATGGGCCCGAATGACTACATGGTCATTGGCCTTGCGCGTATCGACGACCGCCTGATCCATGGTCAGGTCGCCACCCGCTGGACCAAAGAGACCAACGTCACCCGCATCATCGTCGTCAGCGACGAAGTCGCCGCGGATACCGTGCGCAAAACCCTGTTGACCCAGGTTGCGCCGCCGGGCGTCACCGCTCACGTGGTGGACGTCGCCAAAATGATCCGCGTCTACAACAACCCGATGTACGCCGGACAGCGCGTGATGCTGCTGTTTACTAACCCGACCGACGTTGAGCGCGTCGTCGAGGGCGGCGTGAAAATCACCAGCGTCAACATCGGCGGTATGGCGTTCCGCCAGGGCAAAACCCAGGTTAACAACGCGATTTCGGTCGATGCCAAAGATATTGAGGCGTTTAACAAGCTGAACGCACGCGGTATCGAGCTGGAGGCACGTAAAGTGTCCACCGACCCGAAACTGAAAATGATGGATCTGATCGCCAAGGTTGATAAATAACCCGGACGATCGCGCCCCAGTTTTCACTTTAAGACTTAATCAACAGGAGAAGTACAATGGAGATTACCCTTCTTCAGATTGTGCTGGTGTTCATCGTCGCGTGTATTGCGGGTATGGAGTCGGTGCTTGATGAATTTCAGTTCCACCGTCCTCTGGTCGCCTGTACGCTGATCGGCGCCGTTCTCGGCGATATGAAAACCGGTATTATCATCGGCGGTACGCTGGAAATGATCGCCCTGGGCTGGATGAACATCGGTGCGGCGGTTGCCCCTGATGCCGCGCTGGCGTCCATTATTTCCACCGTTCTGGTTATTGCCGGCCATCAGAGCATCGGCGCCGGCATCGCGCTGGCTATCCCGCTGGCGGCTGCAGGCCAGGTGCTGACCATCATCGTGCGTACCATCACCGTAGCCTTCCAGCACGCAGCGGATAAAGCGGCGGAGAATGGCAACCTGACCGCCCTGTCGTGGCTGCACGTCTCATCCCTGTTCCTGCAGGCGATGCGTATCGCTATCCCGGCCGTCATCGTGGCCATTTCCGTCGGTACCAGCGAAGTCCAGGGCCTGCTGAATGCGATCCCTGAAGTGGTTACCAGCGGCCTGAACATCGCCGGCGGCATGATCGTGGTTGTAGGTTACGCGATGGTCATCAATATGATGCGCGCGGGCTACCTGATGCCGTTCTTCTACCTCGGCTTCGTCACTGCCGCCTTCACCAACTTCAACCTGGTGGCCCTGGGCGTGATTGGCGCGGTCATGGCAATCCTCTACATCCAGCTGAGCCCGAAATATAACCGCGTCGCCGGTGCCCCGGCTCAGGCGGCTGGTAACAACGATCTCGATAACGAACTGGACTAACAGGTGAGCGAAATGGTTGATATGACTAAAAATACCACCGAGAAAAAACTCACTCAGAGTGATATTCGTGGCGTGTTCATTCGTTCTAACCTGTTCCAGGGTTCATGGAACTTCGAACGTATGCAGGCGCTGGGCTTCTGCTTCTCTATGGTTCCGGCGATTCGTCGTCTCTACCCGGAGAACAACGATGCGCGTAAGCAGGCGATTAAGCGTCACCTTGAGTTCTTCAATACCCATCCTTACGTTGCCGCGCCGGTACTGGGCGTAACGCTGGCGATGGAAGAGCAGCGCGCCAATGGCGCAGAGATTGACGATGGCGCCATCAACGGCATCAAAGTCGGTCTGATGGGGCCGCTGGCCGGCGTCGGCGACCCGATCTTCTGGGGTACGGTGCGTCCGGTGTTCGCGGCCTTAGGCGCCGGGATCGCGATGAGCGGAAGCCTGCTCGGACCACTGCTGTTCTTTATCCTGTTCAACGCGGTGCGACTACTGACCCGCTACTATGGCGTCGCCTACGGTTACCGCAAAGGCGTGGACATCGTGAAAGATATGGGCGGCGGCTTCCTGCAGAAACTGACTGAGGGGGCGTCAATCCTCGGCCTGTTTGTCATGGGGGCGCTGGTTAACAAGTGGACGCACGTGAACATTCCGATGGTGGTGTCAAAAATCACCGGCTCTGACGGACAGGTTCACGTCACCACGGTGCAGACGATCCTCGACCAGCTGATGCCGGGCCTGGTACCGCTGCTGTTGACCTTCGCCTGTATGTGGCTGCTGCGTAAGAAAGTTAACCCGCTGTGGATCATCGTTGGCTTCTTTGTCATCGGTATCGCGGGCTACGCTGTCGGTCTGCTGGGTCTGTAATTTCCAGGTTGTACGCCGGGGGCTTGCCCCCGGCTTTTTTTTATCAGGAGGAACGCAAAGCAATGACATTCACGGACCTGGTGATCATCCTGTTTATCCTTGCGCTACTGGCCTACGCGGTGTATGACCAGTTTATTATGCCGAGGCGCAACGGCCCGGTGCTGCTGGCCATCCCCCTGCTTCGCCGCAGCCGCGTTGACGGCATGATCTTTGTCGGCCTCATCGCCATTCTGATCTATAACAACATCACCCAGCACGGCACCGCGATCACCACCTGGCTATTATCTGCGCTGGCGCTGATGGGACTCTATTTATTCTGGATCCGTACGCCGAAAATCATTTTTAAACCGCGCGGCTTTTTCTTCGCCAACGTGTGGATAGAATATCAGCGAATTAAAGAGATGAATTTATCCGAAGACGGTGTACTGGTGATGCAATTAGAGCAACGGCGGCTGCTGATTCGCGTACGAAATATCGACGATCTGGAGAAAATATACAAACTTCTCGTTTCAACTCAATGAGTTAAAAATATAGCCAACGCTATGTTTTTTCAGATTTCGTCTGGGGAATTATATAGCCATGGCTATATTTCCCCCTCTGCCCTTCTGTTTTTCATTAACTATTTATTTACTTATAAATTCAAATGAAAATCGTTATCATTTGGTTATTAAAATAGCCCTCTTCTGTTATTGTTTTATATTCTAAAAATATGTTAAGGTTGCGCCCGTCGTTGGGGAGTAGCCGATTTCCTGCCCGTCAGGAAATGTACGTGTCAACATACTCGTTGCAAAACGTGGCACGTACGGGTTGAAGTGATTCAATCAGGCGAGACCATAGATACATCACTGCTGTACGTATTGCTCAGCCATTGAGCGGCTCCGCGTATATTTACTGGGGGCAGCGATGTGTCATATGGATTATCCCCGGTCAGGACAGGCACATGAATTTATCCGCAACCCTTCTTCTCGCTTTCGGCATGTCTATGGACGCCTTCGCGGCCTCTATCGGCAAAGGCGCCACCCTGCATAAACCCAAATTCTCAGAAGCTGTACGCACCGGGCTGATTTTTGGCGCCATTGAAACCCTGACGCCGCTGGTCGGCTGGGGACTGGGCATGCTGGCCAGCCAGTTTGTGCTCGAGTGGAATCACTGGATTGCTTTTATTCTGCTGGTGTTTCTCGGCGGGCGGATGATTGTCGAAGGGCTTCGCGGCGATAGCGACGAGGCGTGCGAGGCGCCTCGCCGGCATGGCTTCTGGCTGCTGGTCACCACCGCCTTCGCCACCAGCCTTGACGCGATGGCCGTCGGCGTCGGTCTGGCCTTCCTGCAGGTCAGCATTGTGACCACCGCGCTGGCGATCGGCTGCACCACCTTTATCATGTCGACGCTGGGGATCATGGTGGGTCGCTTTATCGGCCCGCTGCTGGGCAAGCGGGCCGAAATTCTCGGCGGTATCGTACTGATTGGCATCGGCAGCGAAATTCTCTGGAGCCATTTCGCCGGTTAAGCTTTACTCCTCACGCTGCCAGCAATGGATCATAAAATCGGTCTGGCAGCCAAAGGTCGCCTGCTGACGCAGCGCGTCATGCACTTCGGCTTTGGCCCGCCACGCGAACGGCGTCATCTGCAGCAGGGCCTGCGCTTCACTTCCCGTCAGGGTCATCGGATAAGCCAGCTGCTGCTGAGCATCCAGGCGGAACCCCGGCATCGCTTCCGTCTTCAGCTCATGCAGGCGGATCTCATCGTAAATCAGCCCTTTCAGCTCCAGCAGATGGCGAGGGCCCGGCGTGGCAGTGATCACCCATCCGCCGGGCCGCACCACCCGCGCCAGCTCACCGGCGTTGCAGGGGGCGTAAATGCGCACCACCGCATCGAAGCTGTTATCGGAGAATGGCAGCCGCTGGCTGGAGGCGACGCAAAAATTCACCTGCGGATAGCGTTTCGCCGCCGCGCGGATTGCCGACTTCGACACGTCCAGCCCCCAGCTGCGGCTGGCGATGGCGGCAAATGCGTGGGTGTAATAGCCTTCGCCGCAGCCGATATCCAGTAATGCCTGAGGGGCAGCGTGCCGCAGTCGCTCAGCGATAGCGTCCCGCAGCGGCTGATAATGTCCAGCGTCGAGGAACGCCCGGCGGGCCTGCATCATCTCAGCGCTGTCGCCGGGATCGCGCGACCGTTTGAACTGCACCGGTAGCAGATTGACGTACCCCTCTTTCGCCAGATCGAACTGGTGCCGCTGCGGGCAGGAATAGTGATTGTCGCTACGGCTGAGCGGCGCGTGGCAAAGGGGGCAACTGTATGACATGACGGCTCCGGTGTCGCTGAAAGGGCGAAAGTGTAGCGCTATTCGCCCCTGCAGACCACTGTTACAGCGCCGGCGCCAGCGGGTGGCTGTCGTGCATAACGATCAGATTCTCTGCGCCTTGTGGCATGCCGTCCGGCATGACGTTCTCCAGCCGCAGGACATCGCCCATAATCTGGCTGAATACCGGGGCGGAAACGGCCCCGCCGTAATAGGAGCCATTGCTCGGGTCGTTCATCACTACAACCAGCGCGAACTGCGGACGGCTGGCGGGCGCCACGCCGGCGGTATAGGCCACATATTTGTCGATATATTTGCCGTCCGGACCGATTTTCTTCGCCGTCCCCGTTTTTACCGCCACCCGGTAGTCGCGCACCGCTGCTTTGGTACCGCCCCCGCCCGGGAGCGCCACGCTCTCCATCATATGCTCCACGCTGTGAACAATATTCTCCGGCATTACGCGCGTGCCAATCACCGGCGGATCAATGCGGGTGATCGACAACGGTCGTTGTATGCCGAAGCCGCCGATGGTGGCGTAAACGTGCGCCAGCTGGAGCGGGGTAACCATCAAACCATAGCCGAAAGCGAAGGTGGCGCGATCCAGTTGCCCCCAGTAACGACGATGCGGCATCAGCCCGGCGCTTTCGCCGGTCAACCCCAACCCCGTCGGCTCGCCGAAGCCGAAAGCCGTATAGGTGTCAATCAGATGCTGCACCGGCATGGCGAGCGAGAGATGCGATACACCGGTATCGCTGGATTTCTGCAGGATGCCGGTCAGGCTCAGTTCCGGATAATAGCCGACATCGCGGATACGGTGGCCGTCGAGGACAAACGGATGAGTGTCCACGACGCTGTCCGGCTGGACAATCCCCTGCTGCAGCGCGGTCATGATCACCAGCGGTTTGACGGTCGACCCCGGCTCGAAGGTATCGCTGATGGCCCGGTTGCGAAAATCATCCAGCGTTGCGGCATCGCGATTGTTGGGATTGAAGTCCGGATAGCTGGCCATCGCCAGGATCTCGCCGGTATCGATTTTAATCAGCACCGCCGCCCCGGACTCGGCTTTATTCCAGCGAACAGCGTTGTCGAGGGCATCTTCCGTCACCGTCTGCAGGCGCTCATCGATACTCAGCTGCAGATTATGCGCCGGCACCGGTGGTACTTCGGTAATGTTCTCAATCACATTGCCATGTTTATCTTTCCGCACCAGACGTCGTCCGGGTTTACCGGTCAGCTGGGCGTTGAAGCTTTTCTCCACCCCTTCGATGCCCTGATTATCGACATTGGTAAAGCCCAGCAGATTGGCAGCCACATGGCCTGCCGGATAGAAACGCCGCGATTCATCGCGCAGGTAGACGCCTGGCAGATGCAGTTTATCAATCCACGCCGCCTGCTCGGGATTGATCTGCCGCGCCAGATAGAGAAAGCGGGCGTGGGGATGGCTCTGTACCCGCTGGGCCAGTTCCCCGAGGTTGAGATGCAGCGCTTCGGCCATCGCCTGCCAGCGGGGTCCGTAGCCGACGCCGCCCTTCTCCATGGTGGTCTGCGGGTCGATCCAGATTGCGCTGACCGGAACGCTCACCGCCAGCGGTCGTCCTTCCCGGTCGGTGATCATCCCCCGCTCAACCGCAACGGGCTCTTCGCGCAGAGAACGCATATCCTCTTGTTTTACCAGATTATCGGGGGAAATAATCTGCAGCCAGCCCACGCGGGCCAATAGCAGTCCCAGACAACCGAGTATGGCCACGCAGAGTAACCCGAAGCGAATCGGGGTAAAGCTGGCGGCGGACTTCATTTTTTTATTTAGCACCATAGCTCCGGCATTGTTTTGCAACCAACTGATTTAACAGAAAATTAGCAAAACAGACTGCTACACAATGCTAATAAAGTTGAGTATTTGCAACAAGACGCGACGAGAAGGAGAAAAATGACATGCTTTGCAATAAAAACGCAAAAGCCCCGCGCAGGCGAGGCTTTTATACAAGAAGAGTGGTCTTGTATCAGATAGCAGTTACGTTAACTGCAGCCGGACCTTTCTGTCCGTCCTGAATTTCGAACTCAACGTTCTGGCCTTCAGCCAGAGTTTTGAAGCCGTTACCCTGGATAGCGGAGAAGTGTACGAACACGTCTTTGCTGCCATCAGCCGGAGTAATGAAACCAAAACCTTTAGACTCGTTGAACCACTTAACTTGACCTTTAATCTTTGCCATTTGCAAAATTCCTTAGACTGTTTTCTTCGCCTGCTGGCGTTTACATAGATAAAACTGACACATAACTGCATGAGGCACTAATTTAAGGTTCGGCAGAGAAGCGGTATTCAACGACAACGTGTTTACTCAGGACTTCTTTACTGAAAATGCCACACATAAACAGAACTGTACCTCGTTTAACCCGAAAGGTGTTATCACACACTACGTAAATAATGGCAAGCCATTTTTAAACGTGTCTCGATCGTTCGCACAAATTATAAGGTAATCCTTTGATCGCCTGCACATTTATGCGTGTTTGTCGCCCCTGGCAAGGCGCTATGGCGTTTATCAATAACGCAAGAGCGCAGCCCGGTAACGGCAACTTTTTTACCATAGCTCAACAACTTCGCTTCGTCCAGGTATGTCCGTATACGAACTGCCAGTATACAGGCGACTGGCGGGCCGTGATGAATATTGATGCGCAAAATTCGTTATAACTCCAGACGAAAAATCGCTAAAGCCACGCCAGTGTAGTGATAATAAAACCTGTTAGTCGTCACGCTAAAAATAGTGCTAATTCTGCACCTTAATAATGAAAAAAAGATGACAGCGTCACGTTATCCAACAATAAACGCGGCGGAGATCACTTTATTTACAGCGTGTAAAAAAGAGGATAGTACATTGAGAAAGGAATAATGGAATAAGAATAAGATATTACCGCCCGCTATCATGCAGGTGCGCATCTTATGATGCACACCTGTCGAGGTACTTAGCGCTCTGCCACCAGGCGGATAAACTCGTCCTCCCCTTTCGCCTTACCGGCGACGGTCGGCTCAGCCACGTCCTCTTTTTCCGGCGCACTGGCTTCGCACAGGCGACGTAGCAGCGCATTCTGCCGCTTTTGCTGATCCAACAGCGCCTGCAGCAGTTCTATCTGCTCATTCGCCCGCGAGCTGGCGCGGTTGACGAAGAACCATAACAACAGACCGACAAGCAGCAGCGCCACAGACACGGCCAGCGATGCCAGATTTAAGATCCCAGGATTTAGTAACTCACTCATTTCACCACCTCAAAGAGAAGGCGTTCATTCTACCACCCGCGGCGCAGAAGGAAATCAGTCGTCAGAAAAATGTCTTACCACGGGATAAATTTATTGATAGTGCAAATGCCGCTGAAAAACTGAACATCCTGGTCGCACATTACGTTAAGCATCTGAGTCCACAGCAACAGGCAGCCTGCTATGATGACTATCAGTAAAACCCACCGTAATTTTTTCACTCCACTCTCCGCATCAGTACTTTATGTCGCCAGGATAACACGGCCTTCTTAAACCGCGGCTAACTGTAATACGAAAGGCAAGTTTAGGAATCATCGACTTGTTTCAAAACGTGTTCGTGTCAAAATCACGGCAAGGATCTTACAAATAATGAGGCATCAATGCGATTAATCATTCGTACTATTGTCGTAGTGGCTATCTTATGGATTGGCGTATTATTAAGCGGCTACGGGGTATTATTCCACAGTGAAGAAAACGTCGGCGGTCTGGGCCTGAAGTGTCAATATCTCACCGCCCGTGGGGTCAGTACCGCACTTTATGTGCATTCCAATAGCGGCGTGATCGGCGTCAGCAGCTGCCCGCTGCTGCGTAAAAGCGCAACCGTCGTCGATAACGGCTAAGATCGAACCGGCGACCGCGACGATAGCGCCGCGGTCGCCGAATGCTTCAGCGCCGTGTCAGAAGGGGTAGTCGTTATATCCCATCTGCTCAGAAATCTTGCGCGCCGCCTGGTGCAGCATCGCCACATATTCATGCAAACGTTCTTCAGAGAAACGTAAGGTCGGGAAAGAGATACTCAGCCCGGCGATGACCACGCCGAAACGGTCGAATACCGGTACCCCGATGCAGCGTAGCCCCTCTTCCTGCTCTTCGTTATCTTCGCCATACCCCTGCTCGCGAACGCCATCCAGCACCTTCAGCAACTCAGCGGTACTGGTGATGGTCCGCTCGGTGCTGCGTTTATACTCCACGCCGTCAAGGATCTGCTCCACTTCGCTGCGATCGCGCCACGCCAGCAGAACCTTGCCAATCGCGGTGCTGTACAGCGGGTTGCGACGGCCGATACGCGAGTACATCCGCAGGTTATACATTGAATCAATCTTGTGAATGTAAACAATACTGTCTTCATCCAGCGCGCCGAGATGGATAGTCTCTTTCGTCAGGCGGGAGAGTTCCCGCATCTGAATATCGGCGCTGCGCACCAGATCGACGTTCTGCAGCGCGCGCGCGCCCAGCTCGAACAGTTTGAGCGTGAGGGAGTATTTCTCAGACTCTCCCTCCTGCGCCACATAGCCCAGTGATTTCATGGTCTGTAAAAAGCGATAAACGGTGCTTTTCGACATCATGACGCGCTGGGACAGTTCGGTAATGCCAATTTCACGCTCTTCACCCAGCGCCTGCAGGATGCCGAAAACCTTCAATACCGAAGAGACAGAATCTGGCTGTTTATCCAAATCTGCACCTGCCATTTATCACCTCGTCGTAACTGTTTTATAAAATTTAGAACCGGTTTTTATTATAAATTCGCCGCCTCTGCGCCGCAATCATTCTTCTGCCACTTCGTTACAAATCTGCGACATACTGCGGAATAATCAATGCTAAACTCATCATTCAAAAAACCGTTTCATTCAAGACTTATATTCACCATGGATAAAAATTCATCCGATGGCGTGCCGCTGCCGCAACGCTATGGCGCCATTCTGACCATTGTGCTTGGGCTGACCATGGCCGTGCTCGACGGGGCTATCGCTAACGTTGCGCTGCCAACCATCGCCAGCGATCTTAACGCCTCGCCGGCGGCTTCAATCTGGATCGTTAACGCCTACCAAATCGCCATTGTTATCGCCCTGCTGCCGCTCTCTTTCCTCGGCGACATGGTCGGCTATCGCCGTATCTATAAGATAGGCCTGGTGGTATTTATCTTTACCTCGCTGGCCTGCGCCCTGTCGCGCAGCCTCGAAATGCTGACCTTCGCCCGCGTCGCCCAGGGACTGGGCGGCGCCGCGCTGATGAGCGTAAACACGGCGTTGATCCGCCTGATTTATCCACAGCGCTTTCTCGGTCGCGGCATGGGTATCAACTCCTTTGTCGTCGCCGTCTCTTCGGCGGCAGGCCCGACGATCGCCGCCGCCATCCTCTCCCTCGCCTCATGGCAATGGCTGTTTTTAATTAACGTGCCTCTCGGCATCGCCGCCTTTGTCCTGGCCATGCGCTTTCTGCCGCCCAACAGCGCGCGCAGCAAAATCGTCCGCTTCGATTTGCCGAGCGCCATCATGAACGCGCTGACCTTCGGGCTGTTGATCACCGCCCTGAGCGGTTTCGCCCAGGGCCAGTCCACGCAGCTGGTGCTGGCGGAGGTCGCCGCTATGCTGGTGGTAGGCTTTTTCTTCGTTCGCCGTCAGCTCACGATGCCCGTCCCGCTGCTGCCGGTCGATCTGCTGCGCATCCCGCTCTTCTCCCTCTCAATCTGCACCTCCATCTGCTCCTTCTGTGCACAGATGCTGGCGATGGTCTCTCTGCCTTTCTTCCTGCAGACGATGATGGGGCGCAGCGAAGTGGAAACCGGCCTGCTGCTGACGCCGTGGCCGCTGGCGACGATGGTGATGGCGCCGCTGGCCGGTTATTTAATCGAGAAATGCCATGCGGGGCTGCTGGGGGCCATTGGGCTGCTGGTTATGGCCTGCGGCCTGTTCGGTCTGGCGCTGCTTCCGGCGTCGCCCACCGATCTGGATATTATCTGGCGTATGGCGCTGTGCGGCGCCGGCTTCGGGCTGTTCCAGTCGCCCAACAACCACACCATTGTCGCCTCAGCACCGAGCCATCGCAGCGGCGGCGCCAGCGGCATGCTGGGCACCGCTCGCCTGCTCGGCCAGAGCACCGGCGCCGCGCTGGTGGCCCTGCTGTTCAACCTGCTCGGCAACAGCGGCACCCACACCGCCCTGCTGCTGGCCGGCATCCTGGCGACCGTCGCTGCGCTGATTAGCGGTCTGCGCGTCACCCAGCCGCGCGCAGCCTGACGATGAAGGACAAAAAAAATCCGCAGCCTTCGGGCTGCGGATTTTTATTTTCAGCGTCAGATGACGGACTATTTCAGATATTCACCGCTACGCAGGGCTTCAATACGCTTGTCCAGCGGCGGGTGGGTCATAAACAGCTCGCTCATGGATTTCGCTTTACCATTAATGCAGAACGCCATCATGCTGCTGGCTTCCTGCGGCTCATAGCTGGTTTTCAGACGCTGCAGGGCGGCAATCATCTTCTCGCGGCCCACCAGGCGCGCTGAGCCGGCATCAGCATGGAACTCGCGATGACGAGAGAACCACATGGTGATAATGCTGGCCAGAATACCGAACACCAGCTCCAGCACCGTGGCGACGGCGAAGTAGATCAGCGGGTTGCCATTGCTGCTCTCGCCTTCATCTTCCCGGTTGCCGCCGAGGAAGCCGGCCGCAATCTGCGCGATAACGCGGGAGATAAAGATAACGAAGGTGTTTACCACCCCCTGGATCAGCGTCATGGTGACCATATCGCCATTGGCGATGTGGCTGATTTCATGGGCGATGACCGCTTCCGCTTCATCACGGCTCATGTTTTGCAACAGCCCGGTACTGACGGCGACCAGCGAGGCGTCGCGACGCGCGCCGGTAGCGAAGGCGTTGATGTCAGGGGCGTGATAGATAGCCACCTGCGGCATGGCAATGCCCGCCTGCTGCGCCTGCTGTGCAACGGTGTTCATCAGCCAGCGTTCCGTTTCGTTGCGCGGCTGCTCGATCACTTCCCCACCCACAGACTTCAGCGCCATCCATTTCGACATCATCAGCGAAACGATAGAACCACCGAAGCCGAACAGCAGGGCCATAATCAACAGACCGGTCATGCTGCTGGATTGGATCCCCGTGAGGCTTAACACCAGCCCGAACACGACCATCACTGCCAGGTTCGTCAGCAGGAAAAGCGCGATTCGCATCATAATTTTCTTTTTACCTCAATTTAACAAAACGCACTATGCGATTACCCACATCGTATGGGTCAGGCTGCAATTTTCAACCATCAGCCCCCGCTAAGTCACGATAAAAACACAACTTTACATTTTGTAGCATCTTGCTGACAGCGGCAGAGCAGGTTGACATTTTGTTAGATGAGCTGAATGGCGATGACCAGGCGCAAAAAAAAACGGGCACCTCTCAGGGTGCCCGTTGGCGACTTATTGGCTGGCCGGCGGTTCCACCGCCGGGCGCGCTTTTTCGAGATGCGCCAGGTCTACCGCGATATGGACCGTTTCATCAAGATACGGATCCGGCTCCTGGTAATCCTTCGGCAGATCGTCCAGTTTTTTCAGCGGCGGTTTGCCTTCGCGTTTCAGGCGATCGTTAATCCGCGCCAGACGAATCGCATCATCCTCTTCGTTCTCTTTTTCACGCTGCGCGTAGTTCAGAGAGACGATGTTACGCTTGTCCTTCATCGCGTTATAACGGGCAATATCCTTCATGATGTACTGGAACTCAGGATCCTGGGCAATACGCTCGTCATGGCGCTTGAGCAGTTCCGGTCCAAACGGGGCGAGATCCCCGGACTTCACGTAGGTGGCCGCGTTGATGCTATCCCACGGCAGCGCGTTGTCTTCATACTGCTCGCCGGTTTCGCGATCTTCATTTCCGGTTGGCATCATGATATCCGGCGTTACGCCTTTGCGCTGAGTACTGCCGCCGTTAATGCGGTAGAACTTCTGGATGGTGTACTGAACGGAACCTAACGCCGGCCAGTCCGGACGCAGCATCTGATCGTAGATACGATTCAACGAGCGATACTGCTGTACGGTACCTTTACCGAAGGTCGGCTCGCCAACGATCAGCGCGCGGCCATAATCCTGCATTGCGGCGGCAAAGATCTCAGACGCTGAGGCGCTAAAGCGGTCAACCAGCACCACCAGCGGCCCTTTGTAATAGACTACGCCATCGTTATCGCTGTCTTCGCGCACCTTGCCATTGTTATCCCGCACCTGCACCACCGGGCCGGACGGAATAAACAGCCCCGAGAGCGATACCGCTTCGGTCAGCGCCCCGCCGCCGTTGCTGCGCAGATCGATAACCACGCTGCTGACGTTCTGTTTTTCCAGCTTCTGCAGCTGCACTTTCACGTCATCGGTCAGGCCGACGTAAAAGCCCGGGATATCCAGCACGCCGACTTTTTCTTTACCAACGGTTTTCACCGACATCTTCACCGCGCGGTCTTCCAGACGGATACGTTCGCGGGTAAGGGTGACGATACGTGTCTTGGCCCCTTTGCCGGCCGGCAGGATCTCAAGGCGAACCTTACTGCCCTTCGGCCCTTTAATCAGCGCCACGACGTCATCCAGACGCCAACCAATGACATCGACCATCGACTTACCGGTCTGGCCGACGCCGACAATGCGGTCGCCGACGCTGATCGCTTTGCTCTTCGCAGCCGGACCACCCGCCACCAGCGAATTAATGACCGTGTAGTCATCATCCATCTGCAGCACAGCGCCGATCCCTTCGAGTGAGAGACTCATCTCGGTGTTGAACTGCTCGGTATTGCGCGGCGACAGATAGTTGGTGTGCGGGTCGATTTCGCGGGCGAAGGCGGTCATCGCCAGCGAGAAGACATCTTCGCTGTTGGTTTGCGCCAGACGACGGATAGCGAACTTATAGCGACGGGTTAAGGTGTCGCGGATCTCTTTATCGTCTTTCCCCGCCAGCTTCAGGCTTAACTGGTCAAATTTCACCTTGGCGTCCCACAGTTTGTTCAGCTCGGCCTCGTCTTTCGGCCACGGCGCTTTGGAGCGGTCAAGGTTGAAATTATCGTTGCCGGTAAAGTCCATCGGACGTTCCAGCACCTTCAGCGCATACTGATAGCGCTCGAAGCGGCGCTGCTGCGCCAGGTTGTAGAGGTCATAGAAGACGTCCAGTTTCCCGGTGCGCAGTTCGTCGCCGATTTGGTCTTTTTTCGCCGCGAACTTCGCCACATCGCTGGCCAGCAGCACATTATGGCTGTAATCCAGCAGGTTCAGATAACGGTCAAAAATCTTTGCCGAGAAGGCGTTGTCGAGATCGAACTGACGGTAGTGAGAGCGGGTAAAGCGCGATGTCACGCGCTCGCTCACCGTCGCGTGCTGCGGCTCTTCTTTCAGCACGGGGATTTGATCTGCACGGGTTATTTCATCAACAGCGAACGCATGGCCTGCTATTGCCAGCAGGCCCGCAAGCGCGGTGATTTTAAAAAATGTGTTCATGCCTGGCCCGGCCTCCGTTTCAGAACACCAGGTGTTCTGCGCGTACAATCATTGACATACCAGAAGTCAGCTGTACACGAACGCCATCTTTGGTGATTTCCACAACGGTGGCGTCCATTGCGTTATTGCCTGCTTTTACCTTCAGCGCCTGGCCGACGGTCAGAACGGAAACATCCGATACCGGAGTAAGACGCTCTTCACGCGGAGCTTTGGCTGCAACAGGACGCGGTTTACGCTGTTCAGCACCCTCTTTACGACGCGGCTGCTGAGGACGCGGTTTACGCTCGCGGCGAACGCCTTCATCCGGCTGGCCTGCAGCGGCAGCGGCTTCGCGTTTTTTCGCCTGCTGGGCAGCGCGCTGCGCCTGAACGCGAGCTTTCGCTTCTTCCAGCTGCTGACGCGCATGGGCAATGTGCTGCTCTTCCAGTTCGCCGCACGGGTTGCCGTCCAGGTCAACGCGGATAGCGCCGGCTTTTACGCCGTAGAGATAGCGCCAGCTCGAGGTATAGAGACGTAATGCAGCGCGAAGCTGGGTTTTGCTGAGATTCATCTCACCACCCACTCGCTCAACGAGATCCTGAAAAATTCCGATTTTCAGGGGGCGCGCTTCGCCTTCTGCGCTGAAGCACTGAGGGAAACGTTCGGCCAGAAAGGCGATAACTTCTTTACTGCTATTCAACTTAGGTTGATTTTCCATGAAATTTCCTGATTACAACGGACGTAGCCAACAAGCCGCAGGCATGAACAGGCGACATTATAATGACGTCCTCGCTAAATGCTACGTTATCCGTTGATTATCCCACGACACGGGTAAAGATTTTTTGATAATCAGTGGCCGCGATGAGTTTTTCCAGATGCTCGACCAGCGTGCGCAACCCCTGCTCATCTTCAGCAGTGAAGCGGCCGTAAGCCGGACTGTCGATATCCAGCACGCCGATAATCTGGTCGTTCACGCGCAGGGGGAAGACAATTTCCGAATTACTGGCGGCATCGCAGGCGATGTGGCCGTCAAACGCGTGGACGTCCTCGACGCGCTGCACCTGGGCTTGCGCCACCGCCGCGCCGCATACGCCGCGCCCGACCGGGATCCGCACGCAGGCCAGTTTGCCCTGGAACGGCCCCAGCACCAGGGTATCGCCTTCCAGAAGATAGAAACCGGCCCAGTTGACCTCGCCCAGTCGTTCAAACAGCAGCGCGCTGGTATTGGCGATCATCGCCAGGAAACTGGTTTCACCTGCCATTAATGCCTGGAAATCGCGGTTCAAATCCGCGTAAAATTCTGTTTTGCTCATTATATCTTCACTTGGTTGTCTTACTGCCTGATACGTACAGCCTACTAAAATAAGCATTAAATGCGCTTGGGCTCAAGATGAATTCATTCATAGGTTAAGATAGTGGGATACATTCATTCCTGTACGTATTAAATGCCGATAAAAACATCCACCCTTAAGCCTGCGAATAAGATGGTCGTGCATGCCGTGAGCACACCGCTTCCCTATGCGCATTATCAGCGCTGTACGCAGTGTGACATGCTCTTTCGCTTACCGGTGCTTAAACGCAACCAAAGCGCCTGGTGTCCGCGCTGTAACGCGAAGGTGCGCGATGGTCGCGACTGGTCGTTGACCCGTCTGGGCAGCATGGCCCTGGCGATGCTGCTGTTAATGCCCTTTGCCTGGTCCGAACCCCTGCTGCGCCTTCACCTGCTGGGGGTTCGCATTGACGCCAACGTTCTGCATGGAATTTGGCAGATGACCGCGCAGGGCGACCCGCTTACCGCCGCGATGGTGCTGTTTTGCGCGGTGGTCGCCCCGGTGCTGCTGGTGGTTTCGATTAGCTATCTGTGGCTGGGCAACGTACTGGGGATGAACCTGCGTCCGGTGTTGCTAATGCTCGGTAAGCTCAAGGAGTGGGTCATGCTGGATATCTATCTGGTGGGCATCGGCGTCGCCTCCATCAAGGTGCAGGATTACGCCTTTCTGCAGCCCGGCATCGGCCTCGTGGCATTTATCTCCCTGACGCTCCTGAGCATCCTGACGCTTATCCATATGAACGTCGAAGAGCTGTGGGAGCGATTCTATCCCGAACGGCCGGCGACCCGCGCCGATAACAATCTGCAGGTTTGCACCGGCTGCCACTACACCGGCTACCGCGACGCCCGCGGCCGCTGCCGGCGCTGCCACACGCCGCTGCACCATCGCCGACCGCAGAGCCTGCAGCGCAGCTGGGCGGCGCTGATTGCCTCGCTGATTTTGCTCTTACCGGCCAACCTGCTGCCGATCTCCATCATTTACGTTAACGGCGCGCGCCAGGAAGACACCATCCTCTCCGGGATCATCTCCCTCGCCAGCAGCAATATCGCCATCGCCGGCGTGGTGTTTATCGCCAGTATTTTGGTGCCATTCACCAAAGTTATAGTGTTATTTACCCTGCTGCTCAGCATACAATTCAAATGCGAGCAGGGGCTGCGCACCCGCATCCTGCTGCTGCGGCTGATAACCTGGATTGGCCGCTGGTCGATGCTGGATCTGTTTGTTATCTCACTCACCATGTCGCTAATCAATCGCGATCAGCTCCTCGCCTTTACGATGGGGCCAGCCGCGGTTTACTTCGGTGGCGCGGTAATTTTAACTATTCTTGCAGTTGAATGGCTGGACAGCCGCTTACTTTGGGACGCACATGAGTCAGGAAACGCCCGCTTCGCAGACTGAAGCCAGAATAAAAACCAAACGTCGTATCTCGCCATTCTGGCTGCTGCCGGTCATCGCGCTGCTGATTGCCGCCTGGCTCATCTGGACCAGCTTTGACGACCGTGGATCGACGATTACTATCGATTTCCAGTCTGCTAACGGCATCGTGCCGGGGCGGACGCCTATCCGCTATCAGGGGGTGGAAGTCGGTACCGTCCAGGACATTAGTCTCAGTAAAGACCTGAGTAAAATTGAAGTTTCCGCCAGTATCAAACGCGATATGAAAGAGGCGCTGCGCAAAGATACGCAGTTCTGGCTGGTCACGCCGAAAGCCTCTCTGGCCGGCGTGTCAGGACTGGATGCCCTGGTGGGCGGGAACTACATCGGCATGATGCCGGGCAAGGGCGAACCCGAAGATCACTTCGTCGCCCTCGACACCCAGCCAAAATACCGCATCAACAACGGCGAGCTGATGATCCACCTGCAGGCGCCCGACCTTGGCTCTCTGAGCAGCGGCTCGCTGGTCTACTTCCGTAAGATCCCGGTCGGGCGGGTGTATGACTTCACGCTGAATGACAATAACCAGGGGGTCACCATTGATGTGCTGATCGAGCGCCGGTTTACCAACCTGGTGAAAAAAGGCAGCCGTTTCTGGAACGTCTCCGGGATCAAAGCCGACGTCGGCCTGAGCGGGGCCAAAGTGCAGCTGGAGAACCTTTCCGCGCTGGTGAACGGCGCCATCGCCTTTGACTCCCCTGCCGATTCGCAGGCCGCCTCGCAAAACGATGACTATCATCTGTACGAAGACCTGGCGCACAGCCAGCGCGGGGTGGTGGTGACCCTCGACCTGCCGGACGGCGACGGCCTGAAAGCGGGCTCGACGCCGCTGATGTATCAGGGGCTGGAAGTGGGCCAGTTAAGCAAACTGAATCTTAACCCTGGCGGCAAAGTCACGGGCGAGATGACCGTCGACCCGAGCGTGGTGACCCTGCTGCGGGAGAAAACGCTGATTCAGATGAAGAAGCCGAAGATCTCCCTTGATAACCCCAGCGTCAGCGCCCTGCTCACCGGCAATACCTTTGAGCTGGTGCCCGGCGAAGGCGAACCGCGTAATCACTTCTCCGTCATGCCAGCGGATAAAGCGCTGCTGGAGGAGCCCAATGTCGCCACCGTCACCCTTTCGGCGCCGGAGAGCTACGGGATCGACGGCGGCCAGCCGCTGGTGCTGCACGGGGTGAAAGTCGGCCAGGTGCTGGAGCGCAAGCTGACGGCCAAAGGGGTGACCTTCCAGGTGGCGATTGCCCCGGAATACCGCGATCTGATTCGCGGCGACAGCAAGTTTGTGGTGAACAGTCGTCTGGACGTCAAAGTGGGGCTCGATGGCGTGCAGGTGCTGGGCGCCAGCGCCAGCGAATGGGTGAACGGCGGGATCCGGGTGATCCCGGGTGAAAAAGGCGAAATGCAGAGCAGCTATCCGCTGTATGCCAACCTCGAAAAGGCGCAGGAAAACAGCCTGAGCGAAGTGCCGACCACCACCCTGAGCCTCTCCGCTGAGACGCTGCCTGACGTTCAGGCTGGCTCGGTGGTGCTGTATCGTAAATTCGCCGTCGGCGAGATCATCGCCGTCAAACCGCGCAAAGACGCTTTCGATATCGATCTGCATATCAAGCCGGAGTACCGCTACCTGCTGACCAACAACAGCGTCTTCTGGGCGGAAGGAGGTGCGAAGGTCAAACTTGACGGCAACGGGCTCACCGTTCAGGCTTCGCCGCTGGCCCGCGCCATTAAAGGAGCGATCAGTTTCGATAACCTCAACGGCAGCAGCGCCAACGCGCGGCTGAATAATAAACGCATCCTTTACGCTTCTGAAACGGCGGCGCGCGCCGTGGGCGGCCAGATCACCCTGCACGCGTTCGACGCCGGGAAGATGGCGGCCGGGATGCCGATTCGCTATCTCGGCATTGATATCGGTCAGATCCAGTCCCTGGAGCTGATCACCGCCAAAAACGAGGTGCAGGCGAAAGCCGTGCTTTACCCGGAATACGTCGGCACGTTTGCCCGCGCCGGGACTCGCTTCTCGGTGATCACCCCGCAGATCTCCGCGGCAGGCGTGGAGCATCTCGACACCCTGTTCCAGTCCTATATTAACGTTGAGCCCGGACGCGGCCCGGCGCGTCGCGACTTTGAGATCCAGGATACGACGATCAGCGACTCGCGCTATATCGACGGTCTGAATATCGTGGTGGAAGCGCCGGAGGCCGGATCGCTTGGCATCGGTACGCCGGTGCTGTTCCGCGGTCTGGAAGTCGGGACGGTGACCGGTCTGTCGCTGGGATCGATGTCTGACCGGGTCATGGTTAAGATGCGCATCAGCAAGCGCTACCAGTACCTGGTGCGCAATAACTCGGTGTTCTGGCTGGCCTCAGGTTACAGCCTCGACTTCGGCCTGGTTGGCGGCGTGGTGAAAACCGGGACCTTCAATCAGTTTATCCGCGGCGGGATCGCCTTTGCCACGCCGCCGGGTACGCCGCTGGCGCCGAAGGCCCAGGACGGCAAGCACTTCCTGCTGCTGGAGAGCGAGCCGAAAGAGTGGCGGGAGTGGGGCACCGCCCTGCCGCAGTAATCCTTACCTCCCCTTCTCCCGCCCCGGCAAACGCCGGCGGCGGGCAGACGACAAACCGCACGCCCCGGTGTCCTGCACCGGGGCGTTTGTGCTAAACTGCGCACCCTTTTTTTCTGTGGTGCGCTGCCCGTGGCCGAAAATACTGTCTATTTCCCTGAAGCGTTTCTCGCTCAAATGCGCGCGGCAATGCCGGCGCACCTCTCTTTCGACGACTTTATCGCCGCCTGTCAGCGCCCGCTACGCCGTAGTATTCGCGTCAATACGCTGAAAATTAGCGTCGATGATTTCCTCTCTCTGGTCGCTCCCTATGGCTGGCAGCTGACGCCGGTCCCCTGGTGTGAGGAGGGATTCTGGATCGAGCGGGACGACGATGCGCTGCCGCTGGGCAGCACCGCCGAACACCTCAGCGGGCTGTTCTATATTCAGGAAGCAAGCTCAATGCTGCCGGTCGCCGCCCTGTTCGCCGACAACCCGCAGCCTGAACGGGTCATGGACGTTGCCGCCGCCCCGGGGTCGAAAACCACCCAGATCGCCGCCCGGATGGGCAATGCGGGCGGCATCCTGGCGAATGAGTTCTCCGCCAGCCGGGTGAAAGTGCTGCATGCCAACATCAGCCGCTGCGGCATCAGCAACGTCGGCCTGACCCATTTCGACGGCCGGGTGTTCGGCGCGGCATTGCCCGAAGCCTTCGACGCCATTCTGCTTGATGCCCCCTGCTCCGGCGAAGGGGTGGTACGCAAAGATGCCGACGCGCTGAAAAACTGGTCGCCGGAGAGCAACCTCGACATCGCCGCCACCCAGCGCGAACTTATCGACAGCGCTTTCCATGCCCTGCGCCCTGGCGGGACGCTGGTCTATTCGACCTGCACCCTGAACCGCGAAGAAAATCAGTCAGTCATACACTGGCTGCTGTCCCGTTACCCGCAGGCGGTAGAGATCCAGCCGCTGGGAGCGCTGTTTCCCGGCGCGGCCGATGCCTTAACCGCGGAGGGATTTCTGCATGTCTTCCCGCAGATCTACGATTGTGAAGGCTTCTTTGTCGCTCGCCTGCGCAAGACTGCGGCGATCGATCCGCTCCCGGCGCCGGGCTATAAGGTCGGCAAGTTCCCGTTTGTGCCGCTGAAGGGCCGGGAAGCCGCCGCGGCGACCGCCGCCGCCCGCGCTGTCGGCCTGGAATGGGACGCGAGCCACTCGCTGTGGCAACGAGATAAAGAGCTGTGGCTGTTTCCGCAGTCTATGGAGCCTCTGTTTGGTCGGGTGCGGTTTTCGCGCATTGGCGTGCGCCTGGCGGAGCTGCACAATAAGGGTTATCGCTGGCAGCATGAGGCGGTTATCGCCTTTGCCGCGCCGCAGCGCGCCTTCGAGCTGACGCTGGAGGAGGCGGAGGCGTGGTATCGCGGACGCGACGTCTATCCGCAAACCCCGCCAGCGCAGGACGAAGCCATTGTGACCTTCCAGGGCGTGCCGCTGGGCCTGGCCAAGCGCGTCGGCTCCCGTCTGAAGAACAGTTATCCGCGCGAGCTGGTACGCGATGGGAAACTTTTTGCCGGCAAGGTGTGACACCGCGCAAAAAATACGCACTTTTTGACTGGCGGTTTTCCCCCCATTGACTACGCTGAAAAATGACGGCCGCAACTGGTCGTACCACAACTCAGCTGAAAAATGGGGTGAAGCGATGAGTAAAACCAATGTCCGCATCGGCGCGTTTGAGATAGACGATGCCGAACTGCATGGTGAACATCAGGGTGAGCGAACGTTAAGCATTCCCTGCAAATCCGATCCAGATTTATGTATGCAGCTTGACGCCTGGGATGCCGATACCAGCGTTCCCGCGATTCTCAATGGTGAACATTCCGTCCTCTACCGTAAACATTACGACCGCCAGTCCGATGCCTGGGTCATGCGCCTTGCCTGACACCAATGAACCCGTCGCCTGAGACGGGTTATTTATTTCCCCGTCCCGCCGTCATCCCCTACACTAAATAGTATGTGCCCCCGGACATGAGGCCAGGATGTTTGCCTTAGTGTTGTTTATTTGCTATCTGGATGGCGGCTGCGAGGACATTGTGGTTGACGTCTACCGCGAGGAAACGCAGTGCCTGGTGGCGATGGAAGATCAGCGGATCCGCCACGGCGGCTGCTACCCGATAGAAGATTTTATTGACGGCTTCTGGCAACCCGCCAGCGAATACAGTGACTTTTAGCCTGCCGACTGCAGCGCCACCAGGGTCAGCGTGCCGCCGAACACGGCGCCGGTGTCAATATAGTGTTGATTGTCGTAGTCACAACGCGCGCGAAGCGGCGTATGGCCAAACCAGAAATGGTCAGCCCCGGCGATAGCGCCATGACGCCCTGCCAGATGTTCACTCAGACGATGGCGGCTCCACAGGACCCGCTGGGGATCCACCGGCTGCTGCCAGCGATAGATCGGCGCCGGATAATCGGCATGGGCGATCACATGCCGCGCCTTTGCGCACTCCACTTCAATAATCAACGGCAGCCGCTGACAGCGCGCCAGCAGCCGATCGACGTCAGCCCGCTGCCGCACGTTGCTCCGGGCGTACCAGTCGCCGCCGTTCATCTGCCAGAGCGTCATATCTCCGCTCTCCAGCGCCTCCAGCGCCATCTGCTCATGATTCCCGCGCACGGCCCTGAACCAGCGGCTGCGCAACAGGCCGAGACAGTCAGCGCTTTGCGGCCCGCGATCGATCAGATCGCCAACCGAGATCAGCAGATCGGCCCAGGGATCAAAGCGCAGCCGGCGCAGGCGCTCCATCAGCAGCGCAAAGCAGCCATGCAGATCGCCCATCAGCCAGATATTACGCCAGTCGCTGCCATTAATACGCTGATACATATAATTACCTCTCTGCCGTAATTATAGGTAATTCCAGCTTACAGCCGCTGTTTTTTATTTACACCTCAATCGATTTTAAACAAACGGCAAATATAGTCGGCCAGAGCATTAAGCTTATCAGTGCCTCGCTTTAAAATAGCAGGAAATAACAACGAGGTGTTTATCGTGACAGACAATAGCCTGCATTCATCCAGCGTGCTTACGCCGCGCTCGCATCTCATTGCCGATCTGGTGATGGGCAGATTAACACCCGCACCTATCTGGCGGCAGAAAAATTACCGCTTTAAGTTTCTACTGCGCACGGCGTTATTTTATAGCCCTACCAAAGCGATGCTGGAGGCGCTGAGCGCTCGTGACGATTTTAACCAGCTGCTGACGGCGCAGGCGACGCTGCCGGGGAAAGTGCACCGTCAATATCTGACGCGCGATCTCAACGCCTGGCAGCGGGCGATGGCGGTCATAAGCCATTATCGCTATGTCGATACCCTGCGCGGGTCGCGGCTGGCGCATGCCATGACCGCGGTGTGCGAGGTCCCGTTGCTGACGCTCAATGGAAAAGATGAACGCCAGTTTACCCTCTCGGCCTCTTCGGCCGGGAAGGCCGAGCGTGAGGGTGAAACCACCCTATGGCTGCGCGACAGCGACCATACCCTGCTGGCCAGCGCGACCTTCAGCGTGACCCGGGATGGCGACGCCTGGCAGCTGGTCATCGGCGGTTTACAGGGACCGCGACGCCACGTTTCTCATGAGGTGATCAAGCAGGCGACCCGCGCCTGCTACGGTCTGTTCCCGAAGCGCCTGCTGCTGGAGTTTATCTGGCTGCTGGCCGCTCGCAGCCATATCGCGGCGATTTACGGCGTCAGCGATAACGGCCATGTGTTCCGCGCCCTGCGCTATCGCCTGAGCAAGGGGCGCCATTTCCACGCCAGCTATGACGAGTTCTGGCAATCCATCGACGGCAAGCCGGAAAGCCTCTGGCGCTGGCAGCTACCGCTGCGTCTGGAAAGAAAACCGCTGGAGAGCATCGCCAGTAAAAAACGGGCCGAATACCGGCGTCGATTCCAGCTGCTGGATCAGCTGGCGGAGCAGGTGGCAATATTGACGCAGCCGCTGCCGGGCATGTAAATTTCGCGACCAGCGACGCCCCGTTACGCGGCGTTTGCTTATTATGTTCTTATTTCGCTACTATCATGGTCCCGCAGGCCATTGGATAGTCGTTAGCATGATGAGTAAAACCGAAATTTTTCTGCTGATTATTCTGGCGGTCGTGCTGCTGGGCAGCATATGGTTTATTTTCAGCGATGAAATTTGGCTTTTACTCTGCTATCTGGAGAGTCAGATATTTCCCACCTTTAGCGTTCCGGAATAATACTGTTTGCCCGAAACTACACCTCTGAATATTATTTCCCGCCACCTAGTGGGGCGCGGACGACTAATCGCATGAATTGCCAAATCAATAAGGTTTTGTTTATTCTATTTATCATACAAATAGGTATACTAGCAGACTTCCGATGTTGGCCCGCCAGTTAACCTGCACGCCGGGCCTGTTTAGGTGCAGGTTTTTTCTTTTCCTCTCCCCTCGCTTACGGTTCCGCCTTCCTCATATCGTTCTTCCGCAGGATACAATTTGTGTGTAAATGAATTGTGTATGCTAAAAACGGTGTGCTATAACGGGACATCCAGAGACCAGCCTGGTGATTGACTGACAGGATGTCGCTGGTCATCGCGAAAGCAGACAGATTAAGATAAAAAGAGACCGAATACGATTCCTGTATTCGGTCCAGGGAAATGGCTCTTGGGAGAGAGCCGTGCGCTAAAAGTTGGCATTAATGCAGGCTAAGTCGCCTTGCACTATAAGAATAGTTTAACGCGTCAGCTTTTCCAGTCTGCGGCCAATGTGGCCGAATAATTCCTGGAAAAGAGGGCGCTGTTAGCGAAAAAACCGCCACTGCCGTTGTCCGGCAAGGGCGGTTTTTTTATGTCATTACAGCGAGATAGCGCGAAAATCTAGCAGAGCTTCTGCGCGCGCTCGATAAACGGCGCGAGGCTCATTTTTTGCCCAGGGTGCTGCGGATCGTCGATCTGGATCACCGAGATCGGCTGGGCAGTGGTTTTGCCGGCTTTGACCTGCTGCTCAGCCACCTCATTGAGCGGATACTGGACCAGGGTGCTCGGGTTGATAGCGTAGAGGGCATTGCCCGGACGACAGGTCAACATCACCTCTTCACGGTTGAACGCCCAGCTCTCCTTTCCTACCTCAAAGCGGCTCACGGTGATAATTTGCGGCGCCGCCAGAGCAGCGCCGGAGCTTGCCAGTAACAACATGGTCAGAACAATTTTTTTCATGATTTTGCCAGTTAATTCAATAAGGTTCCCAGGTGGCAAACAGGCTGACGGCCAGCAGCGCCAGCGCGCCCAGCCCTATCTCGGCCTGCGTGGTTCGCAGGATCAGGCTTTCCGCCCGCGAACCGCTTGCCGACATGCGCGGTACCAGAACATACCTGTTCACTAACGCAATTACCACCATCCCGGCCACCAGCGCACATTTGATCAACAGCAGGCGTCCCCAGGGCGATGCGCCAATCAATCCTCCCTGGATCAACAGCGCATTGATCGCCCCGCTGGCAAGGGTGCCGGCGACGGCCAGATGCCCGTAGCGTGAAAAGCGCGCCATGGTATAGACCGCGGCCTGCCGCCAGCGCCCCTGCGCCAGGCGCAGGCAATAGATAAAGGGCAACAGGCCGCCGAACCAGCTGGCAACGCAGAAGAGGTGGACAGCATGATTAGTCCGCTGCAGGGCGCCGAGTAAACCATCATGCATGGCGGCATGCCCTACCCCAGCGGAAAGCAGCAGCTGGGCCGCCAGCAGGGCCACCAGCTGGCGAGCGCCGTGGCGGGGACGGATCCACACCACGGCGAGGGCGATCCACGCCAGCAGGATCTGCCAGATCCACACCCCGCCGAAGCGGGTACCCGCCACCGCCTGCCAGACGGCGGGTTGCCAGACATCCGCCCAGCCCTCGCCCATCATCCCCCCCTGCAGCAGATACAGCGCCAGGGTAGAGAGCGCGCCGATCAGCAGCAGCGGGCGCAACAGCGGATAGAAGCGCAGCATCAGTACGCGTCGCAGCGGCACCGGCGCCCACCAGGCGCCATACAGCACGCAGCCAAAAGCCAGCATCAGGGCGATAAAATGCCCAAAACGCAGGGTAATATAGAGCCCGGTCAGCATCGCTTACTTCACGCTAAAGGTGTATTGCCCTTTGGTTTTATGGCCATCCACTGAGACCACATGCCATGCCACAGTGTATTCTCCCGGCCGCAGGGTTTCCGCCACAGGCACGGTGACCTGGGTGGGGTTGTCGGCGCTGCGGGTCAGTTTGCCGGTGGCCACCGCATGCTGCTGCGGACCGGTGACGGACACCCCGCTGAACGCGGGTTCAATGCCTTCGGAGAAACTGAGCGTCAGCGTCTGCGGAGAAGCCGCCAGCTGCGCACCGGCGGCGGGGATCTGCTGCTGCAGGTGAGCGTGGGCGAGCGCGCCCGTCGCGGTTAATAGCCCGGCAAACGCAACGGAGAGGCGCATCGCGCGTCCAGCAAGAAGTCGCATATTCGTCATTCCCTTTTGTTATGTCTGTAGCACAGAGAATAACCCTGTATAATGGCAGAGTCGAGCCGGGCGTCAGGCCCTGACCGGGTTTACAAGCAGAGTGGAGTGTATGATGGAAAGAAATCTGGCCAAAATTTCGCAAGATGAGATGGATAAAGTCAACGTCGATCTCGCCGCCGCCGGCGTCGCCTTTAAAGAGCGGTATAATATGCCGGTGGTCGCTGATTTGGTCGAGCGTGAACAGCCCGCCCATCTGCGCGACTGGTTCCGCGAACGACTGATCGCCCATCGGCTGGCCTCCGTCTCGCTGTCCCGCCTGCCCTGGGAGCCGAAACAGAAATAATGCCTACTTCCCCCCTCGCCGTCGGTTGGCAAGCCCAGCCAATTGCTTTACGCTTATTGTTTTGCTCTGGAGCGAGCCATGCTGCGCGTCATTGATACCGAAACCTGCGGACTGCAGGGGGGCATCGTTGAAGTCGCCTCGGTCGACATTGTCGACGGGCAGATCACCAATCCCATGAGTCATCTGGTGCGTCCTGACCGCCCCATCAGCCCGCAGGCGATGGCTATCCACCGGATTACCGAAGAGATGGTCGCCGATAAGCCATGGATTGAGGAGATTATTCCGCACTATCATGGCAGCCCGTGGTATGTCGCGCATAACGCCAGCTTCGATCGTCGGGTGTTACCGGAGATGCATGGCGAGTGGATCTGCACCATGAAGCTGGCCCGCCGGCTGTGGCCGGGGATCAAATACAGCAATATGGGGCTCTATAAATCACGTAAGCTGAACGTGGCCACGCCGCCGGGGCTGCATCACCACCGGGCGCTGTATGACTGCTATATCACCGCTGCGCTGCTGCTGGATATCATCAACGTTTCCGGCTGGACGCCTGACGAAATGGCCGATATCACCGGTCGGCCGGCGCTGCTCACCACCTTCACCTTCGGCAAATACCGCGGTAAAGCCGTCGCCGAGATTGCTGAAAACGATCCAGGCTATCTGCGCTGGTTATTCAACAATCTCGACCGCATGAGCCCCGAGCTGCGCCTCACGCTTAAGCATTACCTCGGGGAATAGCCCCTACACTGCCGCTTTCCCCGGCAGTGTCCCCTGCGCCAGGGCGATGAAAAAGGCGTACTCCAGCGCCACTCCCTCATAGCTTTTAAAGCGCCCGGATTTTCCGCCATGGCCGGAGTCCATATCGGTGCAGAGCAGCAGCAGGTTATCGTCGGTTTTCAGTTCACGCAGTTTCGCCACCCACTTCGCCGGCTCCCAGTATTGCACCTGGGAATCGTGCAGCCCGGTGGTCACCAGCATATGCGGATACGCCTGCGCCTTCACGCCGTCGTAGGGGCTGTAGCTTTTCATGTAGTGGTAATAGGTTTCATCCTGCGGGTTTCCCCACTCTTCAAATTCGCCGGTCGTCAGCGGAATGGTCTCATCCAGCATGGTGGTCACCACGTCGACGAACGGCACCTGAGCTATTACGCCGTGGAACAGCTCAGGGCGCTCGTTAACGGCCACTCCCATCAGCATTCCGCCGGCGCTGCCGCCCATGCCATAGCAGAGCCGCGGGTCGCCGTACCCCTGGGCCAGCAGCGCGTCGCAGACGTCAAGATAGTCGTTGAAGGTATTTTTCTTACACAGGAATTTACCGTCCTCATACCACTGCTGGCCCAGCTCGCCGCCGCCGCGGACGTGGGCGATAGCGTAGACAAAGCCCCGGTTGAGCAGGCTCAGCCGGCTGGCGCTGAAATCGGCATCGATACTGTCGCCATACGAGCCATAGCCATAGACCAGCAGCGGATTGCTCCCTTTACGAAAATGGTCGCGATGATAGACCAGCGAGACCGGGACTTCGACGCCATCGCGGGCGGTTACCCACAGGTGCTCGCTCTGATAGCAGCGGGTGTCCAGCCCCTTCACCTCCTGCTGCTTGATCACCCGTCGTTCGCCGGTATCCATATCCAGCTCAAACAGGGTGTCGGGCGTGGTCATCGAGGAGTAGCCGTAGCGCAGGCGCGACGTTTCAGGCTCCGGGTTATAGGCAAGCCAGGTGACATAGGCCGGATCGTCAAAGGCGATCCCTACCACCTCCCGGGTCCTGCGGTTAATCTGCCGCAAACTGGTCAGGCCGCGCTGACGCTCCTCGACGACCAGCCAGTCGGTAAACAGGGTAAATCCTTCGAGCATCACGTCGTGACGCGGCGGGATCAGCGTGGTCCACTGCTCTTCATCGCGCAGCACGGTACGGTAGAGGCCAAAATTCTTCCCCTCCCGGTTGGATCGCAGATAAAAAGCGTGCTGATAGTGATCGAGGCTATATTCATGATCTTTACGCCGCGGCAGGAAGCAGACCGGCTCGGCGTCTGGCAATTCGGCGTTGAGCAGCAGCACTTCGCTGGTGGTGGCGCTGGAGAGATAGATCACCACGAACTGCTGGGATGTGGTTTTATGCACGCTGACGTAGAAGGTCTCATCTTTTTCCTCATAGACCAGCGCGTCGCTCTGCGCCGGCGTCCCGACGGTGTGGCGCCAGACCTGATAAGGAAGCAGCGTGGTGGGATGTTTACGCACATACCACACAAAGCGTGAATCGTTGCTCCAGGCAAAGCCGGAGGTGACATTTTCCAGGGTCTCCGGATACCACTCGCCGTTGCTGAGGTCGCAAAAGCGCAGCCCGTACTGGCGGCGGGAGAGATAATCTTCCGCCACCGCCATCAGCTGGTTGTTGGGCGCAATGCCCAGCCCGCCCAGGGTGTAAAACTCGCTTTTCGCCGCCCGCTGGTTGGCATCAAGCAGGATCTCCCACTCGTCCCACTCCTCTTTCAGCACCGACTGGCGCTGGTAGATAGCGTATTCGCAGCCCGGCTCGTACACCTGACGATAGCGAAAGCCGTTTTTGCTGTAGGGGGCCGAGACTTCCCGCTGCGGAATGCGGTCGATAATCTCTTTCAGCAGACGCTCCTGCAGGCTGAGCTGCGAATCCATCACTTGCTTGCCGTAGGCGTTTTCCGCATGCAGATATTCCAGCACATCAGGCCGCGCGCGCTCATCGTCGCGCAGCCAGTAATAGTTATCGATGCGTGTATCGCCATGCAAGGTCATGGCGTGAGGGATCCGTTTGGCTTTAGGTGGCATGTTATTCTTCTGCTGCTTTTTCGTGACACAAGAGCATTCAGGCCGCAGGGTGGCGCCTGAATGATGACGTGTCTATAAGGGTGGCAAAAGACGCGGGCGATGCAAGCGAAACGTGATAATTTAAACGCTTAGCGCCTGTTTTTGTGACTGGATATCCTGTTCGATGTCGGCCCGGACATCTTTTGGCAACGCCAGGGCCTCACCCAGGGCGTTGAGATAGCTGCGCTCCATAAAGTGGTCGATATCGATCACCGCGCAGCTGACGTAGTAGATCTCCAGCGCCTCCTGCGGGTCAACGATGCCCTCGGCCAGACGCTGCGGATCCAGCGGCTGAGCCAGCGCCTGGTCAATCAGCACCCGGGCTTGAACGTCAATATTGGCCTCCCGAAGCTGGGCTTCAATCCTCGCCCGCTCGTGATCGTCGATATGCCCATCGCTTTTGGCGGCAAACACCAGGGCGGTGATCAGCCGCACGCTGCGCGGATCGACATCCGCCGGCGCCGCAGCCTTCTCTGGTGTCGGGGCGGGCGTGTTCTGAGCGCGCATTTTCTGCTGATACTTGTTCCACAGCACGGTACCCGCCACTGCCCCACCGCCAGCCAGCAGCGCGCTGGTGCCATATTTCGCCAGCAGCTTGCGTGACGATTTGCTGGCCACCAACAGCCCTGCCAGCCCGCCGATGGCGCCGGGCAGTAGGGCGCTCCCTTTTGACGATTCGCCGGACGGCGACGCGCCCTGCTGTCCGAGCAGCGACTGCAGTTGATTTAGCCAGTTAGCCATGGTTTTCCTCTCAGGTGACAAACACTGTTATCAGCCTAAACGACGCGATGTCAGGAAATGTTAGATATGGCTAAAGATGCGCAAAGGTGCGCGCGGCGGCGGTACCGGGTTCAGCCGACCAGCCGACCAGCCGACCGACCGACCGACCGACCGACCCGCCAACCCGCCAACCCGCCAGCCCGCCAGCCCGCCAGCCCGCCAGCCCGCCAGCCCGCCAACCCGCCAACCCGCCAACCCGCCAGCCATCAGGCCGCTTTGGCTTTCCGCGTTTTGGCAGCCGGCGCGGCGGCATCTTCCGCCGGGGTAGCCTCTGCGTCCGTTGACGGCGCGGGCGCATCGTGCGCAGTCGCATCCTGCTCCGGCAGTTTGCCGGCGCGCAGGATATGCTGCAGCGCCTCTTTACGCTCCGCCAGCCACATCGCCATGGTATCGCGCTGGGCATCGTCCATTTCCAGCGGCGATGCGACCAGCCAGTCATTCAGCACCTCTGCCAGATCGAGCATTTTGTCGTAAGCGTCGGCCTCTTTTTTGCTGGCAAAAGACATTTTTTCCTCACCTTCGCGGATCACCACATATTTAATTTCAACCGCCATGCTGCAGCCTCTCAATACTGTATTTTTATACAGTATAGCAAATTTCCCTTCCGGACTCAACTCACGCGCGTAAAGACAGACGCAAACGTTTTCGTTTATAATCGACCGCATCTTTTTTTACTGCGGAAGAGAGTTATGACTGTATTAGGCACCGCGCTGCGCCCGGCAGCCACCAAAGTTATGCTGTTAGGCTCCGGCGAGCTGGGTAAAGAAGTCGCCATTGAATGTCAGCGTCTGGGCATTGAAACTATCGCCGTCGACCGCTACCCCGATGCCCCGGCGATGCAGGTCGCCCACCGCGCCCACGTCATCAATATGCTGCACGGCGAGAGCCTGCGCGCGCTGATCGAACAGGAAAAACCTGATTACATCGTGCCGGAGATCGAAGCTATCGCCACCGATACCCTGGTCGAACTGGAGCAGGCCGGGCAGAAAGTGGTCCCCACGGCGCGGGCAGCGAAGCTCACCATGAACCGCGAAGGCATTCGCCGTCTGGCGGCGGAAGAGCTGCAGCTCCCCACCTCCAGCTACCGTTTCGCCGACAGTGAAGACGCCTTCCGCGCGGCGGTCGCGGAGATCGGCTTGCCGTGCATCGTCAAACCGGTGATGAGCTCTTCCGGTAAGGGCCAGAGCTTTATCCGCTCGGCTGACCAGCTCAGCGAAGCCTGGCGCTACGCCCAGCAGGGCGGCCGCGCCGGCGCCGGGCGGGTGATCGTCGAAGGGGTGGTGAATTTCGACTTTGAAATCACCCTGCTCACCGTCAGCGCCGTCGATGGCGTGCATTTCTGCGCCCCGGTCGGCCATCGTCAGGAAGATGGCGATTATCGTGAATCCTGGCAGCCGCAGCAGATGAGCGACCTGGCCCTTGAGCGCGCTCAGGATATCGCCCGTAAGGTGGTGCTGGCGCTGGGGGGGCATGGCCTGTTCGGCGTGGAGCTGTTCGTTTGCGGCGACGAGGTGATCTTCAGCGAAGTCTCCCCGCGCCCGCACGACACCGGAATGGTGACGCTTATTTCGCAGGATCTCTCGGAATTCGCCCTGCACGTTCGCGCCTTTCTTGGGCTGCCCGTCGGCGCCATCCGCCAGTATGGCCCAGCCGCTTCCGCGGTGATCCTTCCGCAGCTGACCAGCCAGAACGTCAGCTTCGGCCAGCTGCAGTCGGCCGTCGGAGCGGGCCTGCAGCTGCGTCTGTTCGGCAAGCCGGAGATTGACGGCACCCGTCGTCTGGGGGTGACCCTCGCCGTCGCCGATTCAGTGGAAGAGGCCGTAGCGCGGGCTAAAACCGCCGCCGCGGCGGTTATCGTCGAAGGGTAAAAACAAAAAACCCGGTCGCGTTGCCGCTGACCGGGTTGTTGACCTTGAGGCGCGGTTTACTTCGCGCCTTCTACCGCTTCACGCGCCAGGGTGGTGATGCGATCGTAGTCGCCAGCTTCCAGGGCGTCGGCCGGCACCAGCCAGGATCCACCGATGCACAGCACGCTGTTCAGCGCCAGGTAATCACGGTAGTTGGCCGGGGAGATACCGCCGGTCGGGCAGAAACGAATGTGACCGAACGGACCAGCAATCGCCTGCAGCGCTTTCACGCCGCCGTTGGCTTCCGCAGGGAAGAATTTAAACTCTTTCAGACCGTACTGCATGCCCAGCATCAGCTCGGAGACGGTGCTGATCCCCGGGATCAGCGGAATAGTGCCGTCTTCGGTCGCCGCTTTCAGCAGAGATTCGGTCAGCCCCGGGCTGATAGCGAACTGCGCGCCGGCTTCTGTTACCGCTTTCAGCTGCTCGACGTTGGTAACCGTGCCCGCGCCAACAATCGCGTCCGGCACTTCTTTAGCAATCGCGCGGATCGCCTCCAGGGCGCACTCGGTGCGCAGAGTCACTTCCAGGACGCGCACGCCGCCCGCGACCAGCGCTTTCGCCATCGGTACCGCGTGTTCCAGCTTTTTCACTACGATAACCGGGACAACCGGACCGGAGGTGAGGATTGCTTCTGCTGTTGTTTTCCAGTTTTTCATCAGGATTTTCTCTCGCCAGATCTAGAAATTAAATCGTCTTAAAAAGTGATGCAGGTTGCGCCCTGCTCCGCGCCAGAGAGCTTCTCACGCAGCGCCCCAAACATCTCCCGACCGGTTCCTACGCGCGACGCGCTGAGGTCAGGGATATGCGGCTGACGCGCCGCCAGTTCGGCATCGTCCACCAGCAGCGTCAGTTCCCCCGTCTGCCCGTTCACGCGAATAAGATCGCCATCGCGCACTTTCGCCAGCAACCCACCATCATAGGCTTCAGGCGTGACATGGATGGCTGACGGGACTTTACCGGAGGCGCCAGAGAGTCGGCCATCGGTCACCAGCGCTATTTTGAAACGGCGGTCCAATAATACACCAAGTGGCGGCATAAGTTTATGTAATTCTGGCATCCCGTTCGCTTTTGGCCCCTGATGACGGACCACCACCACGCAGTCTTTGTCCAGCAGACCCGCTTCAAAGGCCGGCAACACGTCGTGCTGGCTCTCGAACACCACCGCCGGCGCTTCGATCACCTGGTTCTCTACCGGCACTGCCGAGGTTTTCATGACCGCACGGCCGAGGTTACCGCTCAGCACCTTGGTGCCGCCGTGACGGGAGAACGGTTTCTCGAAAGTCGCGATGACCTGATCGTCAAGCGGCGCCGTCGCGCCTTCCCGCCAGTCCAGCTCGCCGTTGTTGAGCCACGGCTCGAGGGTGTAGCGCGACAGGCCGAAGCCGGCGACGGTGTGAACGTCCTCATGCAGCAGGCCGCCTTTCAGCAGCTCGCGCACCAGAACCGGAACGCCGCCCGCCGCCTGGAAATGGTTGATATCCGCCGGGCCGTTGGGGTAGAGGCGCGCCAGCAGCGGCACCACGTCTGACAGGTCGGAGAAATCATCCCAGTTAATGATGATGCCCGCCGCGCGGGCCATCGCCACCAGGTGCATGGTGTGGTTGGTGGAACCGCCGGTCGCCAGCAGCGCCACAATGCCGTTGACCACCACTTTTTCGTCAAACATTTTGCCCAACGGCATCCACTCGTTGCCATTGCCGGTCATGCGGGTGACCTGGCGCGCGGCGGCAGCGGTCAGCGCTTCCCGCAGCGGGGCATCCGGATGGACGAAGGACGATCCCGGCAGCTGCATGCCCATAAACTCCACCACCATCTGGTTGGTGTTCGCCGTACCGTAGAACGTACAGGTCCCCGGAGCGTGGTAAGAAGCGGCTTCGGACTCCAGCAGCGCCATGCGGTCAACTTTGCCCTCCGCGTACAGCTGGCGAATGCGAACCTTCTCTTTATTAGGCAGGCCGCTGGCCATCGGACCGGAGGGAATAAAGACCGACGGCAGGTGGCCGAATGAGAGCGCCGCCATGGTCAGTCCGGGCACAATTTTATCGCACACGCCGAGATAGAGCGCGCCATCGAACATGTTATGCGACAGGCCGATGGCCGCGGACATGGCGATCACTTCGCGACTCAGGAGAGAGAGCTCCATGCCGTCCTGTCCCTGGGTCACGCCGTCGCACATCGCCGGCACGCCGCCGGCCACCTGGCCGACCGCATTGGCGCTGTGCAACGCTTTGCGAATGATATCCGGGTAGTGTTCGTAGGGCTGATGCGCGGACAACATATCGTTGTAGGAGGTGATGATGGCGATGTTGTTGCGCAACATGCTTTTCAGGGAGGCTTTGTCGTCGGCCTGACAGGCCGCGAAACCGTGAGCCAGATTGCCGCAGGCCAGTTGCGCACGATGCACGGTGTCGGTTTTGGCCTGGTTAATCCTTGCGAGGTAAGCCGCGCGGGTATCACGCGACCGTTCGATAATGCGATTTGTTACCCGTAACATTGTCGAATTCATAAAGGCTCCTCAAAATTTTATCTGTCCGGCCGCTGCGAGATGACGTGTTTTGGTGCCCGAAGCCACCAACACCAGCGCTCAGGGGCAAAATGTCTGTAGGCAGTGTAATAAAAAAAGCCCCGTGGGTGAATCCTCACGGGGCTTAAAAGATTAAAAAGCGTGCGACTTTCTGCGTCAGATCATGTTACCGGTAAAATAACCCTGACGGATAAGACCGCGAGCTTACTCGAACTCGTTCCACGAGCGGCCATCGCGGGTGATCATGGCCACCGAGGCCACGGGTCCCCAGGTCCCGGCCTGATACGGTTTCGGCGCATCGCGGTCGGCCGCCCAGGCTTCGGTGATAGAGTCCACCCACTTCCACGCCTCTTCCACTTCATCACGGCGGACGAACAGCGCCTGGATACCGCGCATGGTCTCCAGCAGCAGACGTTCATAGGCATCGGCCAGATGCGTCTGATTGAAGGTTTCGGAGTAGCTCAGATCCAGCTTGGTGATCTGCAGGTTATGCTTGTGGTCGAGGCCCGGCACTTTGTTCAGGACCTGGATATCCACCCCTTCGTCCGGCTGCAGTCGAATAGTCAGCTTGTTCTGCGGCAGCTCCTGCCAGGTCTCTTTAAACAGGTTCAGCTCCGGCGTTTTGAAATAAACCACCACTTCGGAACATTTGGTCGGCAGACGTTTGCCGGTGCGCAGATAGAACGGTACGCCAGCCCAGCGCCAGTTATCGATATCAACGCGGATCGCCACGAAGGTTTCGGTGTTGCTGGATTTGTTCGCCCCCTCTTCTTCGAGGTAGCCTGGCACTTTTTTGCCCTGGGCAAAGCCGGCGGTGTACTGGCCGCGAACGGTTTTCTCGCGCACGTTGGAGCGGTCAATACGGCGCAGGGATTTCAGCACCTTGACCTTTTCATCACGGATGCTGTCGGCGCTGAGATCGGACGGCGGCGACATGGCAATCATGCACAGGATCTGCAGCAGGTGGTTCTGGATCATGTCGCGCATCTGTCCGGCCTGGTCGAAGTACCCCCAGCGCCCTTCAATGCCTACCTCTTCCGCGACGGTGATTTCCACATGATCGATGGTACGGCAGTCCCAGTTATTGACGAACAGGGAGTTGGCAAAGCGCAGCGCCAGCAGGTTGAGCACCGTCTCTTTTCCGAGGTAGTGGTCGATACGGTAGACCTGGCACTCTTCAAAAAACTCGCCGACCTGATCGTTGATTTCCCGCGAGGTTTCCAGCGAGGTGCCCAACGGTTTTTCCATGACCACACGCGCAGGCTTGGCATTGAGCTTCGCTTCGCCCAGACCTTTACAGATGGCGCCAAAGGTGCTCGGCGGCATGGCGAAATAGTTGATGGTGACGCGATTCTTTTGGTCCAGCATGTCGCCCAGGCGGGTGAAGCCGCTGGTGTCATTGACGTCAAGATTACAGAACTCCAGGCGTCCGCTCAGGGTATCCCACAAACCTTCATCAATTTTTTCCTTCATGAAGGTTTCCAGCGCTTCGCGCACCACTTTGGTGTAAGCCGCTTTATCCCAGTCGGCACGGCCGACGCCAATGATCCGGGTGTCGGCGTGGATCTGGCCCGCCTTTTCAAGCTGATACAGGGAAGGCAACAATTTACGCCGCGCCAGGTCGCCCTTCGCGCCGAAAATGACCAGGTCGCATGCCTGGGCCGTTTGCGTTACCGCCATGTCATTCTCCTCAGTTGATAGTCTGGTGCTTTTGCCAGGCTATATTTGTAATTTTCTTACACTGCACTGTACTGTGTTTACGTATTTCCCGAAAGCCTTCCCCTCCGTTTGCGGCGGGAAAACCGCACAGGGTGAAAACATTCGGCGATGATTTGGGCATCTGGCTGATATTGCTCGTTGTTTGTACCTGTTTCAGGTCAGTAAAATACGACTCTGATCATGTAATGAAAAAAAACAACATTATTTCCCGTCATTCCTCACCGCTTGCGCTTGCGGAGGGGTATATTCTTGCTAAAACGCCCGATGATTTCACCCATTAATGAAATCGTTTCCATTGATGAGCGCCCTGTTACTAATGAACATGCTGGAAAAAATCCAGTCCCGACTGGAACACCTTAGCAAATCTGAACGCAAAGTGGCGGAAGTGATCCTTGCCACCCCTGCGCAGGCCATTCATTCGAGCATCGCCGCCCTCGCCCTTGAGGCCGGGGTGAGCGAACCGACCGTCAATCGCTTTTGCCGCAGTCTCGAAACCCGCGGCTTTCCTGATTTCAAACTGCATCTCGCCCAGAGCCTTGCGCACGGCACACTCTATGTTAACCGCAATGTTGATGAAGACGACAGCGTTGAGTCATACACGGGAAAAATATTTGAATCGGCCATGGCGAGTTTAGATCAGGTCCATCATTCTCTCGACATGTCGGCAGTGAATCGCGCGGTGGATCTCCTGACTCAGGCCAAAAAAATCGCCTTTTTCGGCCTGGGCTCTTCGGCGGCGGTCGCTCATGACGCGATGAACAAATTTTTCCGCTTTAACGTGCCGGTCATCTATTCCGACGACATTGTCCTGCAACGCATGAGCTGTATGAATTGCGATGACGATGATGTGGTGGTGATTATCTCGCATACCGGCAGGACCAAGAGCCTGGTGGAGCTGGCGCAGCTGGCCCGTGAAAACGATGCCATGGTGATCGCCCTTACCTCCCCCGGCTCGCCGCTGGCCCGGGAAGCCACGCTGGCCATTACCCTGGATGTGCCGGAAGATACCGACATCTATATGCCAATGGTCTCGCGTCTGGCCCAGTTGACCGTCATTGACGTGCTGGCGACTGGCTTTACCCTGCGCCGGGGAGCAAAATTCAGAGATAACTTGAAGAGGGTCAAGGAAGCGCTGAAGGAATCGCGTTTTGATAAAGAACCGTTCGTACCCAGTGATAATCAATAAAAGTTGATAACAAGCAGTACCCCATTACACCTTCGATAACGATCCGGCTGTGCGACGTTGCAGGCTGGCGCTACCGAATCCATGTTCACGCAACACCAAAGTTGTATCAGTCAACGGAGTATTACATGTCCAGAAGGCTTCGCAGAACCAAAATCGTTACTACCTTAGGCCCGGCAACTGACCGCGATAACAACCTGGAAAAAGTTATCGCCGCGGGCGCAAACGTAGTGCGTATGAATTTCTCTCACGGCACCCCGGAAGATCATCAGCTCCGTGCCGATAAAGTGCGTGAGATTGCGGCAAAACTGGGCCGTCACGTAGCCATCCTCGGCGACCTCCAGGGACCAAAAATTCGCGTATCGACCTTTAAAGAAGGCAAAATTTTCCTCAACGTCGGCGACAAATTCCTGCTCGACGCCAACCTCGGCAAAGGCGAAGGCGACAAAGAGAAAGTCGGAATCGACTATAAAGGCCTGCCGGCGGACGTCGTGCCTGGCGATATCCTGCTGCTCGACGATGGTCGCGTGCAGCTGAAAGTCCTCGAAGTTCAGGGGATGAAAGTGTTCACCGAAGTGACCGTCGGCGGCCCGTTGTCCAACAACAAAGGGATTAACAAGCTGGGGGGCGGCCTGTCTGCCGAAGCGCTGACTGACAAAGACAAGGCCGATATCGTCACCGCCGCTAAAATCGGCGTCGACTATCTCGCCGTCTCCTTCCCGCGCTGCGGCGAAGACCTGAACTACGCCCGTCGCCTGGCGCGCGATGCCGGTTGCGATGCGAAAATCGTCGCCAAAGTCGAGCGTGCGGAAGCCGTCTGCGACCAGGACGCCATGGACGACGTGATCCTCGCCTCCGATGTGGTGATGGTTGCCCGCGGTGACCTCGGCGTCGAAATCGGCGATCCGGAGCTGGTGGGCATCCAGAAAGCGCTGATTCGTCGTGCGCGTCAGCTGAACCGTTCCGTCATCACCGCCACCCAGATGATGGAGTCGATGATCACCAACCCGATGCCGACCCGTGCGGAAGTCATGGACGTGGCCAACGCCGTGCTGGATGGTACCGATGCGGTGATGCTCTCCGCGGAAACCGCTGCCG
Source organism: Klebsiella sp. GG_Kp146 (assembly GCF_040061975.1). Taxonomy (NCBI): domain Bacteria; kingdom Pseudomonadati; phylum Pseudomonadota; class Gammaproteobacteria; order Enterobacterales; family Enterobacteriaceae; genus Klebsiella; species Klebsiella sp. GG_Kp146. The sequence goes on from NZ_JBEAHA010000001.1 coordinate 285,671, forward strand.
GTCAGTACCCGTCGGAAACCGTGGCCGCGATGGCGCGCGTCTGTCTGGGCGCCGAAAAAATCCCGAGCCTCAACGTCTCCAAACACCGTCTGGACGTCCAGTTCGACAACGTGGAAGAAGCGATTGCCATGTCGGCGATGTATGCCGCCAACCACCTGAAAGGCATCACGGCCATCATCACCATGACCGAATCGGGCCGTACCGCGCTGATGACCTCGCGCATCAGCTCCGGTCTGCCGATTTTCGCCCTGTCCCGCCACGAGCGCACCCTGAACCTGACCGCCCTCTACCGCGGGGTGACGCCGGTGTTCTTCGACAGCCAGAATGACGGGGTGGCCGCTGCGCACGATGCCGTCAATCTGCTGCGGGACAAAGGCTACCTGGTCTCCGGCGATCTGGTGGTCGTTACCCAAGGTGACGTGATGAGCACCATCGGCAGCACCAACACCACGCGTATCCTCACCGTCGAGTAAGCCTCGGTCTCTACCTGCCAGCGCTACGGCTGGCAGGTATTTTTTTGCCCAACGCCCGGCAGGCTACACCATCCAGCTCAGCAATAGCGTCGCAGCGATCACCGTCGACGCCCCACCGATACGCGTCGCAATCTGTGCAAACGGCATCAATCCCATGCGGTTTGAGGCCGAGAGAATGGCGACATCCCCCGTTCCGCCCAGCCCGCTGTGGCAGCTGGTAACGATGGCGGCTTCCACAGGATACATATTAAGACGTGAAGCGATAAAGAACCCGCTCAGCGCCATGGCAATGACAATGGAGCCGCACACCACGACGTAGCCAACGGAGAAGACCGAGACCACGCTCTCCAGCGGTACATACAGCATGCCCAGGCCGATCATCAGCGGCCACACCAGCGCGGCGGAGACGAACTTGTAGCAACTGTGCGCCCCCAGCTCCATCGCCGCCGGGATAACTTTTGTATATTTGCAGAATACCGCCGCCAGAATCATCAGAACCGGCCCCGGAATATGCACCACCTTCTCCAGCAGACCGCCGATGATGAAAAAAGCGCAAATCATCAGCAACCCGGCGCCCATGAGCTGAAAATCGGTGGGCTGCGTACTCTGAATCTGCGCAAAGACGCTATTATCTTCATGGCTGCGGATCAGCATCCCGTTGCCGGACAGCGCCGGGCGACGAGCGCCCATGCGGGCCAGAAAGCCGGCGCAGATAATTGCGAAGATGTTACCCACCACCGCCGCCGGCGCCAGTTGAGCCACGTAGACATCTGGCGCCTGTCCGAGGATCGCCGAATAAGCCAGCGACAACGGCAGGATCCCTTCGCCGATGCCGCCACCGATAATCGGCACAATGATAAAGAAGAAGGTGTGATACATACTGTAGCCGAACAAGCTGCCCACCAGCAGGCCGGTTACGATTGCCGCGGCGGTTCCGACCACCAACGGGACAAACATGCGCACCATCCCCTGGATCAGAATCGTGCGGTTCATGCCAAGGATACTGCCGACCACCAGGCAGGCGATGACGAAATAGAGGAGATTGGCCTCCTTCATCAGCAAATGCACGGTATCGAGCGTATGCGCTTCAAATACGCCAAAGTAGACCAGCACTGAGGGCGTCATCAGACACAAAATCGCCGGACCGCCAATATCTTTTAACACCGGCACCATGCGGCCAATTTTCGCCAGTGCGAACCCCAGGGTCATGATGACCGCCAGTCCGCCAATCATGTTTTTTGGCAACAACCCCGCGCCAGCGGATAGCGCCACTATCGCGGCGATACCTATAAACAGCGTTAACGGCACGGCGCCGACTTCGATATTGGCGAAAAGTCGAGTCGCTTGCCCGTTCGGCAACGTTTTATCTATCGGGTGGTTGAGTGAATTATTTTTCATATTTTTACCTGAATAATAAGGAGGTCACGTAGGGTCAGGATGCAATATTAAAATCGCGCAGCACTATGAACTAAAAAGCACTAAACGCCGTATCAACTAAATACACTGAAACGGTAGCACAGGACTTTAAAACTAAAAACGACAACCGTATTAACGCTGCCGGCTTTGTGACTGAGCCATAAAGTTTATTTTAAGTAATTTAATTTATTATCGCGAAGCTAAAGTTATCGCCAGCTAAAATAATGAACTCTGTTAATACAACGCTATGATTTAATAATCTTTTCTCTATTTGTAAGTAAAATAGCCAAGGCGAAATTATTTAAAGCCAGATGACTGTGATGGCTATCACCTTTTAAATATTAGGGGATCGTTAGATTGGCAGCACAACAACCCGATAATATATGTCAGGACATTTTATGCCTTCACTGCTCTTGCAATCTCTTTTCCCGTTGGTATTTATCATGCTGCTCGGATGGCTTAGCGGTAAACTCGGCTATACCCGCCGTGAGGACGCCTCCGTACTTGCCACGGTGGTTATCCGCTTTGCCCTTCCTTTTCATCTTTTTATCGGCGCATTACATACCAGCCCGGATAAAATAAAAAACTTCACCTTTATGGCGGTGCTGGTTATTGGTCTGATGGGGTCGTATTTTCTTACGCTACTGATCTCGCGCTACGTTTTTCGTCATGATATTAAAACCAGCGCGATTCAGTCGCTGGTTTGCGCCTTCCCCGATATGGCCTACTTTGGCGCCCCCGTGCTGGCGGTGCTGATAGGTCCGGAGGGCTTTCTCGGGGTGCTTATCGGAAACCTGGTGACCAGCGTGTTGATGATCCCTCTGACCATCATCCTGATCCGCATGGGAGACCAGCCCGGAGACGCTGAGGCTCCCCAGCTCCACGCCAAGCAGTTGATCCTGCAAAACCTACTTAACGCCGTGCGAAATCCCATTGTCTGGATCCCCATTTCCGGGGTGCTGCTCAGCCTGGCCGGGATCCAGCTACCGCCTCTGCTCAGCGTCCCCGTCGAAATGGTGGGTAAAATCGCCGGCGGTCTGTCACTGTTCGCCCTTGGGCTGCTGTTTTACGGTGAACGTCCGACAGTCAATATTCAAACCTGCACCAACATTAGTATTAAAAACCTGATCCAGCCGGCCATGATGGCGCTGGCCGGGCTGGCCTTTGGGCTCAGTCATTCCCTGATGCAACAGGTTATTATCATTGGCGCCACGCCTTCCGCTATCGCGGCGGGGATGTTTGCCCTGCGCAGCGATACCTATATTGAACCCGCCTCATCTTCTATTTTGCTGGGCACCGCCATCGGCGTGGTCACCGAAGGCGTCATGATTTATCTCATTTCGTAATCACAGAAATAAAACACCAAGACATCAGGCAATGTTTTAATTTGATATTCAGGAGTCATGTAATGTTAGCCACAGAAACCTTATACACCCCCTATAACGGTGCTGTCCTGCTGGAAAACCCGTTATTAAATAAAGGCCTCGCGTTTACGGAAAGCGAACGCACAGCGTTTAATCTTCAGGGACTGTTACCGCACAATGTGGAAACCATTGAGGAACAAACCGAGCGCGCATGGGGTCAGTTTTGTCAGTTCAAAAAAAGCATTTCGCGCCATATTTATCTCAGAAATATTCAGGACACAAACGAGACGTTATTCTATAACCTGCTGCGCAGCCATATGAAAGAGACGCTGCCGATTATTTATACCCCGACGGTGGGTGAAGCGTGCGAACACTTTTCAGAAATATATCGCCGGGGACGCGGCCTGTTCATCTCCTGGCCCAACCGTCACCATATTGACGAGATGCTTCAGGGGTTTTCCCGCAACGATATCAAAGTCATCGTGGTAACCGATGGCGAGCGTATTCTGGGGCTGGGCGACCAGGGGATCGGCGGTATGGGGATCCCCATTGGCAAACTCTCGTTATATACCGCCTGCGGGGGCATTCACCCGGCATCAACGCTGCCCATTATGTTAGATGTCGGGACCAACAATCCGCAGCATCTGGAGGATCCGCTATATATGGGCTGGCGACATCCGCGCATCAGCGATGAGCAGTACCTGGAGTTTATGGACATGTTTGTTCATGCCATTCAGCAGCGCTGGCCGAATGTCTTGCTCCAGTTTGAAGATTTTGCCCAAAAGAACGCCACGCGACTGCTCAACCGCTATCGACACCAGCTGTGTTGTTTTAACGATGATATTCAGGGAACCGCCGCCGTGACCTCGGGAACCCTGATCGCCGCCGCTGCCGCCGCCGGGACGTCGCTCCGCGACCAGCGGGTGGTTTTCCTTGGCGGCGGTTCGGCCGGATGCGGCATTGCGGAAAAAATCATTGCGCTGATGGTGGATGATGGGCTCTCAGAAACGGAAGCACGTCGCCGCATCTTTATGGTTGACCGCTTTGGTCTGCTGACTGATGAGATGCCTAATCTGCTCAATTTTCAGCGCGAGCTGGTCACCCCCCGAGCCAGTATCGCCCACTGGGATACCGAGGCGGCCCAGCTGTCGCTGATGGATGTCGTACGCAACGTCCACCCTACCGTGCTGATCGGCGTGTCAGGCCAGCCGGGGCTGTTTAGCGAAGAGATAGTGAAAGAGATGCATCGGCACTGCCCGCGTCCGATTATTATGCCGCTCTCTAACCCCACCTCCCGAGCCGAGGCCCAGCCGAAGGATCTGCTGGAGTGGACCCGGGGTAGCGCGCTCATCGCCACCGGCAGCCCGTTCGACCCTGTCTTCTATGACGGCAAAACCTACGACATTGCCCAGTGCAACAACGCCTATATTTTCCCCGGTCTGGGGCTGGGGATCCTTGCCAGTAAAGCCGAGCGCGTCACCGAAGCAATGCTTATCACCTGCAGTAAAACGCTGGCCGCCCACTCGCCTCTGGCGACCCGCGAAACCGGCGGTTTACTGCCGCCGGTAGAAGAGATCGAGATGATCTCACGGGCTATTGCCGCAGAGGTCGCCCGCGCGGCTCAACTGGACGGCGTAGCGCCGCAGATTGACGAGGCGCAGCTGGCGGCGAATATCGATAAAACCTTCTGGCGAGCGCGCTACACCGCGTATAAACGTTCGTCATTGTGATCGCTCATCTCGCGGGAAGCCGGCTGGCTTCCCGCCACTCGGGGGAACCACCCATGTTCAATGTGCTGATTGTCGATGATGATCCTATGGTGGCCGAACTGAACCGGTTGTTTATCAGCCAGGTAGCTGATTTTCACTGCTGCGGAGTCGCGACGACGATCGCCGATGCCAACGCGATGCTGAGCCATCTGGCGCCGATCGATCTGCTGCTGCTGGATGTCTATATGCAACAGGAGAGCGGCCTGGACCTGCTGCCGGCGCTTCGCGCTGATGGGCGGAATATTGATGTCATCATGATGACGTCCGCCGCCGATGCGCTCACCGTGCAGACGGCGCTGCGCTATGGCGTGGTTGATTACCTGATTAAACCGTTTCAGTTTCCGCGCTTTGAGCAAGCCCTGCGAACCTGGCGCAATAAACGCGATGCGAAGCAAGCGAAATCCTGCTACGCCCAAGCGGATATCGACACCCTGCTACGCCGCGGGGTTAAACAACAGGACGGCCCCCGCCGCTTGCCGAAAGGGCTGACGCCGCAAACGCTTCGCCTGGTGTGCCGGTGGATAATCGCTCATCAGGCGCGAGATTTTTCAACCAATGAGCTGGCGGCGGCACTGCAGATCTCCAGAGTTTCATGCCGCAAATACCTGATTTGGCTGGAACAGATCAACGTGCTATTCACCAGCAATCACTACGGTATCACCGGCCGACCGGAGTATCGTTACCGGCTTGCGGCTGAGAACATGATGTTGCTGACGCAATATAGCCAGTGAGCCGGGAATGCCCACTGGCGCGCCTGCAGACTACTTCTTAGGGTACAGCTCTTTGCGTTTGTAGGGCTCGATTTCACCCGGCTTGCGCGTCTTCAGCAGCTTCAGGATCCAGGTGTACTGCTCGGTGTGCGGCGTAACAAACACCTCCACCTCTTCGTTCATCCGCCGGGCGATCGTTGTATCGTCAGCGTCCAGCAGATCGTCCATCGGCGGGCGCACCAGCACCGTCAGGCGATGCGTTTTGCCATCGTAGACCGGGAACAGCGGAACGACGCGGGCGCGGCATACCTTCATTAAACGGCCAATCGCCGGCAGCGTGGCCTTATAGGTCGCGAAGAAATCCACAAACTCGCTGTGCTCGGCGCCGTGATCCTGATCGGGGAGATAGTAGCCCCAGTAACCCTGGCGCACCGACTGAATAAACGGTTTGATCCCGTCGTTGCGCGCGTGCATCCTTCCGCCAAAACGACGACGTACGGTATTCCACACGTAATCGAAGACCGGGTTACCCTGGTTGTGGAACATCGCCGCCATCTTCTGCCCGCCGGAGGCCATCAGCATCGCCGGGATATCCACGCCCCATGCGTGCGGGACGAGGAAAATCACCTTTTCATTATTGCGCTGCAGCTCGTCGATGATCGCTTTACCCTGCCAGTCGACGCGGGCGAGAATTTTCTGCGGATCGCGCAGGCCCAGCTCGGCCATCATCACCATCGCCTGCGGCGCCGAGGCGTACATGGCGTCGATGATCGCTTCCCGCTCGTGCTCGCTTTTATCCGGGAAGCAATACAGCAAATTAATCTGCGCCCGGCGGCGCGAGCTTTTCGCCAGACGCCCGACCAGACGACCGAGTTTGCCGAGAAGCGGATCGCGAAAGGAAGGCGGCGTCAGCGCAATACCGGCGAAGGCAAAGACCCCCAGCCAGGCGCCCCAGTAGCGCGGCAGTAAAAAAGATTTTTCAAACTTAGGGATAAACTCAATATTATTTTTTTTCGTTTCCATGCCCAATCCGCAGATCGACTGCTTAATCAAGATAATGGGATAGTGTAGCGAGACGTTGGGTATCCTACAAAATAAAAAGCCGGCGCCCTTGGGGCACCGGCTTTTCACTGACCGGTGGTTAGTCAAACCGCAGCTGCGGAACGACCTCTTTGACCTGCGCCAGATAATCGGTACGGTCGGAACCGCTCAGCCCTTCGGTACGCGGCAGTTTCGCCGTCAGCGGGTTGACCGCCTGCTGGTTGATCCACACTTCGTAGTGCAGGTGCGGCCCGGTAGAGCGTCCGGTATTCCCCGACAGCGCAATACGATCCCCGCGCTTCACTTTCTGCCCCGGCTTCACCAGCAGCTTACGCAGGTGCATGTAGCGAGTGGTATAGGTACGGCCGTGGCGGATGGCCACGTAATACCCGGCGGCGCCGCTACGCTTGGCCACCACCACTTCGCCATCACCCACCGCCAGCACCGGCGTTCCCTGCGGCATCGCGAAATCGACGCCACGGTGCGGCGCGACGCGCCCGGTGACCGGGTTCAGACGACGCGGGTTAAAGTTAGAGGAGACGCGGAACTGACGCGCCGTCGGGAAGCGCATAAAGCCTTTCGCCAGCCCCGTCCCGTTGCGGTCGTAGAATTTTCCGTCTTCGGCACGAATGGCAAAGTAGTCCTTTCCGTCAGAACGCAGGCGCACGCCAAGCAGCTGGCTTTGCTCGCGTTTGCCGTCAAGCATTTCGCGCGACATCAATACCGAGAACTCATCGCCTTTCTTCAGCTTACGGAAATCCATCTGCCACTGCATGGCCTTGATCACCGCGCTGATTTCCGTGCTGGTCAGCCCGGCATCGCGCGCGCTGGAGACAAAGCTGGCGCCGACGGTGCCTTTCAGCACGCTGTTGACCCAGTCGCCTTTCTGCAGCTCGCTGCTCATTTTAAAGCCGTTAGCCACGCGGGTGTAGGTGCGGGTTTCGCGGCGGGACATCTCCCAGGTCAGACTCTGCAGATCGCCGTCGGCGGTCAGGGTCCAGGAGAGCTGCTGGCCAATCTTCAGATTACGCAACTCTTTATCGGCGGAGGAGAGCTGGGCGATATCACCCATATCGATACCGTACTGGTTCAGGATGCTGCTGAGGGTATCGCCGGTCGACACCACGTATTCGTGCCCGCCGGCATCGCTATCGGCTTTTTCGTCGAGTTCATCCTGAGGAATGGCTTCTTCTTCCTGCGGGGCCTGGTCGATCGGCTCGGAGGCTTCCGGCAGCAGGGAGCGGATCTCGCTTTTTTCCAGTTCAATGGTTCTGACGATGGGGGCGGATTCCGGGTGGTAAATGTAGGGTCGCCAGACGGCGACCGCTAAGGTAAGAACGCTAAGCGACCCCAGCATGACGCGATGAGGTCGTGGCAGATTGTTAAATGCCTGAGTGACAGCGCGGGCTATCTGTTGCACGTATTCACTTCCTCGTTAATCTCCTTTCAGGCAGCCCGAATACTGATTCGCCAGCTGGGTGAGGAATTGCGGGTAACTCGCTTTACCCAGCTTAATTCCGCTACCCAGTGGATCCAGGGTCCCCATGCGCACAGACGTGCCCCGGGCAACAGCTTCGATAACCGCTGGCCTGAACTGTGGCTCAGCAAAAACGCAAGTGGCTTTCTGCTCAACCAGTTGTGTTCTGATTTCGTGTAAACGCTGCGCACCGGGCTGTATTTCAGGGTTGACGGTAAAATGCCCCAGCGAGGTCAAACCGTAGTGTTTTTCAAAGTAACCGTAGGCGTCATGAAAAACGAAATAGCCCTTTCCTTTCAGCGGTGCCAGCTCATTGCTAACCTGCTTGTCGGTCGCCGCCAGCGCGGCCTCGAACTGCTGCAGGTTGCTGTCGAGTTTGGCTCGACTCTGCGGCATAAGTTCCAATAATTTATCGTGGATTGCAACCGCCGAAAGCCGCGCTATCTCTGGGGATAACCACAGATGCATATTGTAGATACCGTGATGGTGATCGCCGTCACTTTTTTCCGCTGCGCCATGGTCATGACCATGATGATCGTCATCGTCGTCAGCGCCGGTCATCAGCAGCGGTTTGACCCCATCCAGCTCTGCGATAGTCACCTTTTTATTCGCCGCAATGCTTTGCGTCGACTTATCCATAAAGGCTTCCATTTCCGGACCGATCCACACCACTAAGTCTGCGTTCTGTAAGCGTTTTACATCGGAAGGACGGAGAGAATAATCATGCTCGGAGGCGCCATCGGGCAGCAGCACCTGGGTGTCGGTAACCCCATCGGCGATAGCCGCCGCGATAAAGCCCAGCGGTTTCATGGAAGTCACCACGGCGGCACTGGCCTGCGGTACCTGTGCGAACAAAAAAACAGCGCCAAGTCCAGCGCAAAGAAGCGTATTTTTATGTAACATAATGCGTCTAGTCATCGAAACGAGTGAGTGTGATGTGATATTATAACATTCACTAGCTTGTGCAACCCCTAAATGATTATGACAAACCTTGTAACGCTGGAAAATGTCTCGGTGGCCTTTGGCCAACGCCGCGTGCTGTCTGACATCTCGCTGGCTCTCACGCCAGGCAAAATATTGACCCTGCTGGGCCCCAACGGCGCCGGCAAATCGACGCTTGTGCGGGTGGTTCTGGGGCTGGTAGCACCGACAGAGGGTGTTATCAAGCGCGAAGAACGCCTGCGGATAGGCTATGTGCCGCAGAAACTGCATCTCGACGCCACGCTGCCGCTGACCGTCAGCCGCTTCCTGCGTTTGCGTCCAGGCACCCGCAAAGACGACATCCTGCCGGCGCTGAAGCGCGTGCAGGCCGGGCATCTGATCGACGCCCCGATGCAAAAACTTTCCGGCGGAGAAACCCAGCGCGTGCTGCTGGCTCGCGCCCTGCTCAATCGCCCGCAGCTGCTGGTGCTGGATGAACCGACCCAGGGCGTCGACGTCAATGGCCAGGTTGCGCTCTACGATCTTATCGACCAGCTGCGCCATGAGCTGGACTGCGCGGTGCTGATGGTCTCCCACGACCTGCATCTGGTCATGGCCAAAACCGACGAGGTATTGTGCCTGAACCAGCATATCTGCTGCTCAGGCGCACCAGAGGTCGTCTCCATGCATCCGGAGTTTATCTCCATGTTCGGCCCACGCGGCGCGGAACAGCTGGGGATCTACCGCCATCACCATAATCACCGCCACGATCTTCAGGGGCGAATTGTACTGCGTCGGGGAAACAGCCGCTAATGATTGAACTTTTGTTACCTGGCTGGCTGGCCGGGATGATGCTGGCCTGCGCCGCCGGCCCGCTGGGCTCCTTTGTGGTCTGGCGCCGTATGTCCTATTTCGGCGACACACTGGCGCATGCCTCGCTGCTCGGCGTCGCTTTCGGTTTACTGCTGAACGTCAATCCGTTTTATGCGGTGATCGCCGTCACCCTGCTGCTGGCCGGCGGGCTGGTATGGCTGGAAAAACGGCCGCATCTGGCGATCGATACCCTGCTGGGCATCATGGCGCACAGCGCGCTCTCCCTGGGGCTGGTGGTGGTCAGTCTGATGTCTAACGTCCGCGTCGATCTGATGGCGTACCTGTTCGGCGATCTGCTGGCGGTCACCCCGCAGGACCTGATCGCCATTGCCATTGGCGTGGTGATTGTGATTGGCATTCTGCTCTGGCAGTGGCGGAATCTGCTGGCGATGACCATCAGTCCGGACCTGGCGTTTGTCGATGGCGTGAAGCTGCAGCGGGTCAAGCTGCTGTTGATGCTGGTCACCGCCCTGACTATCGGCGTGGCGATGAAGTTCGTCGGGGCGCTGATCATCACTTCCCTGCTGATTATCCCGGCCGCCACCGCCCGCCGTTTTGCCCACACGCCGGAGCAGATGGCCGCCGTGGCGGTGGGCGTGGGCATGCTGGCCGTCACCGGCGGGTTAACCTTCTCGGCTTTCTACGACACGCCGGCCGGTCCATCGGTGGTGCTGTGCGCCGCGGTGCTGTTTATTCTCAGCATGACGAAAAAAGCCGCCAGCTAAAAATGAAAAACCCGGTCGCGCTGCTGACCGGGTCTCCCGATGAACGACACATCCGTAGCGAACTACGGCATCTCCGGCGGCGTAATCCCGAAATGATTCCAGGCGCGCACCGTCGCCATTCTTCCCCGCGGCGTACGCTGCAGAAAACCCTGCTGAATTAAGTAGGGCTCCAGCACATCTTCAATGGTTTCCCGCTCTTCGCCAATCGCGGCGGCGAGGTTATCCAGCCCCACCGGTCCGCCGAAGAACTTATCTATCACCGCCAGCAGCAGCTTGCGGTCCATATAGTCGAACCCTTCCGCATCGACGTTGAGCATATCCAGCGCCTGGGCGGCAATGTCGGCGGAGATGGTGCCGTCGTGGCGCACTTCCGCGAAGTCACGCACCCTACGCAGCAGACGGTTGGCAATACGCGGCGTGCCGCGTGAACGGCGGGCCACTTCCAGCGCGCCCTCGTCGCTCATCTCCAGCCCCATATGCCGGGCGCTGCGGCTGACAATATGCTGCAGATCGGGGATCTGATAGAACTCCAGACGCTGCACGATGCCAAAGCGGTCGCGCAGCGGCGAAGTCAATGAACCGGCCCGGGTGGTGGCGCCGATCAGGGTAAACGGCGGCAGGTCGATTTTAATCGAGCGCGCCGCCGGACCTTCGCCAATCATGATATCCAGCTGGTAATCTTCCATTGCCGGATAGAGCACCTCTTCCACCACCGGCGAGAGGCGATGGATCTCATCGATAAACAGCACATCATGCGGTTCAAGGTTGGTGAGCATCGCGGCGAGATCGCCCGCTTTCTCCAGCACCGGGCCGGAGGTGGTACGCAGATTCACCCCCATTTCATTGGCGACGATATTGGCCAGGGTGGTTTTCCCCAACCCTGGCGGGCCAAAAATCAGCAGGTGATCGAGGGCGTCACCGCGCAGCTTCGCCGCCTGGATAAAAATCTCCATCTGCGAACGCACCTGCGGCTGGCCGACATACTCTGCCAGCAATTTTGGGCGGATGGCGCGGTCAGCGGCCTCTTCGAAGCCGCTGCTGTCTGCCGATACCAGCCGGTCTGCTTCAATCATCCCTTACCTCACAACGCGGCGCGCAGCGCTTCGCGGATTAGCGTTTCACTGTTGGCGTCCGGACGCGCGATCTTGCTGACCATCCGGCTGGCCTCCTGCGGTTTATAGCCCAGCGCGACCAGCGCGGCAACCGCTTCCTGCTCGGCATCGTCCGCCGTCGGGCCTGCCGGTGAGGTCAGTACCAGATCGGCGGCCGGGGTGAACAGATCGCCGTGCAGCCCTTTGAAGCGGTCTTTCATCTCAACGATCAGGCGTTCAGCGGTTTTTTTGCCAATCCCCGGCAGCTTCACCAGCGAGGCGACCTCTTCCCGCTCAACGGCGTTGACGAACTGCTGCGCCGACATGCCGGAGAGGATCGCCAGCGCCAGCTTTGGCCCTACGCCGTTGGTTTTGATCAGTTCTTTAAACAGGGTACGCTCCTGTTTGTTGTTAAACCCATACAGCAGCTGGGCATCTTCACGCACCACAAAGTGGGTGAAGACAATCGCCTCCTGCCCGGCCTCCGGCAGCTCATAGAAGCAGGTCATTGGCATGTGCACTTCATAGCCGACGCCCGCCGTTTCCAGCAACACCAGCGGGGGTTGTTTTTCGAGAATGATGCCTCTGAGTCTGCCTATCACGTGGGGCTCCTGCGTTATGGTCTAAGTATCTGGCGGTATCATAAAAAAAGGCTGGATAGATATCCAGCCTGATTTGCGATTATCGTAAGCGCCCTCGCGCCAGATTGAGCCGGGTCTCGCTGATCTGCGCGGCATTCTGGCTGACATGGCAATGGGTGATGGCGATCGCCAGCGCATCCGCCGCATCCGCTTGCGGATTGGCAGGCAGCTTGAGCAGGGTGCGCACCATGTGCTGGACCTGACTCTTTTCAGCGCTGCCGATGCCGACAACCGTCTGCTTAACCTGGCGGGCGGCATATTCAAACACCGGTAACGACTGATTGGTCGCCGCCACGATCGCCACCCCGCGCGCCTGCCCGAGCTTTAACGCCGAGTCGGCATTCTTGGCCATAAAGACCTGCTCAATGGCGAAAAAGTCAGGCTGGAACTGGGTGATGATCTCCGTCACTCCAGCGTAGATCAGCTTAAGCCGCGACGGCAAATCGTCCACTTTGGTGCGGATACAGCCGCTGCCAAGGTAGCTCAGCTGCCGGCCAACCTGACGGATCACGCCATAACCGGTAACGCGCGACCCCGGGTCAATGCCGAGAATAATAGCCATCACGCGCCTCCGGTTAACCGTGGATGCGACTGCATCACAGGGTGGCTGCGACCTCGTCGGAGATCTCGCCGTTATGGTACACTTCCTGCACGTCGTCGCAGTCTTCGAGCATATCGATCAGACGCAGCAGCTTCGGCGCCGTCTCGGCATCCATATCCGCTTTGGTGGACGGGATCATCGAGACTTCGGCAGCGTCGGCTTTCAGGCCAGCTGCTTCCAGCGCGTCGCGTACGGCGCCCATCTCTTCCCAGGCGGTGTAGACGTCGATCGCGCCGTCGTCATAGGTCACCACGTCTTCAGCGCCAGCTTCCAGCGCCGCTTCCATGATGGTGTCTTCATCGCCTTTCTCGAAGGAGATGACGCCTTTTTTGCTGAACAGGTAGGAGACGGAACCGTCGGTGCCGAGGTTACCACCGGTTTTAGTGAAGGCGTGACGCACTTCCGCAACGGTACGGTTACGGTTGTCGGACAGACATTCCACCATCACCGCGGTGCCGCCAGGGCCATAGCCTTCATAAATAATGGTTTCCATGTTCGCGTCTTCATCGCCGCCGACGCCGCGCGCGATGGCGCGGTTCAGGGTGTCGCGGGTCATGTTGTTAGACAGCGCTTTATCCACCGCCGCACGCAGACGCGGGTTGGACGCAGGATCGCCGCCGCCCAGACGCGCTGCGGTAACCAGTTCGCGAATGATTTTCGTAAAGATTTTACCGCGCTTGGCATCCTGTGCCGCTTTGCGGTGTTTGGTGTTGGCCCATTTACTATGACCTGCCATAAAAAACTCTCCAAAAAGCGCGCCCTTTCAGGCGGCGTTAATTACAAATTCTTCAATCGCCTGCCGGTTGCTCCACGACTTGGTCAGCGCAGCGGCTTCCGTCGCGCTGACCCAGCGGTAGGCCAGATGTTCGGTAAAGGTAATTTCCCGCTCATGAGGCAGCGCAAGACAGAACCAAAATTCCGTATTACGCTCCACTCCCGGCGCATAGCGATGACGCAAATGAGAAAATATCTCGAACTCCACCGTGCGCTGACAGTCGATTAAGGTCAGTTGCTCGCAGGCAACGTCAATGGCGACCTCTTCCTTTACTTCACGCGCGGCGGCCTGCAGCGCGGTCTCTCCTGCTTCCAGGCTGCCGGTAACCGACTGCCAGAACGCGGGATCGTCGCGCCGCTGCAACATCAGCACCCGTTTGGTATCTTCGGCGTAAATCACCACCAGCACCGAAACGGGCAGCTTAAATGACATATTACTTGTTCTCCAGAGACGCTTTTGCCTCTTTCTCCACAACCTGAATACCCAGTTCACTGAGCGCCGCCGGATTGGCGAAGCTTGGCGCTTCGGTCATCAGGCAGGCGGCCGCGGTGGTTTTCGGGAAAGCGATAACGTCGCGGATGTTATCGGTGCCGGTCAGCAGCATGGTCAGACGGTCAAGACCGAACGCCAGGCCCGCATGCGGCGGGGTACCGTATTTCAGCGCATCGAGCAGGAAGCCGAATTTCTCACGCTGTTCCTGTTCGTTAATGCCCAGAATACCAAATACCGTCTGCTGCATGTCGCCGCGGTGGATACGCACCGAACCGCCGCCGACTTCATAACCGTTAATGACCATATCATAGGCGTTGGCCACGGCCTCTTCCGGCGCAGCTTTCAGCTCGTCCGCCGTCATATCTTTCGGCGAGGTGAACGGATGGTGCATCGCCGTCAGGCCGCCTTCGCCGTCGTCTTCGAACATCGGGAAGTCGATCACCCACAGCGGCGCCCATTTGCTCTCGTCAGTCAGGCTCAGATCTTTGCCCAGCTTCAGACGCAGCGCGCCCAGCGCGTCGGCCACCACTTTCTTGTTGTCGGCGCCGAAGAAGATCATGTCTCCGTCCTGCGCGCCGGTGCGGTCGAGGATCGCTTCCACGATTTCAGCGGTCAGGAATTTGGCCACCGGGCTGTTGATCCCGTCCATGCCTTTGGCACGTTCAGTCACTTTAATATAAGCCAGCCCTTTCGCGCCGTAGATCTTGACAAAGTTGCCGTATTCGTCAATCAGCTTGCGGGTCAGAGAAGCCCCGCCCGGCACGCGCAGCGCCGCCACGCGCCCTTTCGGATCGTTGGCCGGGCCGGCAAAGACCGCGAACTCCACTGATTTCAGCAGGTCGGCGACGTCCACCAGCTCCATCGGGTTACGCAGGTCCGGTTTATCGGAGCCGTAGCGACGTTCGGCTTCGGCGAAGGTCATGATCGGGAAATCGCCCAGATCGACGCCTTTAATCTCCAGCCACAGCTGACGCACCATCGCTTCCATGATCTCACGCACCTGCGGCGCGGTCATAAAGGAGGTTTCCACGTCGATCTGGGTAAATTCAGGCTGACGGTCGGCACGCAGGTCTTCATCGCGGAAGCATTTGACGATCTGATAGTAGCGGTCGAAGCCGGACATCATCAGCAGCTGTTTGAACAGCTGCGGCGACTGCGGCAGCGCGTAGAATTTGCCTTTATGCACGCGGGAAGGCACGAGGTAATCGCGGGCGCCTTCCGGGGTGGCTTTGGTCAGCATCGGGGTTTCGATGTCGAGGAAGCCATGGTCATCCATAAAGCGGCGCACAAAGCTGGTGATTTTCGCGCGGGTTTTCAGACGCTGCGCCATTTCCGGACGACGCAGGTCGAGGTAGCGGTATTTCAGACGCGCTTCTTCGGTGTTGACGTGATTGGAGTCCAGCGGCAGCGATTCTGAGCGGTTAATGATCGTCAGATCGGAAGCCAGCACTTCGATAGCGCCGGTGGCCATGTCCGCGTTGATGTTTTTCTCTTCACGCGCGCGAACGGTGCCAGTGACCTGAATGCAGAACTCATTACGCAGTTCAGAGGCTAACTTCAACGCATCCGCACGATCCGGATCGAAAAACACCTGAACGATGCCTTCGCGGTCGCGCATATCGATAAAAATGAGGCTACCGAGATCGCGACGGCGGTTGACCCAACCACACAGAGTCACCTGCTGCCCAACGTGGGACTGTCGAAGCTGTCCGCAATATTCTGTACGCATGAGATATCCCTTAACTTAGCCGTCGGCGGATTGTCGTCTGCCCTGCAGGCGACGAGGTCGCAGCTTTAGCTGATGTCACAACTGAATGAAAAAAGGCGGCTATTATACTGGAAATTCTGTCGTTCGATAAGTCCGACGCACGATGTACGCTGCTTTGCTGCGCGCTTAACGTCCACACTCACATAAATTAACAAAATTTGTTACCCTTTTGCTGAAGCCGCAAAGGTATTGTAGCCGCCTGACAACAGATGAAGATACGGGGATACCATGTTAGAACTCAATGCGAAAAACACGGCGCTGGTGGTGATCGATCTGCAGGAAGGCATTCTGCCTTTTGCCGGCGGCCCACATCGGGCTGACGAGGTGGTGGCGCGCGCCGCCCGCCTGGCAGACAAGTGCCGACAACAGGGTTCGCCGGTCATCATGGTCCGCGTCGGCTGGTCGGCCGATTTCGCCGAAGCGCTGAAACAGCCTGTCGACGCGCAGGCCGGGGCGCATACGCTGCCTGAGAACTGGTGGACCTATCCGGCCACGCTGGGTAAGCAGGAGAGCGATATCGAAGTGACCAAACGCCAGTGGGGCGCGTTCTATGGCACCGACCTTGAGCTTCAGCTGCGTCGCCGCGGTATCGACACCATTATTCTCTGCGGCATCGCCACCAACATCGGCGTCGAATCCACCGCCCGCAACGCCTGGGAGCTGGGTTTTAACCTGGTCATTGCCGAAGATGCCTGCAGCGCCGCCTCCGCCGAGCAGCATCAGGGCAGCATGACGCATATTTTCCCGCGCATCGGCCGCGTGCGCAGCACCGAGGAGATCCTCGCCGCGTTATGATTTATATTGGGCTTCCCCAGTGGTCGCACCCGAAATGGGTGCGCCTTGGCATCACCAGCCTTGAAGAGTACGCCCGCCACTTCAATTGCGTCGAGGGCAACACCACCCTGTATGCGCTACCGAAGCCGGAGATTGTCGCCCGCTGGTACGAGCAGACCCACGATGACTTCCGCTTCTGCTTTAAATTTCCGGCGACTATCTCGCACCAGTCCGCCCTGCGCCACTGCGACGATTTAAGCCGTGAATTCTTCACCCGCCTGGCGCCGCTGGCCTCGCGCATCGGCCAGTACTGGCTGCAACTGCCGGCGACCTTCGGCCCTCGCGATCTCCCGGCGCTATGGCATTTTCTCGACGCACTGCCGAAGGATTTCACCTACGGCGTCGAAGTTCGTCACCCCGAGTTCTTCACCAAAGGGGAAGCGGAACAGCAGCTCAACCGCGGGCTGCACCAGCGCAGCGTCAACCGCGTGATCCTCGACAGCCGCCCGGTCCATAGCGCCGCAGCCACCAGTCCGGCGATGATCGACGCGCAACAAAAGAAACCGAAGGTGCCGGTGCATGCGGTGATGACCGCCCGGCAGCCAATGGTGCGCTTTATCGGCGGCGACGATATGGTCCATAACCGGGAACTGTTTCGCGTCTGGCTGCAGACGCTGCCGAAATGGCATCAGTCAGGGACGCCGTGGCTGTTCCTGCATACCCCCGATATTGCCTACGCGCCGACGCTGGTCGATACCCTGTGGGGCGATCTGCGCGCCGCCCTGCCGGCGGCAGGAAATGCGCCGTCGATTCCGCAGCAATCTTCTCTTTTCTGATATCCTGCTATCATATCCGGAGCCATCTGCCAGAGTTAAAGGGAGTTTTCGTATGGTCAGCGCGCTGTATGCCGTTTTAGGTGCGTTATTGTTAGTGAAGTTCTCATTTGACGTGGTGCGTTTGCGCACCCAATACCATGTAGGCTACGGCGACGGCGGCTTCAGCGAGCTGCAGGTCGCCATCCGCGTTCACGGCAATGCCGTCGAATATGTGCCGATTGGCCTCATTTTACTGTTATTTATGGAGATGAACGGCGCCCAGACCTGGATGGTGCACGTTTGCGGCATTTTATTGATCGTCGGACGGCTGATGCACTCCTGGGGTTTTCATCACCGCGTCTACCACTGGCGCCGCTCCGGCATGAGCGCCACCTGGTGCGCGTTGTTGCTGATGGTGCTGGCCAATCTCTGGTATATGCCCTGGGAGTTGGTTTTCTCCCTCCGTTAGCGCACAATACGCCGTTTTCGTTTTTTCGGGTTTAACGTTATGTCTCACCGCGATACGCTTTTTTCCGCGCCGATTGCCAGCCTCGGCGACTGGACCTTTGATGAACGGGTTGCTGAAGTCTTCCCCGATATGATCCAGCGTTCTGTGCCTGGCTACTCCAATATCATCTCGATGATCGGCATGCTGGCCGAGCGCTTCGTTCAGCCCCACACCCAGGTTTACGATCTTGGCTGTTCGCTGGGCGCCGCCACCCTCTCCGTGCGCCGCAATATTAGCCATCCGGGATGTCGCATTATCGCCATCGACAACTCCCCGGCGATGGTGGAGCGCTGCCGTCGCCATATTGACGCCTATAAAGCGCCGACGCCGGTCGAGGTGATTGAAGGGGATATCCGCGATGTGGCCATTGAAAACGCCTCGCTGGTGATCCTGAACTTTACCATTCAGTTCCTTGAGCCGGGCGATCGTCAGGCGATCCTGAATAAAGTCTATCAGGGGCTGAATCCCGGCGGCGCGCTGGTGCTCTCGGAGAAATTCAGCTTCGAAGACGCCCACGTCGGTGAGCTGCTGTTCAATATGCATCATGACTTTAAGCGCGCGAACGGCTACAGCGAGCTGGAGATTAGCCAGAAACGCAGCATGCTGGAAAACGTGATGCTGACCGACTCTGTGGAAACCCATAAAAAACGCCTGCGTCAGGCGGGGTTCGAACATGCTGAACTGTGGTTCCAGTGCTTTAACTTTGGCTCGCTGGTGGCAGTAAAATCCGGGGAGCAGGCATGATCGACTTCAGTAACTTTTATCAGCTGATCGCCAAAAGCCCGCTGTCTCACTGGCTGGAGACGCTGCCTGCCCAGGTAGCCGCCTGGCAGCGCGAGGCCCTGCACGGCAAGTTTCGCGAATGGGAGCGCGCCGTTGAGTTTCTTCCGGAATTAACGCCCTGGCGTCTGGACCTCCTGCACAGCGTCACCGCCGAAAGCGAAACGCCGCTCAGCGAAGGCCATCGGCTGCGGGTAGAAAACCTGCTTAAAAACCTGATGCCATGGCGCAAAGGCCCTTATTCGCTGTACGGCATCAACATCGATACCGAATGGCGCTCCGACTGGAAATGGGAGCGCGTCCTGCCGCATCTGTCCGATCTTAGCGGACGGACCATCCTCGACGTGGGCTGCGGCAGCGGCTATCACATGTGGCGGATGATCGGCGCGGGCGCGCATCTGGCGGTCGGCATCGATCCCACCCAGCTGTTCCTGTGCCAGTTTGAAGCGGTGCGTAAGCTGCTTGGCAACGACCAGCGGGCGCATCTCCTGCCGCTGGGCATCGAGCAGCTCCCGGCGCTGGAGGCCTTTGACACCGTGTTCTCGATGGGCGTGCTCTACCATCGCCGCTCGCCGCTGGACCACCTGTGGCAGCTGAAAGATCAGCTGGCGCCGGGTGGCGAGCTGGTACTGGAGACGCTGGTGGTCGAAGGCGATGAAAATACGGTGCTGGTTCCGGGCGACCGCTATGCGCAGATGCGCAACGTCTATTTTATTCCCTCCGCGGCGGCCCTGAAAATGTGGCTGGAGAAGTGCGGGTTTATCGATGTGCGCATCGTCGACGCCTGCGTCACCTCAACGGAAGAGCAGCGGCGCACCGAATGGATGACCAGCGAATCGCTGGCCGATTTCCTCGACCCGCAGGATCGGCGCAAAACCGTGGAAGGCTATCCGGCGCCGCTGCGCGCGGTGATTATCGCCACCAAACCGGAAACGCAGCAGTCGCTGGCGAAGAAAGCGAGATAAAAAAAGGCCCCTGTTTAATGGGCAGGGGCCTGGTACGGGCAATCATCATATTGGGCGACATGATGTGCAGCAAAAACCGTTTAACTTCTGTCAGCGGAAATTATCTTTTTCATCTCCGCCACCGCTGCGCCATTGACGGCGTAGCGTCTGTATTCGTCTGCATCGGGATCGGCTGACATCGAAACGCCTGGATGACGAAAGCGCATTTCCGATGGCAACCACTGGCCTGCAGAGCTATGAACCTCTTTCACCCCCGCCTGCAGAAACAGCGGCAGGTTCGCGGCGCGCACTCCCGCACCGGCCATAATGATTGGAGTATCCCCTGCGGCAATAAGTTCCGTAATTAATGAAATACCTTTCTCCGCCGAGGATTGCTGACCGGAAGTCAGGATACGTTTAACCCCCAGCTCACCCAGCGTCTCCCAGGCCTGACGCGGGTCGGCGCACAGATCGAACGCGCGATGAAAGGTCACCGCCAGCGGCCCGGCCGCGGCCATTATTTTTTTCATCCGCGGGATATCGACCTGACCATCGGCATTCAGCACGCCGGTCACCAGCCCGGGAAAGCCGAGCTCCCGCACCATGCGGATATCGCCAAGCATCGCGGCGAACTCCTCTTCGGTGTAGCAGAAATCGCCGCCGCGCGGGCGGATAATCGGATGCACCGGGAGGGTAATCGCCTCGCGGACCGAGACCAGCACCCCGTAAGAGGGTGTTAGTCCCCCTTCCTGCGGCGCGGCGCAGAGTTCAATACGATCGGCGCCGCAGCGCTCAGCCTCCCGGGCGCACGCCATGCTGTAACAACAAACTTCCAGTACCGCCATTGCTCACTCCCTGATCCAGACAACTTTCTCAGCATGTCATGATTTCACGCGGCAGACGCCGCGCGGCTTCACACTGTTATGTATCGGCTTGCTCGCTGGCGACGATTTGTTCAATAGACCATGGGTGAAATTTGACCGTCACGCTGCCGTCGGTGACCGCCAGGGTGGGATTCGGCAGACGCTCATGTTCCCCTTTCGGCGAGCTGGTTTTGACAACGATCCCCGGCTGGCTGAGTCCGTCATCGGCCAGCAGCGCCAGAGCGCGGGCATTTAAGGTAGCCGGATCGCCGGGCAGGACAATTTCAATATGCTCCCAGCCTTCATGGGGATAACGCTTTTCACCCGGCCACGGCAGCTCAACGATATGAAAGCGCCAGTGCGCCACGCAGACCGGCTCCGCCAGTTTAAACAAGCAGATAGGCCGACCGTTGATCATATTCTCCGACAGCAGGGTTCCGCACTGCGCCAGCCCACTGCGCCAGCGCTCCGCGGTGGCGTTCTGATGACAGCGCAGAGAGATATGGTCGGCGTCGAGTCCGCCGATCTCCAGTCCCAGTCGCGCAGCGAAGCGCTGTAGCGCATCGGAAAATCGCGGGAGATCCGCCGTAATATCGGCCAGTTGTTCAATCTGCTGCCAGTTCGCCATGGGTTTGCTCGTCACTTATGTTCATCAATAATAAAAAGGCTAATCTACCGTGTTTTAGGCCGCGGACCAACCGCCACCCTGCCGCTGCGTGACCGACCGACGATGGATTGCCCATGCCGCCGGGCCGCGCGCGATGCTGACGGACGGGGACAAATGCAGTATACTCCCCCCTAATTTGTCCACATTCCGGCGCCGTCTCCCTCGGGGGCTGGCGCATTACACGTAAGGTATTCCGGTGAATATTCAGGCTCTTCTCTCAGAAAAAGTCAGCCAGGCCCTGATCGCGGCAGGCGCGCCTGCCGATTGCGAACCTCAGGTCCGCCAGTCAGCAAAAGTTCAGTTCGGTGACTATCAGGCCAACGGCGTGATGGCTGTCGCCAAAAAGCTGGGCATGGCGCCGCGACAACTTGCAGAGCAGGTACTGTCTCATCTTGACCTCAACGGCATTGCCAGCAAGGTTGAAATCGCCGGGCCGGGCTTTATCAATATTTTCCTCGACCCCGCGTTCCTGGCGGACAACGTCAACCGCGCGCTGCAGTCAGAACGCCTGGGCGTCGCCACGCCGCAGGTACAGACCATCGTCGTCGACTACTCGGCGCCAAACGTGGCGAAAGAGATGCACGTCGGCCATCTGCGTTCGACCATCATTGGCGATGCCTCGGTCCGTACCCTGGAGTTCCTGGGCCATAAGGTGATCCGCGCCAACCACGTCGGCGACTGGGGCACCCAGTTCGGCATGCTGATCGCGTATCTGGAAAAACAGCAGCAGGAAAACGCCGGCGAGATGGCCCTGGCCGACCTCGAAGGTTTTTATCGCGAAGCGAAAAAACACTACGACGAAGACGAAGCCTTCGCCGAGCGCGCGCGCAGCTACGTGGTTAAGCTGCAGGGCGGCGATGAGTATTTCCTGCAGATGTGGCGTAAGCTGGTGGACATCACCATGTCGCAGAACCAGATCACCTACGATCGTCTGAATGTGACGCTGACCCGCGATGACGTGATGGGCGAAAGCCTGTACAACCCGATGCTGCCGGGGATCGTCGCCGATCTGAAAGCCAAAGGGCTGGCCGTCGAGAGCGAAGGCGCCACCGTGGTGTTCCTTGATGAGTATAAAAACAAGGAAGGCGAACCGATGGGCGTCATCATCCAGAAAAAGGATGGCGGCTACCTCTATACCACCACCGATATCGCCTGTGCGAAGTATCGCTATGAAACACTGCACGCCGACCGCGTGCTCTACTACATCGACTCCCGTCAGCACCAGCACCTGATGCAGGCGTGGACCATCGTGCGTAAAGCAGGCTATGTGCCGGACTCCGTGCCGCTGGAACACCATATGTTCGGCATGATGCTGGGTAAAGACGGCAAGCCGTTTAAAACCCGCGCCGGCGGCACCGTGAAGCTGGCGGATCTGCTGGACGAAGCGCTGGAGCGCGCACGTCGCCTGGTGGCCGAGAAGAACCCGGAGATGTCCGCTGATGAGCTGGAAAATCTGGCGAAAGTGGTGGGTATCGGCGCGGTGAAATACGCCGACCTGTCGAAAAACCGCACCACCGACTACGTTTTCGACTGGGATAATATGCTGGCGTTCGAAGGCAACACCGCGCCGTATATGCAGTATGCCTATACCCGCGTGCTCTCTGTGTTCCGCAAAGCCGGCATTGACGAAAACGCCCTCACCGACGCGCCGGTGGTGATTGCGGAAGATCGCGAAGCCCAGCTGGCCGCGCGCCTGTTGCAGTTTGAAGAGACCCTCTCCGTGGTCGCTCGCGAAGGGACGCCGCACGTGATGTGCGCCTACCTCTACGATCTGGCGGGCCTGTTCTCCGGTTTCTACGAGCACTGCCCGATCCTCAGCGCGGAAAGCGAAGCGACCCGCAACAGCCGCCTGAAGCTGGCGCTGCTGACGGCGAAAACCCTCAAGCTGGGCCTCGATACCCTCGGTATCGAAACCGTCGAGCGTATGTAAAACCAACCCGGCGAAAGCCGGGTTAGTTTTTTCAGGCGCCGCGCCTGCGGGATCTCCTGCTCAGAAATACTTGCGCAGATACTCGGTCAGACAGAGGATCGCCATCGCCTGGCCGTAGGGCATCGAGGTGAGCGGGATCTGGCGATAGAAATCAAGGTCTGACCCCATTCCGGTGCCAAAGGAAGTCTGCAGCAGCTCCCCCTGCGGCGAAATATTCTGCACAATTCCGCGAATCGCTTTTTCAGCCACCCCGGCGTAGTGCTGCCCGACATATCGCTTGCGCACCGCTTTGAGTATGCCGTAGGCAAAGCCGGCGGTCGCCGAGGCCTCTGGATAAGAGTGCGGGTCGTCCAGCAGGGTATGCCACAGGCCGCTGTCGTCCTGACATTTCGCTAAGGCGGCAATTTGCGCGTTCAGCACCTCGGTCAGATAGCGCCGTACCGCATTCCCTTCCGGGAGATCCACTAACTCAAGAAAATCCGGGATCACCATAGTGAGCCAGCTGTTGCCCCGCGCCCAGCGCGCCCGGGCAAAGTTATGCCGACCGTCATAGCTCCAGCCGTGAAACCACAGCCCGGTTTCCCGGTCCATCAGGTTCTGCACGTGGAGCAGGAACTGATAGGTCGCCTCCTCCACATACTGCGGACGGTGAAGCAGCTTGCCAATTTTGGCTAACGGCAACACGGTCATCATCAGGGTGTCATCCCACATTTGCTGGTGGTTTTCTTCCGCCAGGGTGATGTGCTGCATGCCGCCCTGCTCGGTACGCGGCATCTCATACATTGCCCACTCCGCCCAGCTCTCCAGC
This sequence comes from Klebsiella sp. GG_Kp146, assembly GCF_040061975.1. NCBI lineage: Bacteria > Pseudomonadati > Pseudomonadota > Gammaproteobacteria > Enterobacterales > Enterobacteriaceae > Klebsiella > Klebsiella sp. GG_Kp146. Next base: position 309,897 of record NZ_JBEAHA010000001.1, read on the forward strand.
CACGGCAGATACGCCTTACATCCGGTCTCTTCAAAGCGACAGGCCAGGGTCAGGAACGGCGCCATGGTGTTGACGTTTTTGGTCGTTGCCCCCTCGGCGAAGCGGTCGGCAAACCAGCGGTCAATGATATCGCGCATCTCGAGATCGCCGGTTTGCTGATAATACTGATAGATGCCATACAGCCCGACGCCGTGGGTCCACTCCCAGCCGGCCCAGCCTTTGGTATCAATAACGCGCCCGTCATCCAGGCGCAGTAAAAATTGCCCGCTCTCATCCTTAATATTCACCAGGTTTTGCGTCACGTTGCGGATGAGCGCCTGCAGTTCGCTACGGGCGATAAAACGCTCAGGCTGACAGAGTAATGGGCTATGTTTGACCGGCCAAACTTTCATGTTGTTAACCTCGGGTATATGTCGAATTCAAAGCGCCGCCCTGGGTGAGCGCCGGGGCAGCAGGTTTATGACGATTCAGGTAGCCAATATTGTTATTTCCCCACAGGCAGTCGTAGGGCATCCCCGCCAGCATCTCGACGACCGCGCGGTGTTCCGCACTGGTCAGTTCCGGCTGGGCGTGACCGCTTTCGCGCATTCTTAGGGTTTCGCTGCGCAGGACGCTGTGGGTATGCAGATTGAGTTTGAAGCGCAGCGAAACGAGGAAGCCGCAGGCTAAGACCACCAGCGTGCCGACGCTGAGGATCAGCAAAATGGTATGGCTGACCCCTTCAGGCTGTATTTTTTGCCCGGAGACAAACCCCGACAGCTGCATGATGATGCCCACCAGCATCACCGCCCCCGCCTGCGAGGCTTTGCGGGTCAGCGTCATGATGCCGGCAAAAATCCCCTCCCGGCGCTGGCCGGTGATCGCTTCGTCGACGTCGGCAATATAGGTGTAGGTATTCCACGGTACGTAGTTAATCCCGCCGCGTCCCAGTCCGGCGACAGCAGAGATGAGCAGCAATAACGAATAGACGTCGCTCAGTCCGGCGTAATAGAGCAGCGCATAGGAGAGCGAGCTCAGGCCAAAGAGGACCACCACCATGCGGTACGACGGCGCGGGGCCAAAGCGAATGCACAGCGGGATCATGGCGATCACGGCGATAAACTGGAAAATCGCCATCGTCCCCAGCAGATTCGAGGCGACAGAGGCCTCCTGCATCAGAACAAAGACCACGTAATAGGTGAACACGGCATTGAAGACGTCCTGGGCGATATAGCCCCCCAGATACATGCCGAGGTGCTGGCGGAAAATTTTTATCCGCAGCGTGGAGCTCAGCTCAATCACCAGGCGATTGAGGCTCTGGGCGAGGGTTAAGTTCTGTTTTTCCGCTTCCGCCCGCAGCGCCGCCTCTGACCAGGCCTCACGCGGCCGCTCCCAGGTGAAACACCAGACGAAGGTCAGCATCACCGCGCACAGGACCGAGAACACCAGACTGGCATAAAAGAACGAGCTGGCATTGTCTTTGCCGAGCCAGGTAAGGAGGATCCCCGGCAGAAAGGAGGCTAAAATCGCCGACATTTGCGCCATTGAGATGCGCGCGCCGGAGAATTTGGTTTTCTGTTTAAAGTCATCGGTCATCTCCGGCACCAGCGTCTCGTAGGGCACCAGAATCATGGTATAGACCATATCAAACAGCAGATAGGTGATCAGGTAGTACCAGAAACCCATCTCGCCAACCCACATCGCCGAGTAGCTGAATACGCACGGGATGCCGAGCAGAATAAAGAATTTTCTGCGGCCGAAGCGCTTGCCGAGCCAGGTGGTGCCGAAGTTATCGGTGAGAAAGCCCATCAGCGGGCTCACCACCGCATCCAGTACGCGGGCGGAAGCGAATATCAGCGTGGCTTCTATCGGAGAGAGTCCGCAGAAGGTGGTGTAAAAGTAGAGCAGCCATGCGGCGGTTAGCGCCGTGGTGCCGGCGCCGAGGAAATCGCCCGCGCCGTAGGCCAGGTAGTTAGCCAGTCCAATCTTTCGTGTTTTCATCGCCGTGATCCTGTGTCTTTTTTTAAGAGAACGCCGACAATCTTTCCGGATTTGCCACCGGAAGGGAGTGGGTACCTGGCTACACTAAAAGCAGCGAAACGAGGTTACCTTTGTGCTTTTGCCACGCAACCGCCGCCGGTGGCAAAATGACAAAGAGATGACGTCTTCACTTCACTCATTTATAAAACGGCATTTCTTTTAAATCAAAAGACAGGTTCACCATTGTGATCTAGCCGGAAAAACACCGACTGGCGAAGAGGCTCGCAAATCCCGGGATCGGCCCTTGCGCAGCCGGGTAAACAGGAGTAAAGAAAGAAGGAAAGAAAGGGTTATTCCGCGTATCTCAAGGAGGCCAGATGCCTTATTCACATCTGCTGGTTGCCGTCGCGCCAACACCGGAGAGTCAGGTATTAATTAAAAAAGCGGTGTCGATTGCCCGGCCCGTGAACGCGAAAGTGAGCTTTATCACCCTCGCCACGGATCCGGAGCTGTATAACCAGTTCGCTGCGCCGATGATGGAAAATCTGCGCGAGGTGATGCAGGAAGAGACGCGTGATTTTCTCAACGAGCTGGCGCGTCACGCGGACTACCCGATAGAGAAAATGACCATCGCCTGCGGCGAACTGGGCCATCATATTAAGGACTTCTGCCGGTCGCACCAGGTCGATCTGGTGATCTGCGGCAATCATAACCATTCCCTTTTTTCGCGCGCCACCTGCTCGGCGAAAAATATCGTCGGCAGCTGCGGCGTCGATGTCCTGCTGGTTTCCCTTGAAAAGGGCTAACGCCGGTTAGCCCTTTTCCTGAACTAGGCCAGTTTAGGGAACGTGGCTATCTTCCCCCGCAGGCGGCTCTCCTCACTGCGCGGTGAAATATGCTGCAGATCGTCGACAAAGCGCGCCTGCCAGTTATGAATATCATTTTCTCTGATCACGTCCAGCATCGCAGAATGACGGGCAATACGTTCCGCCAGCGGCATGCTAAGGGCGCGATCCAGCGCGGCGGCAACCTCGTCGCGATCGTAGGGGTTGACGATCAGGGCGCTGGTCAGCTCCTGCGCCGCGCCGGCAAACTGCGACAGGACCAGTACGCCAGGGTTATCCGGATCCTGCGCCGCCACGTATTCCTTCGCCACCAGGTTCATACCATCGCGCAGGGGCGTCACCAGGCCGACGTCAGAGTAGCGGAAGACCTTCATCAGCAGCTTACGGTCAAAATGCTGGTTCAGGTAGTAGAGCGGGGTCCAGCCAAGCTGGCCAAACTGGCCATTGATGCGCCCGGATGCGGTTTCCAGCTGGTGGCGGATGTCCTGATAGGCCTGCACATCGCCGCGGGAGGTCGGTGCGATCTGGGTATAACGGATCTTACCGTGATGCTGAGGATACTTTTCGAGCAGCGTCTCATAGGCGAGGAACCGCTCCGGCAACCCTTTCGAGTAGTCAAGCCGCTCCACCGAGAAGATATTCTTCACGTTTTTGAGCTCGTTTTTCAGCTGGACCAGTTTCGGCGGCAGCGGACCTTTGGCGTTGCGTGTAATCTCGTCCGGATCGATCCCTATCGGATAAACCTCAGTGCTGAACGCCTTACCCCACGCCTGATAGCGTTTGTCTCCGAGGTCGGAGAGTCGGGTCTGCATGGCAATGCTGTCAAGAAACGCGGTTCTGTCGCTTTCAGTCTGGAAGCCCAACAGGTCGTAATCGCACAGTTGCTCCAGCAGCTCAGCGTGCGGCGGTAGCGCGTTAAAAATCTCCGGCGTCGGGAACGGAATATGCAAAAAGAAGCCGATCCGGTTGTTGACCCCACGCTTGCGCAGTTCGCTGGCGAAGGGCAGCAGATGGTAATCATGGATCCACAGCGTATCGTCTGGCTCGATCAGCGGCAGAAGCTTGTCCGCCAGCATGGCGTTAACTCGCTGATATCCCTCCCAGGCTTCGCGCTGGAAGCTGACCAGATCAAGACGATAATGGAAGGCCGGCCACAGCACGGCATTAGAGAACTGGTTGTAGTATTCATCATGGTCACGCTCATTAAGGTTGAACGATGCCCATGAAATATTCCCGCGGGAGACCTGCTTCAGCGGTTGCTGGTCATCGCCAATTTCGCCGCTCCAGCCAAACCACAGACCCCCTGCCGCTTTCAGTGCCCCCAGGATGCCGACGGCCAGACCGCCAGCGCTCGATTTTTTATCGTCCGGTAAGGCGATACGGTTAGAGACTACGACTAAACGACTCATGGTCATCCCTCCTTTCGGTTTGCGCGTCATACGCCAGATGTTGCAACCACGTCCTTACGGCGGCGGCATCCGCCAACCGCCAGTGCGCCTGGGTTTCCCCGGCGCCCACTTTTATCGACATTCCCTGCAGTTGATTAACCACGCTGAATCCCGCTTCGTCGGTCAAATCATCGCCGACAAAAACCGGTTCGCGACCGGCAAACGGCGCTTCCTGCATGAAGGCGGTGATCGCCTCCCCTTTGTTGACACCGCGGGGTTTAATCTCCACTACGCACTTGCCAAGCTGTAGCGCCAGCAGCGGGTAGCGCTGAACGATGCGCTGCGCCAGCTCCAGCACCGCGCTCTGCTGCTGCGGCGCCTGGCGGTAGTGGAGCGCGAAGGCCATCTCTTTACTCTCCAGCTCGCACCCGGGGAGCGCCTGCAACGCCGAGGTCAGCTCAGCCGCGATTTCATCGCGCAGAGCCGACGGCAGAGAGACAATATAGGTTTTACCATTGATATCACGGCGTTCAGCCCCGTGAACACCGGCCAGCGGTAGCCGCCAGGGATGGGTTAGCGCGTCAAGTTCAGACATTGAGCGCCCTGAAATCAATGCCACCGCCCCGCCCTGCTGCCGGGCCAGCGCGTTGAGCGCCTGCAGCGTGTTGTCGGGTATCACCACCTGATCGGGGTGCGGCTGGATATCGGCAAGAGTACCGTCGAGGTCAAAGAAAAAAGCGTAGTTTCCGGTTAGCGCAGGCGGTACAGATATCTGGTTATCCACCCTGTTTCCTCCTTATCATGGCCAGCCGAAGCTGGTTGTTAATTATATGTTAGCCATGTAAGTATAGACAGTGTGACCAACCTCGCCATTTTTGATAGATACCGCCAGCGAAACGGGCGCTGGCGGTAATTACTCTGTAGACTTAAAAGTTATGCCTGAAATCAGGCCGCACGTTTGGCTTTTTGTTTGTAGCGGTCAAAAATTACCGCCGCCAGCAGGATGACCCCGCGCACGACGTATTGTGAGAACGGCGAGATGTTCAGCAGGTTCATCGCGTTCTCCACGGTCCCGAGGATCAGGATCCCGGCCACCACGTAGGAGATCTTGCCGATCCCGCCCTTCAGCGATACCCCGCCCAGCACACAGGCCGAAATAACAATCAGCTCATAGCCAATCGAGGTCATCGGCTGGCCGCTGGTCATCCGCGACGCCAGGATAATTCCCGCCGCGGCCGATACCAGACCGGAGAGCACAAAGATAATAATCTTGGTGCGCACCACCGGAACACCGGCCAGACGCGCCGCCTCTTCATTGCCGCCTATAGCCAGCGTATTACGGCCAAAGGTGGTTTTGTTTAGTAATAATCCGAAAACCACCAGGCAGGCGACCGTCAGCCAGATCGGCGCCGGCAGACCAAACCAGTTGGCGTACCCGAGGGTGAAGAAGCGTTCATCTTCGATCCCCACCGCTTTACCGTCGGAGATAATGTAGGCCAGACCGCGGACAATCTGCATAGTGGCCAGCGTGGTGATCAGGGCGTTGATCTTCAGGCGGGCAATGACAAAGCCGTTGACCAGGCCACTGATCGCCCCCAGCAGCAGACCGGCGGCAATCCCCAGCCACAGGCTTTCGCTCAGGTTAATCACCACCGCGGTAGTGACCCCGGCACAGGCGATAACCGACGCCACCGACAGGTCGAAATCGCCGGAGGCCAGGCAGAAGAGCATACCGCAGGCCACCATCCCGGACATCGAGATCGCCAGCCCCAGCCCCTTCATATTGACGAATGAGGCAAAGTTAGGCACAAAAATTACGCAGCCGATAAACAGCACCGCAAACACCACCAGCATGCCAAACTGATCCCAGATACGGGCAAAGCTAAAGGCAGAGCGGGTAGCGCCGGACGTAGTCACTGATGACATCATTTACTCCTTACTCAGGCGACAGCCTGACTCACTTTTGGCATCGCAAGGCTTAACGCCTGCTGTTCATTGGCTTCTTCATGCAGCAGTTCGCCGGCGACTTGCCCTTCACGCATTACCACGATGCGGTCGGCGACGCCCAGCACTTCCGGCAGGTCGCTGGAGGCAAATACCACGGCGACACCGGAGGCGGCGAGGCCATATATCACGTTGTAAATTTCATGTTTGGCGCCGACATCGATACCGCGGGTGGGCTCATCGAGCAGGATCACCTTCATCTCTTCCGACAGCCAGCGGCCCAGGATCGCTTTCTGCTGGTTGCCGCCAGACAGGTTCATGATCAGCTGTTCCGGGCCCGGCGTTTTAATGTTTAACGACTGGATATGCTGATCGGCGTTGTCCGCCTCCCAGGCGTTGTTGATCAGGCACCCGGCGTGAATATGCTTGCGCCGGGCGCTGATATTGATGTTGTCGCGCACGGAGTGAACCGGAATAATCCCCTCCGCTTTCCGATCTTCCGGGCACAGCATCATCCCGGCCTGGATGGCCTGGGCCGGTTTGCGAATGTCGACGGGCTGGCCATCGATATACACCTGACCGCCGGTGATCCGCGTCCCGCCGAACAGACCTTTCATCAGTTCGCTGCGCCCGGCGCCCACCAGCCCAAACAGGCCGACGATTTCGCCACTGCGCACCGAGAGGCTGACCGGCGTGCGCACGCCCGGGGCCTTCACCTCCTCCAGACGCAGCCGTTCTTCGCCGTAGGGGCGAGGTTTCCAGCCGTAAATATCCCCCAGATTGCGTCCCACCATCGCCTGAACCAGCGCGTCGTGGCTGACGCTCGGCATATCGTCAAAGGTGCAGACGTAGCGGCCATCTTTAAAGACGGTGATGGCATCGCTGAGGGCAAAAATTTCTTCCATCCGGTGTGAAACATAGATGATGACGCGCCCCTCCTCCCGTAGCTCGCGGATAACGCGAAACAGGTTGTCGATCTCCCGGGCAGAGAGCGAACTGGTCGGTTCATCGAAGGCGATAATTTTGGCGTTACGCGCCAGCGCTTTCGCAATCTCCACCATCTGCCACTGGCCAATGGAGAGATACTTCAGCGGCGTCTCCGGGTCGATATCCAGCCCCAGATGCTCAAGCTGCAGGCGGGCCTCGTAGTTGAGCAGCGAGCGGTTGACGATGCCGCCTCTGTGCGGCAGCTGGCCAAGATAGATATTTTCGGCGACGGTCATCTCCGGGATCAGATGCAGCTCCTGATAGATAATCGCCACGCCGGCGTTGAGCGCCGCCATCGTATTGGTGAACGCCATCTGCTGACCGCCGATCTGCAGGTGGCCCGCGGTGGGGATGTAGTTACCGCTGAGAATTTTCAGCAGCGTCGATTTGCCTGCGCCATTTTCGCCCATCAGCGCGTGGATTTGTCCTGGGTAGCAGTCAAAACTGATATCGGACAAGGCCTTTACGCCAGGGAACGTCATGGTGATGCCGCGAAATGAGAGATAAGGGGTAGACTGTTGCATAACGACTCCGCTCTTCTGCACTCAGCCCCCGCCGCGGCGGGGGCCAGTTCAACCGGGCTGTTACAGCCCTTTTTTCGCCAGCTCTTCTTTGAAGTTATCGCGGGTAATCAGCACCACATCGGTCACCGCAGTGAACTTCGGCGGCTCAACGCCCTTGGTGACCCAGTTGTAGAGCATTTCGCTGGTTTTATAGCCATGAATATCCGGGCTTGGCAGCAGGGAGCCATAGAAACCGGTTGGCTGCGCCTTCGACAGTTCGTTGACGGCATCCACGCCGTTGATGCCAATGCCAATCACATCCGGCGCTTTAAAGCCCTGGCCTTCAGTCGCACGCACGCCGCCGAGCACGGTGTTGTCGTTCATCCCAACGATCAGCCAGTGTTTAACCTGTGGGTGCTGGACCAGCATCGAGTTACCGGCGTCAAACGCCCCCGGGATATCGTTAGATTTTGTCGGAACGCGGTAGATTTGCGCTTCCGGGAAACCGGCCGCCTTCAGGGCATCGATGGAGCCAGTGGTACGACGGCGGGCGGTGTCCAGTTCATCGGCGGTGATGGCCATCACCGCGGTGTCTTTAACATCCCAGCCGCGTTTCTGCATCTCTTTATACAGCTCCTGCCCCTGGCGGGCGCCGATTTCGCTGGCCGCCATCATCACCAGCGGCACGCTCTCCATCGGTTTACCTTTGGCGTTGACGAACTGGTCATCGACAGTAATCACCTTCATGTCATAGCCGCGCGCTTTAGCGACAATCGCCGAGCCGAGCTTAGGATCGGGGGTACAGATGACAAAGCCCTTCGCGCCGCTGGCCGCCAGGCTATCGATGGCGTTCAGGGTTTTCTCACCATCCGGCACCGCAATTTTAATGACATCAAAGCCTAAATCTTTTCCTGCTTTATCAGCAAATTTCCACTCGGTCTGGAACCATGGCTCTTCCGGCTGTTTCACCAGAAAACCCAATTTCAGGTTTTCCGCCATAGCTGATTGTGACATAACCGCTGCAAGACCAATGGCCGCCAGCGCTTTAGTAAATTTGTGCATGGTAAACTCCAGCTTTAATTCGCTTTCATGTAGGGAAAAATCGGAATTAACTTTTTTATCAGCATCAAAACAAGGCATTAGAAAAATCACATTCCCTACTGCCGTTGTTAGAGTAGTAATACCCGGAAATTATTTCTCCATACGAGAGCATTATCACATCGCGGAATTACAGTAATTGCGTACATAGATTTAGCAAAAAAAGACATAAAAAAAGACATAATTATCATACAATTTAACCGGCGAATAGCAGGATCATCTATACCACCAGCAGGCTTATCCCTGTGATGTCAGAGGGTGTTTAACAGAGGGTTACGGCACTGTTATATCCAGCGGCTAACGGGGTCGCAGCGGCGGTCAACTGCCTGCCGGCGCTGAAGATCAGCAGACGCGCGTCGCCAGTCCGGCATCGGCCGTTTTATATCGCGATAAAACGGATCTTTTGCGTAATTTATTCCGAATTGAAAAAAGATATTCCGGCTACATAAAAAAGCCTGCAACAAAAAATAAAAATAATTATCATCACCACGAAACATTGCTCTCTGAAATAAGTTATAGCTTTGCGTTATACGACGAATCTCGTAGTCAAATACCTATAACTTATACCTGACACACCGCGCTAACGCCCCAGTCTACGCCGCCAATCCCCCGCCAGTCGTCATTCAGGAATAATGGTGTAACAAAACGTAAATTATCCATCTTGAGAGTTTTCTTAATTCCATTCAGCGAGTATTCTAAAATTGTCGGCAAGAGGAAAAATTACCCGACTCATACGGAATGTGTAGAGTTTTATTATTCTGCAACAGTGCAGCGCGCCACTCTTTTATCCTGTTGTTTACCGCAGGAACCGCTGACGCGCACCAGTAACCCCTTCCCGGTTAATAAGGATATTTTTATGGCAGTTCCAGGAATGGCACAAAAGCTAAACACCCAGATGAACCTTGAGTTCCACGCCTCTAACGTTTACCTGAACTTAAGCGAGTGGTGCGCCCGGCATCGCTTCGACGGCGCCGCGACATTTTTGCGCAACCGCGCGCAATGCAGCATCACCCTCACCATGCGCGTATTTGACTATCTGAAAAAAGCCGGCAGCTGGCCGATAGTGAATCCCGACCGCGCCTGTAATCCCGAATGTACCTCGCTGGAAGATCTCTTTACCCAAACCCTGGTCGATTACCGCCAGCGTAGCAGTATGCTGAGCGGTCTCGCCGAGGAAGCCAAAGCGCAGAGCGATGACAACACCTGGCGTTTTCTGACCCGGCTGGCGGAAGAGCAGCAGCAGGATGGGCTGCTGCTGCAAAGCGTGCTCGAGGAAATTCGCAACGCCGACAAAGCCGGGATCGGTATGGAACAGACCGATCGCCGTCTGATGGCCCTCGTCGGAGCGTCACAGAAACCCCATTAATCAGAGGTGTCGGGCCTTTCTCGGCCGATCAGGGGGAGCGCGTTCGCGCTGCCCCACCCTGTTTATTAATCCGTTATCGCTATACTCCCCTGCCATTTATTCCTCAAAAGAATAAAAAAGTTTTAACTCGATCCCATTCCCTCCTCACCGTTACCCCTTTGGGGGGATTAGTGAGCGCGGTCACTTTTTGTTGAGCCACAAAGAAATATAAAAACAGTGTTTCAAAAATATAAAACACGAGGTTTATTTTTTATGGCTCGATACACGGCTTCAGCCTCTGAAGGGCTGCAGGGAAGACCGATCTTGTTACGCCATCAGTTAGCCTACGGCGGCGGTAATCTGTTAGGGAGTGGCGCACTGGCGATAAGCGGGGCATGGCTACTCTATTTTTATACGACCTTTTGCGGCCTGACGCTGATCGAGGCCTCATTTATCTTCTCCGTCGCCAGCATCATCGACGCCATCAGCAACCCGCTGATGGGCTATCTGACGGATAACTTTGGCAAAACGCGGTTAGGCAAGCGCTTTGGCCGTCGGCGCTTCTTTTTGCTGATCGGCATTCCGCTGATGCTGTTCTACCCGCTGCTGTGGGTAGAGGGCCTGAGTTTCTGGTACTACCTGTGCACCTACGTGGTGTTTGAGATCATCTACACCTCCATCATGGTGCCCTATGAAACGCTGGCGACAGAGATGACCGATGATTTCTCGCTACGCTCAAAGCTCACCGGCTATAAAGCCATCTTCGGCAAGCTGGCCAACTTCCTCGCCGCGTTTATTCCCGGACAGTTCATTCTGCTGTACGGCAAAGATTCCGCCACCCCTTTCTTCCTCACCGGCCTGACCTACGGCGCGATCCTGATCGTCGCGATTACCTGTCTGTGGCTGTGCAGCTGGGAGCGCGAGCGTGCGGAAGCCGTGGATACCAGCGCGAAAAAGGGGCTGCTGAGCACCCTGCTGTCGCTGGCGAAAGACATGCGTTCCACCTTTTATCTGCGCGTGTTCCGCAAACATCTCGGTATGTACCTGTGCGGGTTTGGCGCGGAATGGCTGTTTGCCTCCATCTTCACCTATTTCGTGATATTCGTTCTGCAGCACGATCCGGCAATGGTGGCCGGGCTGAACAGCCTGAACTCGATTCTGCAGCTGATCTCCACCGCGCTGTTTATCGGCCTGTGTGTGAAAAAGGGCTTCAGCAAACCCTATATCCTCGCGCTGGGGATCGTGATTTTCGCAGTCCTGCTGTATACCTCGCTGTGGTTCTTCCATCTGCCGTCAGGCCTGGCGACCGTGCTGATGTTCGGTATTACCGTGCTGTTCGGCCTGGGGACCGGCGGGGTTTACTATATTCCCTGGACCGTTTACACCTTCCTCGCCGATGTCGACGAGATCTACACCGGACGTCGTCGGGAAGGGATCTATGCCGGCGCCATGACCTTCTCAGGGAAAATTCTGCGCTCGATTGTGGTGTTTTCGATGGGGGCCATCCTGAGCTTTTACGGTTTCCAGTCAAAAGCGCACAGCCAACCGGAAAGCGCTGTGACCGCCATCGCGGTGGTATTCTGCGTCGGTGTCGTCGCCTTAGCCCTGGCCGCCATCGTCTTCAGTAAGCAGATGAAACTGGACCGTAAAGCCCATCTGGTGGTCCTGCAGGAAGTCGCGCGGATTAAAGCGGGCGGTAAAATCAGTGATATTGCGCCGGAGGTGCGGGCAATCGTTGAGGATCTGGTTGGCCATCGCTACGAAGAGTGCTGGGGCAACAGCAAATTGTTTAAAACCGCTGAGGCTGCGCCAACGCAGACCGTGGTTTCCCATTAAAGGAAAAGGCCCCGTCGGTCACCCGCGGGGCCGGTTATTAATGCGTTTCTTCCTGCGGGGTAAACTTCAGCTCAATCAGGGCAATCGCTTTTTGCACCGCGCGAAGCGTCACCGGATCGGCAGAGGCCGGGTGGCTGGCGAAGTCAATGGCTTTCAGCTGACTGGTCATTTTTTCACGCACTTCCACCGGCGCGATGACGTCAATCACGTCGAGGATCTGCTTGATAACCAGCTGGCAGGCAACCACATCGGAAACCAGCTCGTCGTGTTCGGTAAGATGTTGAGACATTAATTACTCCTTTTTTCAGGAGCGTAATAGTACCCTAAATCGTTAACGATAATAAAACCTGCCGTGGCAGGTTTTTTTCGCCACCCGAGTGGCTGGCGGCACCTTTGCTGCCGCTTTGCCGAGGATCCCCTTGATGGCAGCGACAACATGAATACCGCGATCTCTTCCGGGAACGAACGTGCTTTTTCAGCCCCGGCGCTGCTGGTGGCTGGCGCCTTTTTTATGGAGTTTCTCGACGGGACGGTGATCGCTACCGCCCTGCCCGACATGGCGAGAGATTTTGGCGTTACCGCCGTCGAGCTGAATATCGGCATCAGCGCCTATCTGATTACCCTCGCGGTGCTGATCCCCGCCAGCGGCTGGATCGCCGATCGCTTCGGCGCCCGGGCTATCTTCACCCTCGCCCTGGCCATTTTTACCCTTGCTTCGATCTTTTGCGGCCTCTCCAGCGAGATGCATATCTTTGTCGCCATGCGTATCCTGCAGGGGATCGGCGGCGCGCTGATGGTCCCCGTCGGTCGTCTGGCGGTACTGCGCACCACGCCGAAACACCTGCTGATAAAGGCCATCGCCACCCTCACCTGGCCGGCGCTGGTGGCCCCTATTATCGGCCCGCCTTTGGGAGGCTTTATTACCCGCTACGCCAGCTGGCACTGGATCTTCTTTATCAATGTCCCGCTGGGCGTCGCGGCGATTATCCTGTCGCTGCGCATCATTCCTGATATCCGCGAAGCAGAGCGGCGCGCCTTTGATATGACAGGGTTTATCACGACCGCGGTGGCGATGGTCAGCCTGGTCACGGCGATGGAACGGCTCGGCGATCGTCAGCCGCTGATCTGGCCGACGCTGGCCCTCGCCGCGCTTGGCTTCGGCTGTCTGGCGTATGCTATCCGCCACTTCCGCCGGGCGACAGCGCCTATGGTTCGTCTGACGGCGTTGCAGGTGCCGACGTTCCGCGTGACGATGTACGGCGGCTCGCTGTTCCGGGCCTCCATCAGCGCGGTCCCCTTTCTCCTGCCGCTGCTGTTTCAGGTGGGGTTCGGCATGGATCCCTTTCACTCTGGTCTGCTGGTGCTGGCGGTATTTGTCGGCAATTTAACGATTAAACCCGCCACCACGCCGCTGATCCGCTGGCTGGGCTTTCGTCGCCTGCTGTTGATCAACGGCGCGCTGAACGTCTGTTCGCTGCTGGCCTGCGCGCTGCTCACGCCGCAAACTCCGGTCTGGGCGATCATGCTGATCCTTTATCTCGGCGGGGTGTTTCGCTCAGTCCAGTTCACGGGCGTGAGCACGCTGGCCTTTGCCGATGTCCCCACCGCGCAGATGAGTGATGCCAATACTCTGTTCAGTACCGCGTCGCAGCTGGCGGTGGGGCTGGGTATCACGCTTGGGGCAATCGGCATTCGCCTGGGTGAACAGGTCGGCGACTGGCTGCACCTTTCCGCCGTGCCGGGGATCAGCTTTCGCCTGGCGTTTGTGTTTATCGCGGTGATTTGTCTGGTGGGGATGTTCGACAGCCTGCATCTGGCCAAAACGGCAGGCAGCAGCGTGTCGGCGAAGAAATCGTAGAGGATGGAAGGGCCAGCGGCGCTGGCCCTGATAACGATTACCCGACGATCTGGCGGACAAACGCTTCGATCGCTTTATCCTGGCAGTTTTCGAAGAAGCACTGCTGGAAGCGAGGGCCAGAGACCGCGGTTTTCACCAGTTCCGGATCGATGGCGCGCAGGGTATCGAGATAATTTTCTTTGACTACCGCCGCTTTGACCTGGTTGAGGATCCCGGCATTACGCACCTGCGGTTCTTTGCGCTCCGGCGGATAGCCTTCGCCGTTACGACCGGTAAAGGCTTTTTCAAAGATAAACCGCACGTTCAGCTCGGCACCCCAGCCGAAACCTTTCGCAAACGGCAGCGACAGCGCGTTACCGTTGTTGATCTGGGCAAACAGGAACGCATCCGCCGGGTCGATACAGTAACCGCAGACCACGCCAGGATGGATGTTCAGTGACATCAGCGCTCCCTGGCCGGTACCGCATCCTGTGACCACGAAGTCGACCGCCTTCGAATTCAGCAGGATGCTGGCCATGATCCCGAGGTGAATATAGGTCAGATGATGATCGTTCTCATCGCTCATACCGACGTTATAGACCGGAAATCCTTTTTCGTCGGCAACCGCGTTAAGCTCCTTGAGGATGATGGCGTTTTTGTTCGCCTGGCTGTTCTCCATCATCAGTGCAATCTTCATGGTTTACTCTCCTGAATGCTGTGCGGGCCTGCCCGCAGAATGTCATTGGCGTTGACTGCACTCTACTACCTGGAAAACAAACTTTCAAATTTTATGAAAAGTTGTTTTAAAAATTACGCAGCGCTTCACACTTTCGCCGCCTCTGCCGCTCAGGTTAGGGTGTCGCCCCCTCATCAGGACGACTCCGCCTGGCGCTCCCCGCCTCGCAATCCGCAGAGGCAGTCATTTCGCCTCCGCAAAAAACCAATAATAAATTAAAACCATTCTCATTTATTATTAAACTGCCAATGCGTGTTATTCCCATTAGCATTTTAAATAAAATCTTTTTAAATTTACTTTTTGCAAATAATTAAATAACAAATTATAGTGGAAGCCGATAACATCTATATTTTAATTCCAGGAGCGCGACGATGCTGAAAACGGAAATGATCGACAAACTGAATGAACAGATGAATCTTGAACTCTATTCTTCTCTTCTTTATCAGCAGATGAGCGCCTGGTGCAGTTACCATAGTTTTGAAGGGGCTGCGGCCTTCCTGCGTCGCCATGCCCAGGAAGAGATGACCCATATGCAGCGCCTGTTCGACTACCTGACCGACACCGGCAGCCTGCCGCGCATCAACGCTATCGCCTCCCCGTTTGCCGAGTATGCGTCACTGGATGAACTGTTCCGCCAGACCTATGAGCACGAGCAGCTGATCACGCAAAAAATTAATGAACTGGCGCACGCGGCTATGACCAGTCAGGATTACCCGACCTTTAATTTCCTGCAGTGGTATGTCGCCGAACAGCATGAAGAAGAGAAATTATTTAAATCGGTAATTGATAAACTGACCCTCGCCGGGAAAAGCGGTGAAGGTCTGTACTTTATCGACAAAGAGCTGGCCACCCTCGATACGCAGAATTAATTGCCCGCGCCGCGACGCTTCTCCGTCGCGGCATTTTCAATGCTGACAAATCTTGTTTTCTGCGGTGGTAAATCCTGCCTCTCTGGCAATAAATTTGCCTTTCTGCTCTAAAAACGCCACCAGCTCCGCAGCGCTCAGATTTTCCGCCGAACAGGTGTGAAAGCGCGCCTCTGCGCCAAAGCGATGGTGAATGGCCGCCTCCAGCGAAGCCACCGTCCAGCACTCCTTCGACGCCAGCATCATCTGCAGCACTTCATGACCATGAATAGAAGACATAACCCCTCCGGAAAAAAACGCCAGCTTAGGCCAGACCGACGGCCCGCGCCTTGCGCCAGCGCAGGCTTTCATCCTTTCGACCTTGTAAAGTTTTAATTACAGATCTTGTAACCCTGATTTGACGAAAGACGCAATATCCCCTACTCTGCGCGGCATAAATTATTGTGATTTGCTGTAGGGATAGCGAAAAGCGTGAAGAACCGCACTCTGGGCAGTATTTTAATCGTAGCCGGCACCACAATCGGTGCAGGTATGTTGGCGATGCCATTGGCCGCCGCAGGCGTCGGCTTTACCGTCACGCTGGGTTTACTTTTCACCCTGTGGGCATTGATGTGCTATACCGCCCTTTTGCTGCTGGAAGTCTACCAGCATGTCCCTGCCGATATGGGGCTCGGTTCCCTGGCGGCGCGCTATCTGGGCCGTTATGGACAATGGATCACCGGGTTCTGCATGCTGTTTCTGCTGTACGCCCTCACGGCAGCCTACATCAGTGGCGCCGGCGAATTACTCGCTTCCAGCCTCAACCAGTGGCTGGACTGGCAGCTGCCGCCGGCTGCCGGCGTACTGATCTTCACCCTGCTCGGCGGGGCGGTGGTGTGCATTGGCACCGCGCTGGTCGACCTGTTCAATCGCTTCCTGTTTAGCGCCAAAATCGTCTTCCTGGTGATTATGCTGGCTCTGCTGATGCCGCACATTCATCAGGTGAACCTGCTCACGCTGCCGGTTGAGCAAGGCCTGGCGCTGTCGGCCATTCCGGTGATCTTTACCTCTTTTGGCTTTCACGGCAGCGTGCCGAGCGTCGTCAGCTATCTGGGGGGCGATATCCGTAAGCTGCGCCGGGTGTTTATTATCGGCAGTTTTATTCCGCTGGTGGCCTATATTTTCTGGCAGCTGGCGACGCTGGGCAGTATCGACGCTCCGGCCTTTACCGCCCTGCTGGCGCAACATGCCGGTCTGAACGGTCTGCTGGAGGCGATCCGCGAAGTGGTAGCGTCACCGCACGTGGAGCTGGCCGTACACCTGTTTGCCGACCTTGCGCTGGCGACCTCCTTCCTCGGCGTCTCGCTCGGGCTGTTTGATTATCTGGCCGATATGTTTCAGCGCAAAAACAGCGTCAGCGGGCGTCTGCAGAGCGGGATGATCACCTTTCTGCCGCCGCTGGCGTTCGCCCTGTTCTATCCCCGCGGCTTCGTCATGGCCCTGGGCTACGCCGGGGTGGCGTTGGCCGTGCTGGCCCTGATGTTACCGGCCATGCTGGTCATGAAGAGCCGCCGACTGCATCCGCAGGCCGCCTGGCGGGTGGCCGGCGGCGCCCCGGCGCTGTGGCTGGTCCTGCTGTGCGGGATCGGCATCGTAGCGATCCAGTTCTGCATCGTCGCCGGGCTGTTACCGGCGGTGGGATAAAATAAGGGGCCAGCTGGCCCCTTTTTCATTTCGCTAAGCAACACTGCTTATACTTTTTACCGCTGCCGCACGGGCAGGGATCGTTACGTCCGACTTTCGTCTCATTTCTTACCGGCTGCGGGACCACCTCCGGCTGTGGATTCGCCATCCAGTACTGGTAAAGCGCCAGCGCCGCCGGGGTGATGCGCTCGATGCTGGCGATAAATTCATCCGCCGTCAGATTATCCAGCGCGGAAAACTGTTCTTCGCTACCGTGGAGCGCAATCGCCTCCAGCTCAGGCTGAAGTTCAGCAGACAGCGTCGACCAGTCGCTCAGCGCTACGCCGCGCAGATAGCCAAAACACCACTCTTCAACGATGGTCAGCTCCTGACCTTCCGCTTCACGGGTGCCGAACAGCGGTTCGAACTGATCGGGATAAGACTCCAGCCGTTCGGCGATATCGCTCATATGCTGCAGCGTCAGATTGACAAAGCGATCGCGCTCGCGGTCGTTGGCCCAGCGTGGCACATTATCGGCACCACCCCAGATAGCCAGCAGCCACTGGGCGGGTTCGATAGCGGTGGGCGCCGAGAGGATCGCCGTCAACAGGCCATCCAGTTCAGAGACATCCAGAATAGCGCCTTCGGTGGCGTATTTCGCCAGCGTCTCGTCCAGCCATTCCAGTTCGTTTTCGTTTAAAGGTCCGGTATTCATTCACAGGCTCGCATGGTAAAAATCGGGCCTACAGTAGCCGAAATGCCGGCAGAAAGCCACCCGGCAGCGCCCATTGCGCCTGCGTCGACCCGACACAATCAGGCCAGCCCGTGCAGCGCCGCCGCCACGTCGCGACAGGCCTCCTCCCCTAACGGCAGCAAGGGGCGGGGAAGCGAGTCAGGATCACACAATCCCAGAATGGCCGCAGCGGCGGCGACCACCCGCAGGCTGCCGCCGTAGCGGTCAAAGCACCGCCAGAGGGGCGCAAGTTGCTTATTCAGCGCCGCCACCTGTGCCGCATCGCCGTGACGGATGGCTTTCACCAGCGCCAGAGAGATACGTGGAAAGAGGCTGCCGCAGACCGAGTACCAGACCTCGCAGCCGGCCTGCAAGCCCGCTGTCGCCCGAACGTCACCGCTAACGCCAAGCGTCACGCCGCCAGGCAGATGACGACGCAGAGCCGCCACCCGTTCGCTTGCCTGCGGCGCGGGCAGACCGGGAATTTTTATCGAGGCGATGGCCGGTAAGGCAGCAATCTGCCCCTGCAGCTCATCCGATAACGTCACGTGGGTGGTACGGGGGTTGTCATACAGGCAAACCGGCACCGAGGCATGCCGGCAGACCTCCTCGTAAAAAGCGTAGATCTCCTCCGCAAAGAGCGGCTGATAGGACATCATCGGCAGGAGCAATGCATCCGCCCCGGCCTGCTGGGCATCCTCCACCAGCCGGAGCACCTCGCTGGTGGCGATGGCGCCGACGCCGATCATTATCGGGGTCGACCCGGCATGCGCCTTCGCCACCTGCACCACCCGCTTGCGCTGTTCACGACTGAGATAGGCGTAGCTGCCGGTTGAGCCTAAGATGCCCAGGGAGTCGACTCCGGCATCGGTAAGACGAGCAAGAAGACGAATAAACGCTTTTTCATCGATAGTTTGCTGATGCAGCGGCGTCAGCGGAAATGCGCAAAGCCCTGTGAACATGATGCCTCCGGCAGGCTGGATGAAGTGTCCGGTCGATAGTAGCAGGGAGAGTTCGTTTTGTCCTGGGACAAATGAGCGATTGCCGGTGACAATGGATTGTTTCCCACTACGTGGTGATCCCGTTCGCGAGATTGCCGCCGTCAGCCCAGGCATCGATAGCCACCAGATCCTGCCGAGGATATTCAACGACGCCGTGCCCTGCAGTCGCTATTTTTTGCTGGATTGCCAATCTTAAATCCACTTGTCATAATCCCGTGCAATTTATATGACCATATATTTAAGCAGCAATTAAATAAAGCAACACTATGGCTTCAAGCGGATAAAAAATGGCAGATGACATCCAGAAAAAATATCTCAAAATATTGTTAATAAAGTCTACGTATAAAACATTACTGGGTCGCCCCGCAGATCCTGACGGTCTTAAAAATTATTACCATGCAATTTCTGACAAGTCGCTTGCAGAATCAGCACAACTTCTTAACGCATCGCTGATGAATAGTGACGAGTTCAAGGGATTAACACCATCCAGAATGGCATTCGAGAATGTATGTATCCCGCCACATCCTGTATCAGGGATTGAAACTCAAGGACAATGGGCTGTGAAGCACATTGTGTCATTAGGAAGCCATTGTTTAACGTCGTGGACACTGAAAAGATTTAATCTGAAAAAATCTCTCTGCCTTTTGACTGGATTTTTTCCTGCCCGGCGATGGTCATCGATTGCCTGAGGGACGATTTTCAGACTTTTTTAGACAAAAACGAATATAGCTCATTCATATCTTTTGATGCAAAAGGAATATTTACCTTTTGCAAAAAGGTTTTCTTATTCCCTGAAGTCCGTACCAGTACGATAACGCACTGGCCTACGCCCTGGTGATCAAGATAGCGATATGTAAGTCATGTATTTATAAGTTAAAAGAGCAACTGAGAGCTTACGCTCCTCGCTAACAGCGGACCTCACACTCAGTGAGTAAGTCCGCTCCTTGTTAGAAATGAACTATTTTAAGATGGCCATTCAATCTTCCAGCAAGCTCATTTCTTCAGAGAGCCACTGTCTCAGAATGCGTATTTTAAATGAATCCTGATTATCCGAGCGATAAACTAAATCGTATCCCCGCTCAGCCTTAAGTTTATATTGCGGAAACGGAACAACAAGCCTTCCGGCTGCTACATCATCTGCAACCAGAACACTGCGTCCCAGAGCCACACCTTCGCCACGTATAGCGGCCTCAGTCGCCATGCTGCCAAGGGTCCATAAGGGGCCGTGATGGCAGCAAAAATTTTTTTCTCCGGCCATTTCAAACCATGCCTCCCAGTTCGCCAGCATTCTGTATTCATGAAGAAGAACGCAGTTTGAAAGATCCTTAATTTCTGTCAGACCATTTTGTTCTTTAAGAAAACCCGGACTACAGACGGGGGTAACAGTTTCATCGAAGATACGCTCATACGAAACGTCGCGGTAATGGCCAAGACCGTAACGAATGGCTGCATCTACCTGACCATCATTCAGATCCACATTACTGTCAGTAACATCCAGCTGAATATCAACGTCAGGATATTTCTGCCTGAACCGGCTCAGACGCGGTGCCAGCCACTTGCTGGCAAATGAAACCGTTGTACTGACACGTAAACTTTTTGCAGGATTCCTTCCGCGCAGACGCTCAGATTCCATCATTAACTCACTCAGAAGGCGGGTAACAATGCGATGATATTCAGCCCCTTCCTGAGTCAGTATTATCTGTCGGGTCAGCCTGAAAAATAGTTTTAACCCCAGATGCTCTTCAAGCTTCCGGATTTGCCGGCTTATCGCGCCATGCGTTACGTGAAGCTCTGTTGCAGCCAGTGTCATACTTGAGAGACGGGCTGTTGCTTCAAAAGCACGCAGAGTCTGCAATGGGGGGAGGCGATCAAATATCATACACGTGATAATAATTCACACGTACTGTGAGAACAAATGATTTGTCAGGCCAGAGTCCGAAAATCAAAATTAGCGCATAAAACATTCACATTGGCTTTATGATAATCGGAGGAATGATGGAAAGCTTGTTTGTCTACGGAACCTTGGGTCCTGGCCGACCTAATGCTCATATTCTTGAAAAGATTGGGGGGACATGGCAGGAAGGCCACGTTGGTGGTTCTTTATTAGATAAAGGCTGGGGTGCAAAGATGGGATATCCGGGGATCGTATTGGATGATTCCGGTAATCGTGTACAGGGTTTTCTCTTTACGTCAGAGAATTTACATAATCACTGGCACATACTCGATGAGTTCGAAGGTCCTGAGTATGAACGGGTTCCGGTAGAGGTAACCACATCTACTGGTCAGACAGTGCAATCATGTCTTTATATGCTCAAAGCATAAACTATGAGGCTTGTAGTGAGCAGGTTACACAATGGCCAGAGCACTAAAAATAAGTCGATTTGATGGGGAATTAAGTGACAGTACAACGAAAACAGGTTGACACATATGCCACACTAGTCATGACCTCACTGTGTATAGTTTGGGGAATTCAGCAGGTCGCAATTAAAGGCGTAGCCGATGAAATTTCTCCAGCCCTACAAGTAGCAATCAGAAGTGGGGCTGCTGCTGGCCTTATATATTTATTAATTATTCTTAAAAAAACGTCCCTAGAAAATTTTGCTAATTACTTAATTCCAGGGGGAGCAGTGGGCATACTTTTTGGTTTTCAATTCCTGTTTGTTGCTGAAGGCCTGCGATATACATCGGCATCGCACATGTCAGTATTCCTCTACACCGCGCCAATTTTTGCTGCTCTGGGACTACAGTTTTTTAGACCCGATGAACGGCTGTGTGCACCACAATGGATAGGAATAGCAATTGCTTTTGCAGGGATTTGTGTCGCGTTTCTGTCAGGTAAGGCTCCAGATGATAGCTCCAGTAAGACTCTGGCAGGAGACATAATGGGGTTATTTGCAGGCCTATCATGGGGGGCCACTACCGTACTCGTCCGATGTTCCTCCCTTAGTGGGGCGCCGGCTTCTCTTACTCTTTTTTATCAACTTACAGGAGGTTTTTTACTTTTATCAGCCTATTCATATTTCTCCGACCAGAATCACTTTGAACCTGGCGCCGTCGGGATTGCTAGTTTAATCTTTCAAAGCGCAATAGTTGGTTTTTTGAGTTATTTAGCCTGGTACAGTTTAATGCATAAATACATGGCATCACAGCTCGGTATTCTCTCATTCATGACGCCTGTATTTGGGGTCATTACGGCAGTATTTTTTTTGAGTGAACAGCTACAGTCAGGGTTTATTTCAGGATCGATGCTAATCCTAAGTGGCATAAGTGTTGTTAGCGGCTGGCCCTGGTTCAGGTTGAGATTTTTAACTGGTTCAGTCAACAAATAAAGATGACTGTCGGCCGGTTACAGGTAATCTAACGATGTCAGCGAGCCAGTTAATATATGGCTGATTTAACTTCCAATTTTGCCAAAATGCTTTATAGGTTCTCATGCAGAAAATAAATCATCCTTAATGCATCATGCACAAGCTTTAGCCCTATCTATGTCTGCTTCTCGCTCGCAGCGGACCTTCAACATGGACAATTAGTCCGCGTCGTGCCAGGAGCGGACGTTGTTAAGCTTATGCTGTATGGATTAATGAAGAACAGACATTATATTTTGTCCTGATTGACTCGGGATGAAAGCTCCTGATGGCTCTCTTTTCGCTCGCTGTAGCGATCCGCAAGATAACCGGTTTGTCCCTTAAGCAGCAGCGTGATTTTAAACAGCTCCTCGGCTACATCGACGATGCGGTCATACCATGACGAAGGTTTCATTCGTCCGTTTTCGTCGAACTCTTGCCATGCCTTGGCTACGGAGGGCTGGTTGGGGATCGTAAACATCCGCATCCAGCGGCCCAGAATACGCATCTGGTTCACTGCATTGAAGGATTGCGAACCACCGCAGACCTGCATTACCGCAAGTGTTTTGCCCTGCGAAGGACGAACCGCGCCTTCTCATAATGGTATCCAGTCAATCTGCGCCTTCATAACCCCATGTCGCTCCGGAGAACTCCACACCATCCCGTCACACCATCTGACCAGACTACGCAACTCAGTGACTTTAGGATGCGTGCCCGGCGCATCATCCGGCAGGGGTAAACCGGAGGGGTTAAAGAATTTTACCTCCGCGCCCATCGCCATCAGCAGGCGACCAGCTTCTTCGGCGGCAAAGCGGCTGTAGGAGCGCTCTCTTACTGAGCCATAAGGAACGCAGTGAAAAATGCTACAACCTGTTCAGCTTTTCAAAATCTTGTCTGATGAAACACGGTTCGCCATCGTCATGCTTCTCCGGGAGTCAGGAGAACTGTGCGTCTGCGAAATCTGCGCGGCTATTTCCGAATCGCAGCCCAAAATCTCACGACATATGACTATCCTTCGCATGGCTGGGCTGGTTCAGGACCGTCGTGAAGGCAAATGGATCCACTATCGTCTGTCACCTCACATACCGGCTTGGGCTGCTGAGACAATCACGACGTCCTGGCAGTGAATGCGGGAGGATGTGCGTGACTGGCTTGATAAATCAGTCTGTACATCCTGCTGAGAAAGAAAAACACATTTATATAATCATATATAACGAAGTCTGAAATGCTTTTAGCAGGCAGTATATTTTTACTGACGCTGGTACTTGTGATCCGGCAACCCAGTGGCCTGAGTATTGGCTGGAGCTCGAGTATCTGACCTTCAGGGCAATCTGTACGAGAAACAGGCAATATCAGGGCATAAGAACGTTGAGCAAACTGCCCGGTATGACAGAAAAATTGCGGTAGTTCCGGTTGTAGATGGGCAGGTGGAAAGGAAAAATATTTTGAAGTGATATGATGGAATGGGTGGTTTTGAAACAAAAAAACCACCCGTAGGTGGTTTCACGACACTGCTTATTGCTTTGATTATTCTATATTTCCCAATGGTACCCGGAGTGGGACTTGAACCCACACAGCGCGAACGCCGAGGGATTTTAAATCCCTTGTGTCTACCGATTCCACCATCCGGGCTCGGGATATAAAGTGGAGGCGCGTTCCGGAGTCGAACCGGACTAGACGGATTTGCAATCCGCTACATAACCGCTTTGCTAACGCGCCTTTAATTCTGAAGCACCCGCTACTGCCGATGCTGTTAATCTGGAGCGGGAAACGAGACTCGAACTCGCGACCCCGACCTTGGCAAGGTCGTGCTCTACCAACTGAGCTATTCCCGCATCATCAAGTTATTTGCTAATCACTTGATTTTGTTATCGTCTGGAAGACTGTGCCGCCGTTCGATGCGTTGCATTCTACTTATCTCTCGCGGTGAGTCAACGGTATTTTTCGCAACTTTGCATCGTTTGCTGAAAATAACGGCGAAACGATCACTGATCAAGCAAATCGCCGCGCGCCGCGTTCAAATATTGCAGCATCGACCACAGCGTCAGCACCGCCGCCACGAGGAAAAGCGCGATCCCGGCCCATTCCACCCACGGATAAGGACGCCACAGCATCCACACCAGGGCAGTCATCTGTGCGGTGGTTTTCACTTTACCAATCCACGAGACCGCCACGCTGCTGCGTTTTCCCAGCTCCGCCATCCACTCGCGCAGCGCGGAGATAATAATTTCCCGGGCAATCATCGTCGCCGCCGGCAGCGTAACCCACCAGGTGTGATAGTGCTCAGCGACCAGCACCATGGCGATAGCCACCATGACTTTATCGGCCACCGGATCGAGGAAGGCGCCGAACCGGGTACTCTGGTTCCAGCGACGGGCGAGGAAACCATCAAACCAGTCGGTCACGGCGGCAACAAAGAAAATCAGCGCGCAGGCAAACGGCGCCCAGCTAAAGGGCAGATAAAACGCCAGCACAAAGAACGGGATCAGGATGACGCGGAACAGAGTAAGCAACGTAGGGATATTAAATTGCATAGTGACGGGTAACTATCTGTTGTAAGTAAAAATTAGCCCTATGTTGCTACAGAGCCCCTAATGTTTCAACGAGTAGAAGATCTTTTCTGCCAGAGCGTGAGAGATGCCCGGTACTTTGGCAATTTCTTCGACGCTGGCCTGCTGCAGCCCCTGCAGCCCCCCCATGTACTTCAGCAGCATCTGGCGACGCTTCGGCCCCACCCCCTCGATAGTCTCAAGCGAGCTGGTGCTCTTCACTTTCGCCCGTTTTTTGCGATGTCCGGAGATCGCATGATCGTGCGATTCATCGCGGATATGCTGGATCACGTGCAGGGCCGGCGAATCCGGCGGCAGGCTAAACCCCTCGCCCTCTGGTTCAAAGAATAACGTTTCCAGACCGGCTTTACGATCGCTACCTTTCGCCACGCCCAGCAGCAGCGGATGATGTTTATCCCAGGGGACGTCCAGCTCGGCAAACACCGCTTTCGCCTGCGCCAGCTGCCCCTTGCCGCCGTCTATCAGGATCACATCCGGAATCTTGTTGTCATCAATCGCTTTACCATAGCGACGGCGCAGGACCTGATTCATCGCCGCATAGTCATCGCCCGGGGTGATGCCGGCAATATTGTAGCGCCGGTACTCCGCGCGCAGGGGGCCATTGCTGTCAAATACCACGCAGGAGGCGACGGTCTGTTCGCCCATGGTGTGGCTGATATCAAAGCACTCCATCCGCTTCACGGCCGGCAGCTCCAGCACGGAGGCCAGCGCCTGCAGACGCTGATGAATGGTCGATTGCTGAGACAATTTCGTGGTTAACGCCGTGGCGGCATTGGTGCGCGCCAGCTTAAGGTAACGCGCCCGGTCGCCGCGCGGTTTAGTTTGCACATGGATTCGGCGCCCCGCCAGTTCCGACAGCGACTCGGCCAGCAGCGTCTTATCCCCGAGGTTGAAGTCGAGCAAAATCTCTCCCGGCAGCGTGCGCATCTGGCTGCCCTGCAGGTAGAACTGGCCGACAAAGGTCTCCACGACCTCGCCCAGCTCGGTGCCGCCCGGCACTTTCGGGAAGTAGCTGCGGCTGCCCAGCACTTTCCCCTGGCGGATAAACAGCACATGGACGCAGGCCATTCCGGCATCGAAGGCAACCCCGATCACGTCAAGATCGTCGCCGGTGTTAGAGACAAACTGTTTCTCCGTCACGCGGCGGACGGCCTGAATCTGGTCGCGAATGCGCGCCGCCTCTTCAAACTCGAGGTTCTGACTCGCCTTCTCCATCCTCGCGATGAGCTGAGTCAGCACCTGATCATCTTTGCCGGCGAGAAACAGCCGCACATACTCCACCTGCTGAGCATACTCGTCTTCACTGACCAGCCCCGCCACGCACGGCCCCAGGCAGCGGCCAATCTGATACTGTAGACAGGGACGGGAGCGATTGCGGTAGACGCTGTTTTCACACTGACGGATGGGAAAGATTTTCTGCAGCAGCGCCAGGGTCTCGCGCACGGCATAGCCGTTGGGAAAAGGACCAAAATACTCGCCCTTCGCATGTTTGGCGCCACGATGCATCGCCAGACGCGGATGGGTATCGCCGCTGAGGAAGATAAAAGGATACGACTTATCGTCGCGCAACAGCACGTTGTACCGCGGCTGGTACAGCTTGATATAGTTGTGTTCAAGCAGCAGCGCTTCCGTCTCAGTATGGGTGACGGTCACGTCGATTTGCGCGATCAGCGCCACCAGCGCTTCCGTTTTACGCGACGCGAGGTTGCTGCGGAAGTAGCTGCTGAGCCGCTTTTTCAAATCTTTGGCTTTGCCAACATAGATGACGGTTCCGCCAGCATCATACATCCGATACACACCGGGCTGGCTGGTTACCGTTTTCAGGAAAGCTTTTGCGTCAAAAACATCACTCACTGGCTTGCTAACGACTCCGCATTACACAGGCCATGGCGAATTGCCAGGTGGGTCAGCTCGACATCGCCATGAATGTTCAATTTGCTGAACATCCGATAGCGATAGCTGTTAACCGTTTTAGGACTCAGATTCAGCTGCTCTGAGATCTCATTCACCTTCTGACCTTTGGTGATCATCAGCATAATCTGCAATTCGCGTTCAGACAAACTGGCAAAAGGCGATTCTGTTTTTTCCGGTTCAATCTGACTTAACGCCATTTGCTGAGCAATATCGGAGGCAATGTAACGTTGCCCGGACGCGACGCAGCGAATCGCATTCACCACTTCCTGTGGCGCAGCGCCCTTACTGAGATACCCTGCCGCCCCTGCCTGCATGACCTTGGCAGGTAAAGGATTCTCGGTATGCACGGTCAACATGATCACTTTCGTGCCCGCTACCGAGCGCGCGATTTTGCGCGTCGCTTCCAGACCACCGATCCCGGGCATGTTCATGTCCATCAGGACGACATCAGCGGAATTAGCCCGGCACCACTTGACGGCGTCTTCGCCGCAGCAGGCTTCGCCAGCGACTTTAATCCCTTTTATATCTTCCAGAATGCGTCGTATCCCTGCGCGCACCAGTTCGTGGTCATCAACAAGAAGAACGTTGATCAAAGGAATAATCTCCAGAATGAGGGATAACGCTACTGATACTTTATCTCCCACATATTACCGGGTTTTATTGCTAATTTAAAAGGCAAAAAAATGCCGTCTCCTCGATTTGGCTCTCATTTATGGCAATGTCTGTGCACACTGAGTGGAAAGTCATTGCGAACAATCAGTTGCCCGAGGCTTATTTTTTAACAATCCTCATACAGAAGGCACAAAAAACACAACAGATTACGTAGCGCATAAATACGAGGCAAAATATGTAACAATTATTAACGTGCTAAATAATTGGGGGAAATTATTGCGCTGCTGACAGCTATTACGTCTTATCTGATGCATAAAATCATTCACAACTCAGATGAGAGAACAGAAATTAAGCACTCCTTTTTTTTCTGTCGCTTGTGGTATACTGCGCGGCCTTCACATTCAGACAGGCGCAATAGCGCAGCGAGCAAACGAGGATATCGATGAGCACACCAGATTTTTCCACTGCAGAAAATAATCAAGAACTGGCGCAGGAAGTCACCTGCCTGAAAGCGCTGATGACGCTAATGCTGCAGGCGATGGGTCAGGCAGACGCGGGTCGCGTGATTATTAAAATGGAAAAGCAGATCGCGCAGATGGAAGATGAGGCTCAGGCCGCCGTATTCTCCAGCACCGTTAAGCAAATTAAACAAGCATACCGGCAGTAATCTTGTACCGGCTGAAAGTATGACTGACAGCCGGTATCACGTCTGGCACGCAGAACGGCAGGCGCATTCAGATTAGCCCTGTCGCCACGGCGTAACAGGCAATTTGCGTTTTATTCGGCGCGTTAAATTTCCGTTGCATATTCTTCTGATGGAAATTAACCGTATTTTCCGAAATCGAGAGAATCATCGCCACCTCCGCCGAGGTCTTTCCTTCCGCGGTCCATTTGAGGATCTCCAGTTCGCGCCGGCTGAACTTCATCTCCGGCGGCATCACCATCTCATCTTCCAGACGCAAGAGCGTCAACAGGCTCAACTCCGTCAGCGTTCGCAGGCGCAGCTCCAGTTCATCATCAGGATAAGCGTTCGGCAAACGGTTGTTCGCGGAGACGGAGAGAAAACCCTGAGCATGATTCGGCAACGTCAGACACTGTGTCACCCCTTTTTGCAAACCATGGTCGCGCGCCCCGTCCCATAATGCCTGCGCATCGCGAAACAGCCCATCTTCCCATGGCAGATGGCCACGCATAAAATTCTCCGGGCGTAACACGGGATCTATCGTGAAATAATTCTCTGCCTGGTAATGAGACATCCATGCGCGGGGATAGGTCGACTGAAACGTGACGCGGGGGCGAGTGAAAGGCACCGGGTGACGCACACAAAGCGTGTAGTAATCATATTCCAGCGTTTCTGTTTCTCGTTGCAGGAGATTATAAACCTCCTCACCGGCGGCCATGGACTGAAATTGATGCAGCATATCCCGCCGCCAGCTGAAAAAATCATTGTCCCTCATAGCTGTGCAAATAACTCCTGATTGATAATCATTATTATAAATACAGAAAACTAACACATAAATCTTATTTATATGTATAAAATATCGTAGCTGTCGCATTTATTAGCCTGAAGGCTTGCCTTTTTTCCGCTCGCTGCGCTGAAACTAAGGCCCTCCCTTCATTTTCTACACCCTACACGGGGGGATGGGAAGCGGTGTATACGGCCAGGGGAGTCAATAGCACGAAAATGTGATGATGGGGCGTTCCCCCGGCGTGGAAGCGGGCTGAACGCGGCGGCCCTCGCGATGGAGCGCCGCCGCGCCAGCGCCTGCTCTACTGCATCAGGAATTTTTCGAGGAACTGGCGGGTACGCGGCTGCTGAGGCGAGGCGAACAGCGCTTTGGCCTCGCCTTGTTCAACGATGCGTCCCTGATCCATAAAAATCGCCCGATCGGCAACGTCGCGAGCGAAGCTCATTTCATGGGTCACGATAACCATGGTGCGTTTCTCCTGCGCCAGCTGGCGGATGGTATTGAGCACCTCCCCTACCAGCTCAGGATCAAGGGCCGAGGTCGGTTCATCAAACAGGATCACGTCCGGACGCATGGCCAGCGCGCGAGCAATGGCGACCCGCTGCTGCTGACCGCCGGAGAGGCGGCGCGGATAGCTGTTCTCTTTGCCGCTGAGGCCTACCTTCGCCAGCAGATCGCGCGCCCGCGCCATCGACTCCTGCTTGTCTTCGCCTTTTACGATGACCGGCCCTTCAATAATGTTCTCCAGTACCGTCCGGTGGGGAAACAGGTTAAAGTTCTGGAAGACAAAACCCACGTGCTGGCGCAGCCGCCGAATAAGCCCTTTTTGCGGCCCGAGGCTGCGACCGGCGTCGATCGTCACATCGCCGACGCGGATAGTGCCACTCTCCGGTTGCTCCAGCAGATTAATGCTGCGCAGCAGGGTAGTCTTCCCCGAGCCGCTGGGACCGATGATCGCCACCACTTCGCCTTCCTGCACCTCCAGGTCGATACCGTGGAGCACCGTCTGGCCATGGAATTTTTTCACCAGGCTTTTTACTTCAATCGCACTCATTTCGGATCACGCTCCTGGCGGTTCAGCTGGTTTTCAAAATAGTTCTGCAGCGAGGAGAGTACCGTCGCCATCACCCAGTAGATCAGAGAGGCTGCCAGATACATGGTGAAGACCTCCAGCGTACGCGAGGTGATAAGCTGCGCCTGACGGAACAGCTCCGGCACCTGGATCGTCGCCGCCAGCGAGGTATCTTTTACCAGGCTGATAAAACTGTTAGAGAGCGGCGGCAAAGCGACCCGCGCCGCCTGGGGTAAAATAGCCCGACGCATTGTCTGCCACGGGGTCATACCGATACTGGCCGCCGCTTCCCATTGCCCTTTGTCAATCGAGGCGATGGCCGCGCGCAGGGTTTCCGCCGCGTAGGCCGCCGTGTTCAGCGACAGGCCGATCATCGCCGCCGGGATCGGGTCAAGTTCAATGCCAAACTGCGGCAAACCGTAGTAGATCATGAACAGCTGGGCGATAAGCGGTGTCCCGCGAAAAATGGAAATATACATGCGCGCCAGCCATTTTACCGGCCAGAGGGGCGACATGCGCATCAGCGCCAGGATAAAGCCCAGCACCAGGCCGAAAAACATCCCGCCAATGCTCAGCTGCAGCGTAAAGACGGCGCCTTTCAGCAGAAAAGGCGCGGAATCGATGACCAGTTGGATACTTTCTTGCATGCTGTGGTTTCTATATTAGACGTGAGGATGATAGGCAAACAGCGCCGGCGCTCCGCCGGTATGGACGAACAAAATCGGCCCTTCATCCTTAAAGCGCTTCTGCGTAATGCCATCGATAAGTCCGGCCATCGCTTTGCCGGTATAGACCGGGTCAAGCAAAATACCTTCCAGTTGCGCCAGCAGCTTCACGGCGGCCATCCCTTCCTCGTTTGGCGTCCCGTAGCCCGGTGCAAAGTAATCATCCCACAGGATGATCTCGGCTTTCGCCTGCAGCTCAAGGCTGTTGGCCACGGCCTGCTGCAGCGCCACCACTTTCGGCAGCTGGTCGGCAACAGCGCGCGACACCGTCACCCCGATCAGTTCCGCCTGCGGCATCAGCTGTTCAAGGCCGACCGCCAGGCCGGCATGGGTGCCGGCGCTCCCGGAGGCGACCACCACCGACGAAATCTCCACCGCGTCTTCGCACTGCTGGGCGATTTCCAGCGCGCTTTCCACATAGCCTAGCGCCCCAAGGGCGTTAGAGCCGCCGACCGGAATGACATACGGGCGGTACCCCTGCGCTTCGATACGGGTCGCCAGCTCGTCGAGCTGGGCCGCGGGATCGGTCAGGGCATCGCACATCTCAATCTGGGTATTAAACAGATCCAGCAGCAGGCGGTTGCCATTGCTCAGATAGTTCTCCGCCCGGGTGCCGATGGGATTTTCCAGCAGCGCTACGCAGTGCAGGCCCAGTTTGGCGGCGACCGCCGCCGTCTGGCGCACATGGTTAGACTGGATCGCGCCGGCGGTGATTAAGGTATCCGCCCCTTCGCGCAGCGCATCGGCGGCGAGAAACTCCAGCTTACGCAGTTTGTTGCCCCCCATCGCCAGCGGCGTCGTATCATCACGTTTGATAAAAATTTCGCGCCCGAGGTGATCGGACAGACGCGGCAGATACTCCAGCGGCGTCGGCGCGCCGATCAGTTCCAGACGCGGAAAGCGGGTTAAATTTTGCAGTGACATGGCCCCTCCTGACTCAGTTATGCTTCATTATGCACACAGTTACGCGCTAAATAAAAAAAGGCGCTTCCAGGAGCGCCTTTTTTCACCGCTGGCCGTTATTTTGTCACGTCAGCGCCAAACCATTTCTCGGACAGCGCCTTCAGGCTGCCATCTTTTTGCATATCCGCAATCGCGCCATCTACCGCTTTCAGCAGGTCATCGTTGCCTTTACGCAGCGCAACGCCAGCTTCCTGACGGGAGAACGCTTCGCCGGTGACCGCCAGCGTATTGTTGGTTTTCTTCACCAGATCCAGCGCCGCCAGACGGTCAACCAGAATGGCGTCAATACGGCCTACGCGCAGATCCTGGTATTTGGTCGGGTCGTCGTCATAGGTGCGGACATCCACGCCCTGGACGTTCTGACGCAGCCACTCTTCATAGTTAGTGCCCAGCCCGACGCCCACTTTCTTGCCTTTCAGATCCGCCGCGGTTTTAATCGCGCCTTCGTTGCCTTTCTTCACCAGCGCCTGCACACCGGAGATCGTGTACGGGGTAGAGAAATCGTATTTCTTCTTACGCTCATCGGAGATAGTGACCTGGTTAATCACCACGTCAATGCGTTTGGAGTCCAGCGAGGCCAGCATACCGTCCCACTTGGTCGGTTTGAGGTCGGCCTTCACGCCCAGATGTTTCGCCAGCTCGTTGGCGAACTCCACTTCAAAGCCGGTCAGCTTGCCGTCATCACCCTGGAAGCTAAAGGGAGGATAGGTGCCTTCGAGGCCCACGCGCAGCGTGCCGCGCTCTTTAATCTGATTGAGCAGGTTTTCCGCCGCAAAAGTTTTCACGCTAACGCCAGCCATCAAAACAACGGCCATTGCGCCCATCAGCGCTTGACGACCCAGAAGTGCTAATTTCATAGATACCCCGAAGATTAGGATTTTCCTGTAGTGTAAGGCGCTTAACGGCCCGACACCAACATCGTTACGCTACATCTTATGCAAATTTATTATATATGATCCGCTTTAGGGTATAGCGAAATTCAGGGCTTTCCTCACCCGTTTTGCGGGATATCTCCCATACTGCAAAGGTCAGCCTGTTGACGTCTGGAGCATGGAAGATGAAAAACCCCACCTTGTTGCAATGTTTTCACTGGTACTACCCCGCCGGCGGCGAACTGTGGCGTGAAGTCGAAGCGCTGGCCCCCAGTCTTAACGAAATCGGCATCAATATGGTCTGGTTGCCACCCGCCTACAAAGGCGCCTCGGGCGGTTATTCCGTCGGCTATGACACCTACGATCTCTTCGACCTCGGCGAGTTTGATCAAAAGGGCTCTGTCGCCACCAAATATGGCGATAAAACCCAGCTGCTGGCGGCGATCAACGCCCTGAAGGAGCACGACATCGCCGTGCTGCTGGACGTGGTGGTGAACCATAAAATGGGCGCCGATGAAAAAGAGGCCTTGCGCGTGCAGCGCGTCGATGAGCAGGATCGCACGCAAATTGACGAGACGATCATAGAGTGCGAGGCATGGACTCGCTATACCTTCCCGGTGCGCGCCGGGCAGTATTCGCAGTTTGTCTGGGACTACAAGTGTTTTAGCGGCATTGACCACATCGAGAATCCGACGGAAGACGGTGTATTTAAAATCGTCAACGACTACACCGGCGAAGGCTGGAATGAGCAGGTCGATGATGAGCTTGGCAACTTCGACTACCTGATGGGCGCTAATATCGATTTTCGTAATCACGCCGTCACCGAAGAGATCAAATACTGGGCGCGCTGGGTGATGGAGCAGACCGGCTGCGACGGTTTTCGTCTTGACGCCGTGAAGCATATCCCCGCCTGGTTTTACAAAGCATGGATCGAACATGTTCAGGAGGTGGCCCCGCAGCCGCTGTTTATTGTCGCGGAATACTGGTCCCATGAAGTGGAAAAGCTCCAGCAGTATATCGACCTCGTCGAGGGCAAGACGATGCTTTTCGATGCCCCGCTGCAGATGAAATTTCATGAAGCGTCCCGCCAGGGGCGCGATTACGACATGAGCCAGATTTTCAGCGGGACGCTGGTGGAAGCCGACCCCTTCCATGCCGTCACCCTGGTCACCAACCATGATACCCAGCCGCTGCAGGCGCTCGAGGCGCCGGTTGAGCCATGGTTTAAACCGCTGGCCTATGCGCTGATTCTGTTGCGTGAAAATGGCGTGCCCTCGGTCTTCTATGCCGATCTCTTCGGCGCTTCCTATGAAGATACCGGCGGCGACGGACAAACCTACGCCATAGAAATGCCTGTCATCGAGCAGCTACACGAACTGATCGACGCCCGTCAGCGCTTTGCCCACGGCGTGCAGACTCTCTGGTTCGATCACCCTAACTGCATTGCCTTCAGCCGCAGCGGCACCGACGAGGATCCCGGCTGCGTGGTGGTGATGTCCAATGGTGATGAGGGAGAAAAGACCCTGACGCTGGGCGAGAACTATGGCAACAAGCGCTGGCGGGATTTCCTGGGCAACCGGGAAGAGATTGTCGAAACCGACGACGAAGGCTGCGCAACCTTTACCTGTAACGGGGGAAGCGTCAGCGTGTGGGTGCTGGAGGCGGTGCTGTAGTCATCTGACGCCGGACGGGCCAGCAGTGGCCCGCCGGAACCTTAGCGCGCGGTGGTCGGCGCGCTGACCGGAGCGGCGGCACGCGCTTTAGCCCACGCCTTCTCGCACTCCGGGGTGAGACGTTCAACGCGGGTCAACGTCATACGATCGTAGGAAAGGGTATTGCCCTCGCGCTCGATCGGGTAGATATCCAGGGAAGCGGTCACGTTGTAGATATCGCTATCGCGGTTCATCAGTTTCCCCGGCTGGGCGATCACACGCTGCCACTGGCGGCAGTCGAAGGTGTCCCCTTCTTTGGTGACGATCAGGCTGGCGATGGCGTCCGGACTCATCATCTCGCTCTGCGGCCCTTTCGTCTGCCAGTAGCCTTCCAGGCCTGCCGGCGCTGGCGCTTTAACAACCTCTTCGTAACGATCAACCTGCACGCATCCGGCCAGCGCCAGCACCATGCCAGCAAAAACTAACTGTTTCATCATTCATCCCACAAGCTGATAAAAAAGTATTGTGGCATTAAAGCGTTAAGCCTTCCACCCCCGCCGCAGGCGGAGAAGCCGGGCAAAACACGGCCAGGCATCGCAGCCTTCATTTGAAATAAGGAAATTCTGAAAGTAAAAGAATGTTTGGGGCCTAACCATAGCATCCGTGGGCACTTTTTGTTTTTAATTCGCTCACACTACCGGTTCTTGACTTTACTTTAAGAGTTTTCCTGGCAAATTATATACAGAGATGCGGAATAGTTTAATGGAACTAATGGGTTCTTTCTTAAACCTACTATTATCACCGCCCGCAAGGACTGCTTCGCACAGCCAGTGTGAAGTGTATATCGTTACGTGTTGATTGAGGATGGGTCATGTCAACGATGATTATGGATTTGTGCAGTTATACCCGGTTGGGACTAACGGGATATCTGACCAGTCGGGGAATTAAAAAACAGGAAATCGTTGAGGTCAACTGCGCTGAGGATCTGCACAGGCATTGTGCGTCATGTTGCCCGGCGGTGGTGTTTCTGAATGAAGATTGCTTTGTGCATGATGATGAAAGTAATGGCATTATTCGCCAGATCATCACGCAAAACCCGGCGACGTTGTTTGTGATTTTTATGTCGCTGGCGAACATCCATTTTGACCGCTATCTACGGGTGCGTAAGAACCTGCTAATCAGCTCAAAATCGATCACTCCAAAAGACCTTGATGTCATTCTGGTTAATTATCTTAAATACAAGAACACGAGTCTGGGGCAGTTAAATTTACCGACGTTGTCGCTGAGCAAAACAGAATCAAATATGCTGCAAATGTGGATGGCCGGGCATGGTACTTCGCAAATTTCAACGCAAATGAACATCAAAGCGAAAACGGTATCATCGCATAAAGGCAATATTAAAAAGAAAATACAGACGCATAATAAGCAGGTGATTTACCACATCGTTCGGCTGACCGAAAACATTACCAGCGGTATTCAGGTGAATCTACGCTGAAACAAACTGGCGGTGGTCCCGCCAGTTCGGTTTTACGAGATTTCTTTTTCCACGAAGATCCCATCCG
The DNA here is from genome assembly GCF_040061975.1 of Klebsiella sp. GG_Kp146. NCBI lineage: Bacteria > Pseudomonadati > Pseudomonadota > Gammaproteobacteria > Enterobacterales > Enterobacteriaceae > Klebsiella > Klebsiella sp. GG_Kp146. The sequence continues at coordinate 345,392 of NZ_JBEAHA010000001.1, forward strand.
GGTGCCCTATTTCATTGAAAAACCAGATCCCCAGGGGATAGTCTTCCAGCGAAACCAGATACATCGTCCCTTCACTAAACGACTCAATTGCCAGCACTACGCCCGATCGACGTGGGCCACCGTCGGTCTTCACCGTGACACGATCGTTCACCTGCATAATCCATCTCCTCTCTATTTCCAGCCAGTGTAGAACAAAACCACGCCGCTCGCAGCGTCGCGGGCAGTGACTGGCGTTTTTTTAGACCGACTATACTTAAAGAGGCTTGAGCGACGCTCAGCGAGGGGGGGTAATGATGAAGAACCGATTGACAGACCAGACCGGGAACGACGTTGATGTCAACGTTGATGCTCTGCTGGCGGCGATTAATGAGATCAGCGAAAGCGAAGTCCATCGCATCCTCGATGACCCACAGCGCGCCAGTATCGATGGCCGCGGGGCGCATACCTGGCGTGAACTGGCGGAGGCATTTGAACTCGATATTCATGATTTCAGCGCCAGTGAAGCCAACCGCTAGCGATGGGCGAAAAAAATCCCGACTCGCAGGAGTCGGGATCAAACTTGCTAATGCAAGAAGCACTTGAAAATTCGTTACACCGGGAAATCCGATGCGTTGAAACATTATCCTCAATTATTTTGCATGACAAGCGATATTCATGGCGCAAAATATTGAGAAAGTTGGCGCTTCGCAGCAGAAAGGGCTGCAGGGCTGATGCGATAAGGCTTAGCCGCAAACCGGTTTCATTCGATAGCGCGATCCCCGTCGAAAACTTTAAGAAAAATCTCATTTTGCCTGATTCGGGCGAAACGTTTTGCTCACGCTTCGCTGCGATACCAGACCTGGTTGCGGCCATTTTGCTTGGCCAGATACAATCGACCATCGGCGACCGACTGCAGGGCTTCAAAGTGATACTCCCCCCGCTCTTCGCTGCCGCTCACCCCTAACGACGCGCTGACCCGCAGCGTCACGTTGTTATGCAAAAAGACCTCCCGGCCATGAATACGCAGGCGTAGCCGCTCCGCTACCGCCGCCGCTTCCTGCAGCGTGGTATTCGGCAGCACGACACAAAACTCCTCTCCGCCCACGCGGCCAAGCAAATCACCGTCCCGGACGGTGCCGGCAAGCGTACTGGCCACCATCGACAGCACTCTGTCACCCGCCTGATGGCCATAGCGATCGTTAATGCCCTTAAAGTGATCCAAATCGAGCTGGATGACCGCCAGCGGTCGTCCGCTGCGCTGGCAGTCGCTGGCTACCGCCATCGCCTTCTCAAACAGCGCCCCGCGATTGAGCAGGCGGGTTAAGGCATCGTGCCAGGCCTGCCACTCCAGGGAGGTCTGGAGAACGCTCATATTGCGGACCATACGGCGGATCACCAGCCAGGAGAGCAGTAGCATTAAGGTGAAGAGGATCCACATCAGGGTCAGGGCGATGGTGATGGTGCCAAAGTTGCCGCGTACGCCTTCCCGCAGAGTATGGATCCGCAGCAGCACGCCATCAAAATTGCGCAGTTTGGCCCAGCTGATATAGCGCGTCAGCAGACGCAGACCGCCCTGATTATCATGAGCAAACGCGCGGCTGAGCAGTTCCTGTTCGCGCGGCGACAGCAGCGTCAGGACATTCCCCGGCGCAGAAGAGGCCAGCAGGCTAAGATGGCTGTCATAAAGCTGGTATTCCCCCTCCTGCCCGCCCTGCATCGCGCTGATTAAAAATGCTTTTATTTCGCTGACTGAGAAATCCATCGCCAGCACGCCGCGCCAGTAACCGGCAAAATCCAGCGGTATCGAGGCGGTGACCACCTGCTCTTCCAGCTGCGGGTCATCGTCAGGAAAGGTTTGCCAGATAACGCCGCGGTGCGGATTGTTCCGCTGGGTCTGCCGGGTAAACCAGAGGGCGCTGATGGCGCGCGAATAGTAGGTCTTCACCTGCGATTCATCGCGCAGCGGCAGGGTCGAGGTGAAAAAACCGCTGCGGGAGATATATTGCATCCGCTCGGCAAAATCGCGATCATGCTGCGTCAGGTTTAACAGATAACCCAGCTCCAGCGTCGCCATCAGTTCATTGACCACCAGCGGATCGTCCGGCAAGAGCAGCGGGTGATCCCTGACGACGCCCTCCGAGACGCCAAACACCGGCAGCGTCCGGCGGTTGGGGAGCGCCACCCGCCAGGTCTCCTGGTGGCGTTGGCTCAGATAGCGCTGGCTGGCTTCGTGCAACACATCGACGTCGAGCGGGCGTTCAAGCGCGGACTGCATACCGTGGCGAAAAAACATCATCCTGTCGATGTTGAACTGCAGCAGGCCATCCATTTCATGCGCGACGTTAGCCAGATTATTGCGCTGGTTCGCCACGTAGGCCTCTTCCAGGACATTGATTTCGCGCCAGATCAGCAGCGTGGAGAAAAACAGCACCACGATAAAACAAATGTTAACCACATGCGCCGGGCGAGTCAGGTGGTAGAGTTTTTTCAACTTCAACCGTAGTGGCTTTTCCATCTTTCTCTCGCAGTACGTTGCGCAAATCTGACGTCGTCAGCACGCCCGGTCTCTGCCGATACCGGAGGCGCTTTTAGCGTAGACCACGCGGCGCCGTCATGCGGCGCCGCACCTGACTACTTCACCGCGCCACGCAGGCGACTGACCGCCTTGACGCCCGCCAGCACCACCGCGCCGATGATAAAACCCAGCACCAGATTAGCCACCATCGGCAGCAAGGCGGCCAACATGCCGCCCAGCCCCGCGCTCCAGTGCTCAATGGCATGGTGTAGCGGCGCAATACCGTGAACCACAATCCCGCCGCCCACGAGGAACATGGCCAGCGTTCCGACGATAGAGAGCACTTTCATCAGCCAGGGGGCCACGGTCAATAACCCTTTGCCCAGCCACTGCGCCAGGGTACTGCGTTTCTCCGCCAGCCAGTAGCCCATGTCATCCAGTTTGACGATCACCCCCACCAGGCCATAGACCCCGACGGTGACCAGAATCGCGATCCCCGACAGAATGAGGATCTGATTCAGCAGCGGCGCTTCCGCGACAATGCCGAGGGTGATGGCGACAATTTCCGCGGACAAAATAAAGTCGGTGCGGATCGCCCCTTTGACTTTGTCACGCTCAAAGGCCAGCGGATCACGATCCGCCAGCGCCTGAAGACGCTGCTGCCGTTGCGCTGGGTCCTCTTTGTGCTTACGCGCTTCCAGGCTGTGGAGCACCTTTTCCACCCCTTCAAAACAGAGAAACGCGCCGCCCAACATCAGCAGCGGCGTAATCGCCCAGGGAATGAAGGCGCTGATTAGCAGGGCCAGCGGCACGAGGATGATTTTATTGACGAACGACCCTTTCGCCACGCCCCAGACCACAGGCAGCTCACGATTTGCCCGCACGCCGGTCACCTGTTGGGCGTTGAGGGAGAGATCGTCGCCCAGCACCCCCGCCGTTTTTTTCGCCGCCAGCTTGCCCATCATGGAAATATCGTCCAGCAGCGTGGCGATATCATCGAGTAATGTTAAAAGACTACTTCCTGCCAAAATGATTTTCCTTCTCTTTTCATCAATGTCTCCCTCGAGTATGCGTTAAAAAACGGCCGCTGCCCAAGGTACAATTAGTCAATATAAATTTAACAACCTGACGCAAATTAAGCGCTCGCCAGCAGGATAGTTTTCACGTTTACTATATGTCCCCTTTCTATCTCTGCACCGTCGTGAGGAAGTATGTCTACCCGTCAGCTGTTACCGCTTATCGGGGCGCTGTTTGCGCTGTATATCATCTGGGGCTCTACCTATTTCGCCATCGCCGTCGGCGTCGCCAGCTGGCCGCCGCTGATGATGGCCGGAATTCGCTTTCTCTCTGCCGGCGTGCTGCTGCTGGGATGGCTGTTGGCCACCGGCCATAAACTGCCGGCCCGCGGACCGTTGCTTAACGCCGCGCTGATCGGGGTTTTGCTGCTGGCCGTCGGCAACGGCTTTGTCACCCTGGCCGAACATCAGCACGTTCCCTCCGGGATCGCCGCGGTCATGGTCGCCACCGTTCCGCTGTTCACCCTGTGCTTCAGCCGCTTTTTCGGCATCGCCACTCGTAAACTGGAATGGCTGGGGATTGCCATTGGCCTCGCGGGTATTGTGATGCTTAACAGCGGAGGCAACCTGAACGGCAACCCCTGGGGCGCGCTGCTGATCCTGATTGGCTCCCTGAGCTGGGCCTTCGGCTCGGTTTACGGCTCGCGGATCGAGCTGCCGACCGGCATGATGGCGGGGGCAATCGAGATGCTCGCCGCCGGGATCGTCCTGCTGGCCGCGTCATGGCTGAGCGGCGAAACCTTAACCCGTGTTCCGTCGTGGTCCGGGATCGCCGCTGTGGCCTACCTGGCTATCTTTGGCTCGCTGATTGCCATCAACGCCTACATGTTTTTGATCCGCAATGTCACCCCGGCAGTGGCCACCAGCTACGCCTATGTTAACCCGGTGGTGGCGGTTCTGCTTGGTACCGGATTCGGTGGCGAAAGCCTGTCCCTGATCGAGTGGCTGGCGCTGGCGGTGATTATTTTCGCCGTCGTGCTGGTGACGCTGGGGAAATATCTCTTCCCGGTTCGCAGCGAAGCTACCCCTTGTAAGGCGTCGAAATAAGCGCCAGTTCGCGGATCCCCTGGGTGTCGATCTGCGCGTCGTGTCCGGCGCCGCAGATCCACTCTTCCAGACGCTCGGTGAGCGCCTCGTCATTCAGCTTCAGCCGACCGCGCAGGGCGCATTCCCAGACGATAAGCACCCGCCAGCCCTGCTCGGCCAGCTTTTGCCGGTCACGGGCATCGCGCGCCACGTTGCCGGCGATCTTGTCCAGCCAGAACGCGGTCCGGGTAGCCGGCACCTTAAACAGGTAACAGTTATGGTGATGCCAGAAACAGCCGTGGGTAAAGATGACGCAACGGTAATCGGGTAAAGCGAAATCAGGGCGTCCCGGCAGCTCGCGATCCTGGGCAACAAAGGTGAATCCCGCCTGAGTCAACAGCGCCGCTATCCGCTTCTCGATCGCCGTATCGCGCGTGGCGATAGCCCGCATATTTTTACTGCGCGTGGCTTTATCGTGAACATCCGCCATCGTTATCACCCGTTTCGCGACGCGCCACCGCCTGAGCGATGCGCGGGGCCAGGAGCTTCGCCACCGCGGCGAAGACCGGAACCACCACCGAGTTGCCGAACTGACGATAGGCCTGGGTATCCGACACCGGGATGCGGAAACGCGCCCCCTGAGGCGATTCGAAGCCCATCAATCGGGCGCACTCCCGCGGCGTCAGCCGACGAGGACGCCGCTGTTGATTCTGCGGATCGTCAAAATGCGTCTCGCCCAGCGGCCGGTCCCAGCCGCGATCGACGAGAATTTCGGCGCCATCTTTATAGTAGCGGGCGGAGAGCGTCCGGGCCACGCTGTGGGGATTGGCGGGGTCCACCAGGCCATAACCAAAGCCATTGCCCCGCGCCTGATGCTTGCGGGCATATCGATAAAGATATTTCCACAGTACCGGCGTGAGGATAAATTTGGCATCCACCGTCGGCTCCAGCAGCTCGCCAAATGTTGGCCGAACCGTCGGGTATAGCGCCGCGATATCGCGCAGCGTAAACCCCTCGTGCAGCTGCAGATCGCGACGGAAGCCCACCAGCACGATGCGCTCCCGGTGCTGCGGTAAGAAATGGCGCCCGTCGATCACCTTCGGATCGTCCGGCCCGCTATGCCCGGCGTCAGCGACCTCATACCCCAGCTCATCCAGCGTCTGCATGATGATGCGGAAGGTCCGCCCCTGATCGTGGCTTTTGAGATTTTTAACATTCTCCAGCACAAAGATCGCCGGCTGACGGGCAGCGATAATTCTCACCACATCAAAAAACAGCGTCCCCTGGGTTTCGCAGGCAAAGCCGTGGGCGCGACCCATGGCATTTTTTTTCGACACGCCGGCGAGTGAGAAAGGCTGGCAGGGAAAGCCGGCCAGCAGCACATCATGCTGCGGGATAGTCTCGCGGATATGCTGCGCCGCCTCGTCATCGCTAACGTCGGGGCGATGGCTGAGGGTGATATCGCGAATATCTTCATTGAAACGGTGTTGCTGCGGATCACAATACCAGTTGGCCTTATAGGTGCGCACCGCATGCTTGTTCCACTCGCTGGTAAAGACGCACTGCCCGCCGATAGCTTCAAAACCGCTGCGGATCCCGCCGATACCGGCAAACAGATCGACAAAGCGGAATCCATAGTGCGGATGATGGGCCGGCGGCGACGGCAGCAGCGTCGCCAGATGAGCGACCTCCTGCGGACGCAAACGCGCTGCCGCGCGGCTGAGGGCCGCCACGCGCTTGAGGATCGCCGCGCTCCAGTGCTGCTCCCCGACGCTCACCAGTTCGGCGACCAGCGTTTTCACATCGTAGATCGTCATCAGCTGGCGCAGCAGCGCCTGAGCCTCTTCACCGGCCTGTTCCGTCAATGACAACGACCTGTTTTCCTTGCTTAACTTTTGTGGCATATCCTCAACCAGCGCGGACGATTTTTGCAGAGAGTACCATAAATCACTGGTCGGTTGACGGCTGCGGTACAAAGCGGCGTAAAACCGCCTCATCCAGCGCCAGGGGTTCCCCCTTCAGCTCCGCGCTGATCTTGGCCATAAACTCGACGAGGAAGCGCGCATTATGCTGCGCCATAGCCCTTCCTCCAGCGGTCTGCATGGTTTCCGGCAGGCGCAGGAGCTTGCACTGGAAATGGTCGAGGGCATATTTTCTGTCATCCAGCGCTCGCCGGTCGGCGAAAGGATCGTTGGCATCAAACAGAATGGTGTTCAGGGCGCCGGCGACGGCGAAGACCCGCGCCAGGCCAATCGCCCCCAGCGACTCGAGACGGTCGGCGTCCTGGACGATTTTCGCCTCCAGCGTGCGCGGCGGGATCGCCGCGCTAAAGCTGTGCGCCTCAATAGCATGGCTGACCGCCGCATAGCGGTCTGCGGGAAAATCGGTAAACGACGACTGCAAAATCGCCAGGGTTTTCTCGGCAGCCATCATCGAGGAGCGGCTTCGCTCCGGATGATTTTTAGGCAGACTGACAATGTCATGAAAATAGCAGGCCGTGAGAAGCACCAGCCTGTCGACTTCCACCTCCCCGGCGGCCAGCCGGGTGGCGGTGGCCCAGACGCGACGAAAATGGGACAGATCGTGCGCCGCATCCTCCTGGGCGTGGTGCGTCAGTATCCAGTGCTCAAATCGTTGCTGCCAGTCTACCAGGTTCATAGGCGTTCCTTATCTGAAGGTCAGCCTCGAGCATAGCAACTTTACGACCGATGATCCCGCCCGCTTCTGGCGGGCCGTGTATACCAGACGACAGCACCAAGGATCGCGCCAATGCCGGCGAGCACCAGCATCCCCAACAGGGCGCCAAGCCATTTCCCTGCCATTGTGCCAAAGTCGCCCTCCGCGCTGGCACCGGGAACGCTGTGAATTTTCCCTACCACCCACCAGTAACGCACAATTACCCAGACACAATATCCACAAAAGGCATACAACGCCCAGAGCGCGAGTTTGCCGCCCGGGCTGCGTTTTGCCTGCTCTTCCATCTCATTCTTCTCCGTGACAAATCATACTACTGCCACCCAAAACGTGACACGCATCACATTATACCGCCAACCTGCGCCACAGGCAGCAGTTTCATCCTTGTCTTCTGCACCCACTTATCACTTATTCTGCCAATGGAAATACGCAGGGGTGGTTTTTTTATTCTTTACCCACGGGCTTAAACATTAACGACACCCAGTCATGCCGTGTATTTAAATTATCCCTCCGCCGGCGGAATTGACTAATAAATTATATTTAAAGGCTGAATAACCAATTCACTGTAAATTAATACAAATAATTTCATTCAGTTAACCACGAACGCAACACAGCAACATAACCTATTGCTATACAACAAAATAATCATTAAAACAGATTCATTTAAATTTAATATAATGAACCACATAGAAATATTTTGTAATATCTTACATTATTTATTTACATATTTTATTTTAAATAAAAATGAACTTAGTCGTTAGTATCTTACAGGCATTCCGGAGGGATTGTCATAATTCACAGAAATTATTATTAAAAGGGAATATATAATGAAAAGAAAAGTACTGGCACTCATGGTACCGACATTACTCATGGTCAATGCCGTTAATGCTGCAGAAATTTATAACAACAACGCCAACAAACTGGACCTTTATGGGAAAGTCGCCGGCCTGCGTTACTTCTCTGACGACACCAGCGAGGACGGCGACCAGACCTATGCTCGCTTAGGCATCAAAGGCGAAACGCAGATCGCTTCCGAGTTAACCGGCTACGGTCAGTGGGAATACAATGTCAAAGCGAACACCAGCGAAGGGGAAGGCGCGAATTCATGGACTCGTCTGGCCTTCGCCGGTCTGAAGTTTGCTGACTATGGCTCACTGGACTATGGCCGTAACTACGGCGTGGTGTACGACATCGAATCCTGGACTGATATGCTGCCGGAATTCGGCGGCGATACCTACACCCAGACCGACGTTTACATGACCGGCCGCACCAACGGGGTGGCCACCTACCGTAACAGCGATTTCTTCGGCCTCGTCGACGGCCTGCATTTCGCCCTGCAGTATCAGGGGAATAATGAAAACGCCGGTTCTGGCGAAGGCACTAACAACGGCGGCGCTCGTAAACTGGCGCGGGAAAATGGCGACGGGTTTGGTATCTCCAGCTACTACGATCTCGATATGGGCATCAGCTTCGGGGCCGCCTACTCGGCTTCCGACCGTACCCATAACCAGCTGGCGGCAGCACGCAGCAGCCATATTTACGCTAACGGTGATAAAGCCGAGGCCTGGACCGTCGGCGCAAAATATGACGCCAACAACATCTATCTGGCCGCCATGTATGCGGAAACCCGCAACATGACCTTCTACGGCAACGGCGCTATTGCCAACAAGACGCAGAACTTTGAAGTCGTCGCCCAGTACCAGTTCGATGAGTATAATTTACCGCTGCGTCCATCCGTGGCCTATCTGCAATCGAAGGGGAAAGATCTTTACAACTACTCTCGCTATAGCGACAAGGATCTGGTCAAGTATGTCGACATCGGCATGACCTACTACTTCAATAAGAATATGTCCACCTATGTGGATTACAAAATCAACCTGCTGGATGAAGACGACCGCTTCTACCGCAACAACGGTATCTCGACCGATGATATCGTGGCCCTCGGTCTCGTTTACCAGTTCTGATCCCCATCAAAGCCCGCGCTCAGCGGGCTTTTTCTTGTTCCCGCTCCGTTGAGATCACTCTTTTCAACATTGCCGCTTTCCAGGCGTACCTTCCCTCTTTATGATGCGTTTAAGCTCGTTCGGGCAAATTGCGGCGGTAAGACCACAAAAGGACAAGGCGCACTACCGCGTCTTTACGCTGAAACCAGGACGATGATGATGGCGATACCCCAGCGCAGGCGTTATACCTGAAGCTAACGGTGTTATTGAAGGGGAATGGTTAGAGAAAGAATAGTTGGCGGAGAGAGGGGGATTTGAACCCCCGGTAGAGTTGCCCCTACTCCGGTTTTCGAGACCGGTCCGTTCAGCCGCTCCGGCATCTCTCCGCTGTTGTGGTTGCTATAATGCCAGGATCTTTGGCATTTTAATAGCTCCCGTTTCGGTAATCGTGTTCAAGTGACGACTTTGCGAGCAATATGATGTTTAAATGGCCCTGGAAAGCAGATGATGAGTCCGGCAACGCAGAGATGCCCTGGGAGCAAGCGCTTGCCATTCCGGTTTTAGCCCACCTTTCGCCCGCTGAGCAACACAAGCTGACGCAGATGGCTGCCCGTTTCTTACAGCAAAAACGTCTGGTGGCGCTTCAGGGGCTGGAGCTGACTCCGTTGCACCAGGCGCGGATAGCTATGCTCTTTTGCCTGCCGGTACTTGAGCTAGGGATTGAGTGGCTGGACGGTTTTCATGAAGTGCTGATCTACCCTGCCCCCTTTGTCGTGGATGATGAGTGGGAGGATGATATTGGTCTGGTCCACAACCAGCGGGTGGTGCAGTCGGGGCAAAGCTGGCAGCAGGGTCCCGTAGTGCTGAACTGGCTGGATATTCAGGACTCCTTTGATGCGTCAGGCTTTAACCTTGTGGTGCATGAGGTGGCGCATAAGCTTGATGCGCGAAATGGCGATCGGGCCAGCGGGGTGCCGCTGATCCCACTGCGCGAAGTCGCCGGCTGGGAGCACGATCTCCACGCGGCGATGAACAACATTCAGGATGAGATAGATCTGGTGGGGGAAAGCGCCGCCAGCATTGACGCCTATGCCGCCACCGATCCCGCGGAGTGCTTCGCCGTCCTTTCGGAATATTTTTTCAGCGCGCCTGAACTGTTCGCGCCCCGCTTCCCGGCCCTGTGGCAGCGTTTTTGCCATTTTTACCGCCAGGATCCGCTGGCGCGCAGACGTGAAAATGGCCTGCAGGACGAAGACGAGCGGCGCATTGTTCACTAAAACAACGTGTTGAGCTAAATTTAGCCATTTGAATCAGCAGGTTAATTTTAGTGTTGACACAAAAATGCCGGGCCAGTAGTATGCGCCTCGTTCACACGATTCCTCTGTAGTTCAGTCGGTAGAACGGCGGACTGTTAATCCGTATGTCACTGGTTCGAGTCCAGTCAGAGGAGCCAAATTTAAAAAGCCCGCTCAGGGAAACCTGAGCGGGCTTTTTGCTTTCCGTGAGCCCCCCGCCAGCGGGTATAAGCAGCATCGTACCGTTGGTACCGTCCAACGTTCCGTATGCGATCCCCGCAGGTGAAAAGCAGCGTCGCTGCTCCCAACCTTATGGCTACAGACTTTCGATCCGACGGTAACCACTGGGTCTACTGCTGGGTAGCAGACGATCCCGATTCGGCAGTTACCGCTACAGACAGCGCGGACTGCCCAACTGGCGGAAAGACCCTTAACGCTTAGGGTAGCCTGGCAATAACCTTAATCTCGAACTTAAATCCATAAAGCCACGTCACGCCGATCCCGGTCAGCGTAGGGTAAGGCGCTTCTCCCCAATATTCTGGCAGGATACTCCAGATAGCGTCGAGATTTGACTCAGGATCGACGACAAAGAGGGTAACGTCAACCACGTCCCTAAACGTGCAGCCCGCCGCTGCGAGCACAGCATTAAGATTTTTGAACGCCAGCCTGACCTGTGCTTTCAGATCGTGCTCAGGCGAACCATCCTCGTGGCTACCCACCTGCCCCGAAACAAACAAGAAACCATTGGATTTGATGGCCGGTGAATAACGATTGCGCTCATAGAGCGCCTGCCGACCGAGGGGAAAAACGGCTACGCGTGCTGTCATGTTTGTACCTTTATGCTGGGGCGAATTCAGCCCGGTGAATGTAAAGGCACTGTACAACGGCAAGATCGGGCGGATAAACAAGCGACTTTGTCCCTCATTGTTTGTAATATCCAAACAATCGATGAAATACAGGATAAGAAATGGATCGTTTCGATGCGATGCGCGCCTTTGCTCGGGTGGTGGAGGCAGGGAGCTTCACGAAGGCTGCCCAAACGCTTCATATGAGCAAAACCACGGTGACGCAACTTATTCAGCAACTGGAAGCGCGACTGCGCGTCAAATTGCTCCATCGCACCACCCGCAAGCTTGGGGTGACTCCCGATGGCGCGGTCTACTACGAGCGCGTCATCCGCCTGCTGGCGGACATGGAGGATGCTGAAAACAGCCTGTCCAGTGCGGCGATGACGCCCAGGGGAAGGCTACGGGTGGATGTGCCCAGTCCGCTAGCCCGCCTCATCCTGGTGCCGGCGCTACCGGCTTTCCACGCCCGCTACCCTGATATCCAGTTCGACATGGGCGTGAGCGACCGGAAGGTAGATCTGATCGGCGACAACGTGGATTGCATCCTGCGCGGTGGCGAAATCACCGACCAGTCCCTAATCGCACGCCATGTCGGCGATTTGCCAATCGGCGTCTACGTCGCCCCCCGTTATGTGGAACGCCTTGGCGCTCCCGCACACCCGCGAGAGCTGCAAAATACTGACCATTGCATAGTGGGATTCTTGTCCTCACGCACCAGTAAGATTGATCCTTTGGTACTGCGCAGTGAGAATGAACGTATTGAAATCACGGGCAACTACGTCCTTGCCGTGGATGATGGCAATGCTTACCTCGAAGCTGGGTTAGCTGGCTTAGGCGTGATTGCGCTGCCCAACTATATGGCGGCAGCGCATCAGGCCGTTGGCGCTTTGATTCCGTTATTTACACAATGGCGGATTAGCCCAATGCCTCTGTACCTGGCGTTTCCACCGAACCGCCATGTCAACGCCAAGCTGCGCGTTTTTATTGACTGGATCGTTGAAGTGATGCAGCAGCATGTCCCGATTGCCAACAATAAATAACGACATCCCAGCCCCCTGATTCGCTTATCAACGACGATGGGGGTCAGCGGTAGTGGGTGTGGTCAGGAGTGTTTTGACAATATGGATTCTGCAGCACTCATCAGTATTATATTCTGGATATTGGCTATCATAACGGGGATATTCGCTTTCATGGACAATGGCAGCCAAAAAAAAGATCCTCAGTAACAATATTAAGTCCATAGATATATTTGCAGACTTTATCATCTCCGCCTGAGCCTCTCCTGGCGCCCTCATTAACACGCCATCACCGCCACTGTTGATAAGTTAAGGATCGGTTTCCCGATCCTTATCCCCAACAACGTTGAATGCATCGACAGCAAAAGAGCCTTCTTACAATAGCCGTTAATCAGGCTAAACGACCCGCTACAAACTCCCCTGCGCCGCTGTGGCGCTGATATTCACCGGCATGCCGGAGCGGCGCTGCAGGGTTTGCTCGGCCTGCGAAGGACTCACTCCCGGTCCCTGAGTAAATTCGCGCAGCGCCGAGGTCATCGGCAAGGGGACTTTTCTGTCGGATTCAAATTCCGCCCGGTTGCGCGACAGCGGCTCGTGCACCTCCAGCCAGTGGCTGCCATCCGGTTCCACGGTGTACTTCACCGGCTGATCGATCAGCTGGACGCGCGTCCCCACCGGCACGTTATCAAACAGGAATTTAATGTCGTCATTGCGCAGGCGGATGCATCCCTGGCTGACGCGCAGCCCGATGCCAAAGTTGGCATTGGTGCCGTGGATGGCGTACAGCCTGCCGATATAGATCGCATACAGCCCCATCGGATTATCGGGGCCGGGCGGCACCATCGCCGGCAGGGTTTTGCCCTCTTTCGCATATTCACGGCGGGTATTGGCGGTCGGTACCCAGGTGGGCCCTTCCTGCTTGCGCTCTACCGCCGTCACCCAGTTACGCGGCGTTTCGCGTCCCGCCTGGCCAATGCCGATTGGCAGGACTTCCACGCTATTGCCCAGCGGCGGGTAATAATAGAGGCGCATCTCGGCGACGTTGATAACGATCCCCTCACGCACGGTGTCAGGCAAGATCAGCTGCTGCGGAATGGTCAGCGTCGAACCGGAGTGCGGCAAATAAACATCGACGCCGGGGTTCGCCTCCAGCATATTGCTCAACCCCTGGCCGTACTGGGCGGCAAAGCTTTCCAGTGGTTGAGTGTTGTTCTCCGGCACGGCAATGGTAAAAGCGCTGCCCACCAGACGGCTCCCCTCCGGCGGCAGCGGATAGCTGACGGCCAGCGCGCTGTGGCTGGCGAACAGCATCAGCGCCGAACAGAGTAATGTCACACGCCGCATCGTCATTTTCCCTTCCTCAGTCGCGACTCTCGTGTGTGAATTATAGCGGCATTTCCTCTCCCCGATCCGCTGGCCAGCATTTCCTTAAATCTGATAGTCGATAGCGGCCTCTTCCGGCTCCATCGCCTGGCGCTTGATCTCATCCAGCGACAGTCCGGCATTGCACAATTCGATAAAGCGCCAGACGTAATTACGCTGCAGCTGACCCCGCTTCAGTCCCAGCCATACGGTATTGGCATCAAACAGATGGCGGGTATCGAGCCGCGTAAAGGTGTCCGCTTCCCGGGCATCCCCGGACTGCTCGGCAACCAGCCCGACGCCCAGCCCCAGCTCGACGTAGGTCTTGATCACATCGGAATCCTGGGCGCTCAGCACAATATCCGGCATCAGCCCTTTGCGGTTGAAGGCCTCATCGATCCGCGAACGGCCGGTGATCCCCTGGCGATAGGTGATTAACGGCCAGCGGGCAATCGCCTCCAGCGTCAGAGGAGACACCTGGGTCAGGGGATGGTCTTTGGGTACCAGCAGGCTGTGATGCCAGCGGAACCAGGGGAAAGCCGCCAGCGTCGGGTCGTTGCTCAGACGCTCGCTGGCGATGCCGATATCCGCCCCGCCGTTATGCAGCAGCGCTTCGATTTCCTGCGGGGTGCCCTGCACCAGCTCGACGCGAACGTCGGAGAACAGCTCGCGGAAAGCTTTAATCACCGGGGGCAGGCTGTAGCGCGCCTGGGTATGGGTGGTGGCGATGGTTAAGACGCCGGAGGCATCGTTAGTGAAGAGATCCGCCAGCCGCCGGACGTTGCTGGCTTCATTGAGGATCCGCTCAGCAATGGATAACAGCGCTTTACCCGGCTCAGTCATGCCTAACAGGCGTTTGCCGCGACGGATAAAGATCTCAATCCCCAGCTCCTCTTCCAGTTCCCGGATATGGCGGCTGACGCCTGACTGCGAGGTATAGAGCATATTCGCGACTTCCGTCAGGTTGTAATCCTGACGGGCCGCCTCACGGATAATTTTCAGTTGCTGGAAGTTCACCCTTTCCTCCGGGCCAATGGACTTAACGTATCTGCTATTGTTAAAGTCTGTTGTCCCGGGTAACAAATAATAAAAACCAGCAACTTATTCCTTAAGAGAATATAGCCTAACTAACCAGCTGCAGTTCGCGGTTCTCCAGCGACGGACGGCTCACCAGAGACAGCAGGATCTCCTTCACCGCCTGCGCCTGCGGCGACAAACCGCCGCGCGCCGACATGTTCAGCGACAGCGACAGGCTCATTGACGGCGTGCTAATCCGCGCCATCCAGCCGTTCGCCGCGCCGCACAGGGAGCGGGCAGCGGATTCCGGCAGGACCGTCGCCCCCATGCCGCTGGCGATGGCCGCAGTCAGGGTGGTAATGGATTCGATCTCGCCGATAATTTTCGCCGACAGACGACGCAGGGTGAACGCCTCAGTGACCCGCGCCCGTACCGCGCTGTAATCTCGCGGCAGGAACAGGTTCATCTCCGCCACCGCCGTAAGGTCCACGCTCTGCCCCGGGCAGTCGCGGGTGCCGACCAGGTAGAGGTCTTCTTTCAGCAGCGGCTGACTGACGATGCCGGCCACCGGCGAACGCTCATACAGCACCGCCATATCCAGCTGGCCCGCCAGCAGCTTGTCATTCAGCGCAGTGCCGCTGCTCTCCTGCAGATAGACCATCACCTCGGGCAGCTCATTACGCACCGTCTGCAGCAACGGCATGGTAATGGCGGAGGCCGCTGTGCCCGGCGCCAGGCCGATCGAGACCTGGCCACGCAGCGTCTGGCCGACGTTATTGACCGCCAGCTGCGCCTGCTCACACTGGCGCAGGATGGTCCGCGCATGGGTATAAAGGATTTTACCGGCTTCCGTTGGCGTGACCCCTCGCTTGGTGCGTATCAGCAGCTGCTGGTCCATTTCACCTTCCAGGGTCGCGACCTGCTGGCTGAGGGCCGGTTGGGCGATGTGCAAGACTTCAGCGGCCTGGGTCAGACTGCCGATATCGACGATTTTCACAAAATATTTCAGTCGTCTTAAGTTCATTTTGCCTCCTGTAAGGAACGCCAGCGTCAACGCTGGAAGTATGATGAAACTGGTTTTGCAATTTGCTTGCCAGCTTTTCATTTCCGCTGCCGTTGCCCGCCACAGGCGGTGTTATAAGGGATAGTGATAGCAATCCGGTTTTTATTTGCCCGGTAAGCAGATTGTGGTATGCCCCATTAGGGGTACATTCGCACTACAACGGTGCAATCTGGTGAAAAAAACAGCGCATGCGCGGGGGTTGCTGAAATTGTCAGCAGTCGAACGCAATTCTTTGAATCAGGCTTTGACAAGGCCGGGTGGCATCGTTAATATGCGCCCCGTTCACACGATTCCTCTGTAGTTCAGTCGGTAGAACGGCGGACTGTTAATCCGTATGTCACTGGTTCGAGTCCAGTCAGAGGAGCCAAATTTAAAAAGCCTGCTTTCGAGCAGGCTTTTTGCTTTTCCGCGCCAGCTGCGCTGCCGGAAGGCGAAGGATCCCCCCTCCGGCGATGGCGCCCCTAGCGCAAGCTCTCTTCCTTCAGGTCTATCTCTCGCAGCACCTCATAAAAGGTGATATCGCTAATGTTGTGGGCGCGACGCAGCCGGAACAGCTCCTGACGCTGGGCGATAATGACCTCTCTTTGCATATATTTCTCCAGCCTGGCGCGCTTAGCCAGCTCCAGCCCGACGTCCTGCCCTTCGTCATTGTCGTTATAGTGCAGCCGACGCTGGTAGGTTTCCAGCAGCATATTACCGGCATCAGCCCGCAGGGCCTGCTCAGTCGGATCCTCCACCGGCTCGTCGAGTAGCGCATTCAGCCGGTTGATAGCCACTTCGGTCATGACGGCGCCAATATCGTCTTTGCCGGTGTCATGGGGTAAATCATCGGCAAGATAGCGGGTCATGAACGGCAGGCCGATAGCCGCCACCACCAGCGACATCAGGATCACCGCCATTGAGAGAAAGATCAGCAGTTCGCGGCCCGGGAATGGTGAACCATCCGCCAGCACCGCCGGCAGCGTCAGAATACCGGCGAGCGTCACGGAGCCTTTGACCCCCGCCAGCGCCATGACGGCGAGGATGCTGAATCGCGGACGGACGGTGATGGCTTTGCCCCGGCGTTTGCGGCGAAAAATGGTCAGCGTCATCGACAGCCATACCCAGGCGAAACGCATCAGACCGAGCGCGAGAGTGATGGCCACGGCGTACAGCAGCAGATACCAGGACGAAGGGACGCCGGCCTGGCTGGCTACCGCCGGCAACGTCCTGAGCATGCGGGGCAACTGCTCGCCCAGCATCAGGAAGATCATCCCGTTGAGGGTAGTCTGCAGCATGGACCACACCGCGCTGCTTTTCATGCGCGTCGCGGGTAGCCGGGGCCCCGACAGCTGTTCATAGTGCATCGCAATGCCGGCGGCGACGGCGGCAAGAATGCCTGAGACATGGAACGCCTCGGCCAGCAGGTAGGCGGCGAAGGGGATAAGCAGGCTGATCAGGATCTGGATGGCCGGCTCCTCGCGGGTGCGCCGTACCAGAAAGTTATTACATTTGCCTGTGACCCACACCACCACGAGCCCACTGAGGATGCCCCCGAACGCCATCAGGAAAAACTTCATCACCGCCTCTCCCGGGGAGAAGCTGCCGGTCAGCACCGCGGCGATGGCGAAATTAAAAGCGACGAGGCCCGAAGCATCGTTTAACAGCGATTCCCCTTCGAGGATATGCGCCATCCGGGAAGGCAGCGGCGAGCTGGCGGTCATTGCCGATACCGCCACCGGATCGGTGGGTGACAGAATCGCCGCCAGGGCAAACCCCGCCGCCACGGTGATCGCCGGAATAAGCCAGTGAATAAACAGGCCAATGCCGAGGATAGTGACCATCACCAGGCCTATCGCCAGCGATAGAATCGGCTTCATATCGCGGAAAAACGCGTCTTTCGGGATCCGCCAGCCATCGAGGAAAAGCAGCGGCGGGATAAACAACAGCAAAAAGATGTGCGGATCGAAATCGACCTGAAAACCACCGGCGGCCAGCGCGGCGCCCGCGGCGATCTGGATCAGCGGCAGCGGCACTTTAACGGGCAGAAGATGGGAAATGAACACCGTCACCACGATGGCCATCATAAAGACCAGCACAATTGCGATTAGCGACATTCATCCCCTCCTTTGACGGCAATATTCATTCTGTACATCAGGCTGTTATTCCTTTTTCGCAGGTGTGGTTTCGGCGGCGGGTTATTTATCCAGACGCCGATAATAAAGGACAGGCTTTCCTGTCTTGCGGGGTTATTATTTAAACTGAGGTGGCAACCGGCGCCCCTTCAGGGGGGACAATGTGTTTTATCATGCCGGAGTTGTCAATCCGCCAGAGTCTGCAAATCATCGCCAGCCCGGCAATATAATCGCTACCATTCATCCTTATCATTCCGTGGCGGCCAGAGAGATATATGGTCAGCGGATTGATATTCTCTGCAGCAGCCGCGCGGAGAACCACGCATTAATAATTGATGATAATCCGCGTCGCCTTCTGCCTCGAATTCCCGCCCTACTCTGCCATACATGGCTTGCCCCCCACCGGGATTGGGGGTACCCTGACAAACAATTAAACCATACGGTCTAAATGATGAATCCCGCTACCTCCGCCAACCAGAAGCCCCGCCGCGGCCGACCGCCCAAGGCCGATCGCCAGTTTGTCGACACGCGACAGGCGCTGATTCGCTCGGGCCTGGAGGTGCTGACCGAAACGGGCTATCTCGCGGCGGGTATTGATGCGGTGATCAGGAACATCGCCGTGCCGAAGGGGTCGTTTTACCACTGTTTCAAAAGCAAGGAGGCCTTTGGCCTCGCCGTGCTTGCCGCCTATGGCGACTACTTTGCGCATAAATTAGATAAATTCCTGCTGGACGACGCCGTGCCGCCGCTGGAACGGATGGCGGCCTTCGTGCGTGATGCCGGTCAGGGAATGGAGAAATACCAGTTTCGTCGCGGCTGCCTGGTAGGCAACCTGCTACAGGAAGCTCCCCTGTTGCCCGAGGCATTTCCCCAGCGGTTGCAGACCATCCTGGCGGCATGGGAGGCGCGCGTGGCCCGCTGCCTGCACGAGGCGCGGGCTGCCGGGACGATCGCCAGCGACACCTCGCCGGAGGCGCTGGCCCAGGTGTTCTGGATCGGCTGGGAAGGCGCGGTGATGCGCGCCAGGCTGGTCCAGTCCGCCGCTCCCCTTAACCAGTACTGGGATTTCTTTGCGCACACTATGATGACAATAACACCTGCACAGGACGGCGATAGCGCCGATAACTCCCTTCAGACGAGGAATACTCAGTCATGAAAGCATTAGTTCTGGACCAGATTGACAACCGCACCGTGGCCGCCGTCAAAGCGATTGACCTGCCCGCCCTCACCGAAGGCGACGTGCGGGTCGCCATCGACTGGTCGAGTCTCAACTATAAAGATGCCCTGGCGATCACCGGCAAAGGCAAAATCATCCGCCAGTTCCCGATGGTGCCGGGGATTGATTTTGCCGGCCGGGTAAGTGAAAGCCGCGACCCGCGCTTTGTTCCCGGCCAGGACGTGATCCTCACAGGCTGGGGCGTGGGCGAAAACCACTGGGGCGGTCTGGCCACCGAGGCCTGTGTCAAAGGCGACTGGCTGGTTGCCCTGCCGGAGGCGCTCAGCGCGCGCCAGGCGATGATCATCGGCACCGCCGGCTTCACCGCGATGCTGTGCGTCGATGCCCTCGTCAGCGCGGGCATCACCCCGGAAAGCGGTGATATCCTGGTCACCGGCGCCAGCGGCGGGGTCGGCAGCACCGCGGTGGTACTGCTGAAAGCGCTCGGCTACCGGGTGACGGCCGTATCGGGCCGCGAGTCGACGCACGACTACCTTCGCCAGCTCGGGGCCGACGCCATCCTGCCGCGCAGCGACTTTGCAGAGACCCGCCCGCTGGAGAAACAGCTGTGGGCGGGCGCGGTGGATACCGTTGGCGGCACGATGCTGGCCAAAGTGCTGGCGCAAACGCACTATCGCGGCTGCGTCGCCGCCTGCGGTCTGGCCGGGGGCTTCGATCTGCCAACCACCGTGATGCCGTTTATTCTGCGCAATGTGCGTCTGCAGGGGGTGGATTCGGTGATGGTGCCCACCGCAGAACGCGACGCGGTGTGGCAGCGTCTGGCCCAGCTGCTGCCGGAAAGCTACTACCAACAGGCAGCCACCGAAATCACGCTGGAGCAGGCGCCAGCGTATGCCGCAGATTTCCTCAGCAACAATATTCATGGCCGCACGCTGGTCAACATCGGCCAGTAATCCTCTCCTCCCGGCGCCCCACGGCGCCGGTCCCCGGGGCGATCCTGACATATCATTTCCTTCCCCACGGGATTATGATGACGCGAACGAATGGCTTTGCGAGTGGTAAAGAACGTAAATGGATGTCATAAGCATCATTATGGCGGCGGGCAAATCGTCCGTTGACGTCGCGCTGTATACGCTGTTGCCGATCATGGTGATCATGCTGATTATCATGAAATATCTGGAGGTCCGCGGCATCCTCGATGTGATTGTGCGCTGGGTTGCGCCATTGCTGAAGCCCTTCGGCTTAACCGGGATGAGCGCCTTCGCCCTGATCCAGATTAACTTTGTCAGCTTCGCCGCCCCGCTGGCCACGCTATCGATTATGGACAAACGCGGCGTTTCTGACCGGCAAATGGCCGCCACCCTGGCCATGGTCTTCGCCATGGGGCAAGGCAACGTCTTTTATCCCCTCACCCCTTTCGGCCTGCACTGGCTGGCCTCGATCGTTATCTCAGTGGTCGGCGGCCTGTGCGCGGCGGCGGTCGCCTGGCACGTCACCGGACGGCGCCTATCGGTCGCCGAGAACCCTCGCGCGGAAGCGCTGCCCAACGCCGAGCAGAACAGTCAGGGCATTCTGGCGGTGATCAACAGCGCCGGCTCCGACGCCATCCGCCTGGCGCTCGGCGCGGTGCCGATGCTGATCCTGTCGTTAACCATCGTCGGACTGCTGCAGGGCGCTGGCGTCATCGACCTGCTGCAGCAGCTACTGAAACCGGTGCTTGGCTGGCTGCATATTCCGCAGAACTTTGTGCTGCCGGCGCTGGTGAAGTGCGTCGCCGGGGGCACCGCTTATTTTGGCGTCATTTCCGAGCTGATCCAGCAGGGCAAAGTCACCGTCAGCCAGGTCAACGCCTCGGCAGGCCTGCTGATCCAGACCTTCGATCTGCCCGGGATCGGTATTTTCCTCGGCATCAGCTCACGGTTTGTCCGCCTGTTTCGCTTCGTGGCTCCCGCGGCGATCGTCGGCATTCTGCTGCGCACCGTCCTGCACCTGATCCTCTTTTAATGCCTCCGCGCTGGCCTGCGCCTTCAGGCAGGCCACCACCGCCGCCTGCTCGCCGCAGGCGATATGCTCATCGACGCGGGCCAGCATCCACGGAAAGAAAGGATTGGAGGTGACGCGCATTAACGTCTCCAGCCCCACGCTCAGCGTCCCGGTCTCTCCGCGCAGTGAAATGGTGCCCAGGCTAATGCCGTAGCGGTTCTTCTCGTCCGGCTCGCGACCATACAGCGAGTCGCTCAGGGGAAACGGCACTGCCACATGCGACAGGGAGTACATATCCGCCGGCCAGGCAAGGTGTAAGGGATAACGATGCTCTTCGCGTTCCTGCGCCAGCGTGGTACGGGCGATGGTCTGCAGGGTGTGCGCCGTCGCGTTGGTCACCACCGTCGTGGTATAGGCTCGCGGCGCCGGCGGCAACAGCGTATTCACCGCCGCATAGAGCGCGGGACGGAACAGGACCCGGAGATCCGCCGCCTGATTTATGTCGAACACCACCAGCTCGCTGCCGTTGTCCGGCAGGTAGCGATACAGGGACTCTACCACCGCCCGGGTGCTGACGGTGGAATCCATTACCGACTGAAAGGTGAGGACCGGCGGCAGCGCTTTCAGCGCCCCCTGACGGGACGCGCGAATGATCTGCTGCTGCAGCGCCTGGCTCAACAGCCAGGACTGTCTCGCCGCTTTTACCGGAAACGAGTTGTACTTGAACGGATTAAACTCAGGCGCCACGTTCAGCCAGGCCGCGCGGGCAAACGCCGGGAAGATGGACGGCAGCCCGGCGAGACCGGCAAAACGGGCAAACGCCGTCACGCCGATCATCGGCGACAGCAGGATAATCTGCTGCGGCTGGCGCAAGTGGCTGTCCTCCAGGCTATCGAGGGCATACTTGAGCGCCAGCGCGCCGCCGTTAGAGTAGCCGACCAGATGCAGCGGCACGTCCGCCCCGGCCAGGCGCGTCGCTTCGCGCACCGCCAGACGCGTTGCCGCCAGCCAGGTCTCCCAGTCAACGGCGGTTAACGCCCCCGGCGCGGTGCCGTGGCCCGGCAAACGCGGCGCCACCGCCACATAGCCCCGCTGCCGCCAGAGTTGCGCCAGATAGCGCACGCTGTAGGGCGAATCGGTCAGGCCATGGAGCAGCACCACGCTGCCGCGCGGCTTGCCCTGCGGCAACAGTATAAAAGAACGGTTCCAGTCCTGCGTAAACTGTCCCGGCCAGACGCGGCTGTGGCGATAAAAGCGGTTGACGGGGGTTTTATCTTCCTCCGGTAAAGCATCCGTCACCTCGCGCTGGAGATCGGCGAAAATGGTCTTCTCCCGCGCCAGATATTGGGCAAAGGTCGCCTGGTCGATCTCTTTGGCCGCCATCTCGTTGCCGCGCCAGGTATGCCAGCGATGCAGCGCCGGGCCGCGCTGCGACTCATAGATCCGTCCGGCGAGAAACACCACCAGCAGCGCCAGCACCGCAATGCTCCCTTTTTTCAGCAGTGAGCCGATAACGGTACCCGACGTTCGCCAGTGTCGTAATAGATGCTTCATAACGCTCTCTCTGATATTTACCGCATAGCCGGACGCATTCTGCCCTATTCCTGACAGGCGCTTCTCACGGTCTGCTTTTCAGCATAGTCATCGCTTCCGGCAAATTAAACCCGGCAGATCATTCCCTGCCGGCGAAAAAAAACCTACCGCTGAGATCAACGTTTGGTCGCCTATTTTTAAACACTGCATAAACCAGTGGGATAATCTTATTGTCAGATTTTTAAGAAACATGAATTATCGGCGGATGTGTCACCAGGAGAGGAAAAAACAGATGGAGTGGTGGGTAAAAAAAGTCCAGGATAATTCTCCGTCCAGCCCCTGCCGCGTCGTGCTCCAGAGCGGCGCACTGGAGATGATCGCTGAGATTGAAGCCTGTCGCCTCCGCCTGCGGGAAGGGGATAAACTCACACCGCTGGCCGATGCGCGCTATTGTCTGAATAATAATCCGGCGCAGACATTGAAGATCCGCAACGCCAGCCATTATAGCAGCGCGCGCTGGGCAAACGCCGGCAAATAAATCGAGTCCGGCCCCTGTGCCGGTATTGATCTGAGTATCTTCGCAACTGACAGATAAATTCCCCTTCGCCCTTTTCCCGCTGTGACATACTATCGGGAATGTCAGCAGACCTGAAACAAGGAGCGAATCATGAATAACAAGGCCGCCAGTCTGACCCCGGAACAAGCGCTTGCCGAGCTGGAAGCGCGCTATGAAGCTTCGGTCACGGCGTTGCGCAAAGCCATCGGCGACTATATTGACCATCATACGCTCCCTGATACCGAAGCCCGCGCGGAAGGCCTTTTTGTCTATCCGCAGCTGTCGGTCTCCTGGGACGGCGCCGATCATAAAGCCCTTAAAACGCGCGCCTGGGGACGTTTCACCCATGCCGGGTGCTATACCACTACCATCACCAACCCGAAACTGTTCCGCCACTATTTGCTCGAACAGTTGACCCTGCTGTATCAGGACTATGGCGCCCATATTAGCGTCGAGCTGTCACAGCATGAAATCCCCTACCCTTACGTGATAGACGGTTCCACCCTGACCCTTGACCGTTCGATGAGCGCCGGTCTGACGCGCTATTTTCCCACCACCGAGCTGTCGCAGATTGGCGATGAGACCGCGGACGGCCTGTTCCATCCTACCGAGTTCTATCCGCTGTCGCACTTTGACGCCCGCCGCGTCGATTTTTCGCTGGCGCGTCTGCGGCACTATACCGGCACCCCGGCGGAACACTTCCAGCCCTATGTGCTGTTCACCAACTATACCCGCTACGTGGATGAGTTTGTCAGCTGGGGCTGCAGCCAAATCCTCGATCCTGACAGCTCCTATATCGCCCTCTCCTGCGCCGGCGGGATCTGGATCACCGCCGAAACCGAAGCGCCGGAGCAGGCCATTTCCGATCTGGCGTGGAAGAAGCACCAGATGCCGGCCTGGCATCTGATCACCCACGACGGCAAAGGGATCACCCTGATTAACATTGGCGTCGGCCCGGCCAACGCCAAAACCATCTGCGACCACCTGGCGGTGCTGCGCCCGGATGTCTGGCTGATGATCGGCCACTGCGGCGGCCTGCGTGAAAGCCAGGCCATCGGCGACTATGTGCTGGCCCACGCCTATCTGCGCGACGACCATGTACTGGATGCGGTGCTGCCGCCGGATATTCCCATCCCCAGCATTGCCGAAGTGCAGCGCGCCCTGTACGACGCCACCAAGCAGGTGAGCGGGATGCCGGGCGAGGAAGTGAAGCAGCGGCTGCGTACCGGGACGGTGGTCACCACCGACGACCGTAACTGGGAGCTGCGCTATTCCGCTTCCGCGCTGCGCTTTAATCTCAGCCGCGCGGTGGCTATCGATATGGAGAGCGCGACCATCGCCGCCCAGGGCTATCGCTTCCGCGTCCCCTACGGCACGCTGCTCTGCGTCTCGGACAAGCCGCTGCACGGTGAGATCAAGCTCCCCGGTCAGGCCAACCGCTTCTATGAGGGGGCCATCTCTGAGCATCTGCAGATCGGCATTCGGGCCATCGACCTGCTGCGCGCCGAGGGGGATCACATGCACTCGCGTAAGCTACGCACCTTCAACGAACCGCCGTTCCGCTAACCGGCAACGGGGAAAGAGAGAGGAAAACGCTGGCGTTACCCGCAGGGGAGCGTCAGTGGCCGGGTGAGCGACACAAACGTCCCGGCGGTGGCTGCGGATGTTGAGTCCGCAAGGAAACGGACAGACAGAAAAGCAAAAAGCCTGCTCGAAAGCAGGCTTTTTTAAATTTGGCTCCTCTGACTGGACTCGAACCAGTGACATACGGATTAACAGTCCGCCGTTCTACCGACTGAACTACAGAGGAATCGTGTGAACGGGGCGCATATTAACGATGACGCCGGACGCTGTAAAGCCTGTTTTTAATAAAATGAATCGTTTGCCGAATTATTCCTCACTTTGCGCAAAAAATGGCGTTTATCCGGCAAACGGATCAGGTATCCGGCGTTGAGGCCTTCACCCGCGGGTACTTCCACAGCCATCGGCCGCTCACCATGCGGAAGTAAAACAGCGCGCCGCGCACTGCCCAGTCGAGCACCATCCCTAACCAGACGCCGATCACCCCCATCCCCAGCACGATACCCAGCGTATAGCCCGCCACCACCCGGCAGCCCCACATGCCGAGCATCGACACCCACATGGTATAGCGTACGTCACGGGCGCCTTTGAAGGCGCAGGGTAAAGTCCACGACAGCGACCAGATCGGCATAAACAGGGCGTTGAGCCACAGCAGCTGCTTCACCACCTCTTTTACGTCTTCTTCATGGGTATAGAACGAGACGATAAAGCCCGCGAACGGGGCGCTGCCCCAGGCAATCAGCGTCAGAATAATGGTCGACAGCCAGAACACATGCCAGGCCTGGAATTCCGCCTGGCCAATCTGCCCTTTCCCCAGCCGCTTGCCGGTAATGATCGTCGAGGCGGAGCCGAGGGCGTTGCCCGGCAGGTTAATCAGCGAGGCCACCGAAAAAGCAATGAAATTGCCGGCGATAACGTTGGTGCCCATCCCGGCGACAAACATCTGGGTCAGCAGCTTACCGCCATTGAACAGAACCGATTCGATACTGGCCGGGATGCCGATCCCCATCACCTCCCAGATAATGGCGAAGTTAAAGGGTTTGAAGTAGCCCTTCAGCGACAGCCGCAGCGCGGGATTGAGGCCCACCATCAGCACCCAGATAGTGGCGATGGCGCCAATATAGCGGGCAATGGTCAGCCCGAGACCGGCGCCGACAAAGCCCAGCCCCGGCCAGGAGAAGAGGCCATAGATGAGCACGCTGCTGATTAGGATATTGAGGATGTTCATCCCGCCGTTGATCAACAGCGGGATTTTGGTGGTCCCGGCGCCGCGCAGCGCCCCGCTGCCGATCAGCGCAATCGCCGCCGCCGGATAGCTCAGCACCGTCAGCTCGAGATAGGTCAGCGCCAGGTCCTTCACCTGCGGGGTGGCATCGCCGGCGACAAAATTAATAATCTCCTGACCAAAAGCGTGGATCACTCCCGCCAGCACAATAGAAAACAGGGTCATAATGGCCAGCGACTGGCGCGCGGCCGCTCTCGCCCGCCGCCGATCTCGCTTGCCGAGGCTAAAAGCCACCACCACCGTGGTACCCAGATCGATAGCGGCAAAAAACGACATGATCACCATGTTAAAGCTATCGGCCAGGCCCACCCCGGCCATGGCCTCTTTGCCCAGCCAGCTGACAAGGAAGGTGCTCAACACCCCCATCAACAGCACACAGGCATTTTCCAGCAGAATGGGCACAGCGAGGGGGCTGATTTCGCGCCAGTACAGCACACGATAACGCTGACGTTTTTTAAACCAGGATGTCCGTTCGACGGCCTGGCGTACGGCGGAGGTGACGTTCAAGAGAGACCTTAGTGAGAGATGTTGAAACAACATTTCAAATGATGATCGAGAAATGGATATCCTGCAAAGTATTTTTCCGTAATCATTGTCGGAAATGACAACAAATTGTTGATGGAAGCGGCAGTTGCACCTGAACGGGCGAATTGATGTTTGACAAAAGATTTTTCGCCGCTAAGATACGACTCCACACGATTCCTCTGTAGTTCAGTCGGTAGAACGGCGGACTGTTAATCCGTATGTCACTGGTTCGAGTCCAGTCAGAGGAGCCAAATTTAAAAAGCCTGCTTTCGAGCAGGCTTTTTGCTTTCTTGCGTCTCTGGCGTTAACTCAGAATCGCACCCAGCCTGGCAAACACCTCATTGACAACGGCGTCAGGGCCGCCGCCCTACGCCCCAGGTATCCTCCGTGAACGCGCCTCCGCTCAGCCTGAAAAAGCGCCTGGCGGTAGGATGATTTTGCTGACGCTTGCGGGTGAGATAGCGTGGATAAATCACTCTGTCCCATGTCTTTTAAGGAGGCGCCATGAACCTCAGACAACAGCAGCAGCAGGCGTTCGATCGCAGCGGAGAACCTCTTATCGTCGGCGACGTCAATCACTGTCCACTGCCGCCGGAGACCCTCGCCGCGCTGGCTGCGGATTCACCCTATGTGGTGCAGGTATACGGTTCGGGGCTGACCGGCGAGGTTTACCGGCTGCGCATCGCCGGCAAGGAGTACAATTTAAAGAAACGACGCGCCGTCGCCGGCGTTGCCAACCTTAACGGACAGTTGTCGTTTTTAAACGAGGTACAGCGCCGGCAGGCGCTGCAACGGCTGAAGGATGACCCAAATACCGCACCGCGCTTCACCCACATCGTCCCGACGCTGTATGCCGATTATCGCCTCGGCATCCTCCTCTCCCCCTGGATCGATGGCGAGCCGATTCACCAGCTGACCCCGCCGCTGATCGCTCAGCTGTTCACCACGCTGGAAGCCTGTGAGGAGCAGGGGCTGATGGAGTGGGATCTCTGTAGCGGGAACCTGCTGGTGGACCGGGAGGAGCAGCTGTGGCTGTTCGATTTTGGCTATATGTATCCCTTCGACCCGCTGAGAGAATTCAACAGCAACGGTCTGGCCGATCCCCTGTTTCACTTTGTCGAGCGCTTTGAGACCCGCTTCTTTTTTAGCTGGCTGATGACCCGGGTGCCCGATGCCGAACAGCAGCTGGCGCAGTATCGCGAGATGAAGCGGCTGGCGGTCGAAAGCTACCGGCGCAAGCTGGTGTGGCTTCGCGCCCGGCGGGCATCTCCGCAGGTGCAGGCTCATTTTCAGCAGATAACGGCGCGCTGGGAAACGGCGCTGGCGGACCCTGCCGCGCTGAGCCGGTTGTTTGCCCTGGAGGCCTTCCGCTCCCATGTGCTGGATATTGAAGACGACCTGCATGGCCAGTCCTGCACCTTGCTCACCCTGCAACGTATCGACTGGGTGATAGGCCAGCTGGAACAGCATTATCACTTTATCGCCGATCAGGGCGGCCTGTTTTATGACAACGCGGGGAAATCGCAGCAGGCGCTGCTCGGTGACTATGCGCAGAAGCGGCAGCAGGCGCAGGAGTACCTGCTGAATGCCGCCGCCGCAAAGGATTAACGACGCTCGCGCCCCTGTTTCTGCTTCGCCTGATACATCAGGCGGTCGGCAGTGGCCACCAGCGCGTTGAGACTGGGGTGGCTGGCGGGATCGTACTCCACGCAGCCCCAGGAGAAGGCCAGCTGCCAGGGGTGAGCCGCCTGCTGGTTGAAACGCGCCACGTTGTGGCTGAGCGTCTCCATCGCCGCCGCGGCATCGTGGCGGCTGGTATTGGCGAACAGAATAATAAACTCATCGCCCCCCTGCCTGGCGAGGATATCGGATTCACGGAAGGCGGCTTTCATCAAATCGGCGATGGCGATCAGCGCGCGATCGCCCTCTTCATGCCCCCAGGTATCGTTGATGTGCTTAAAGCGATCGAGGTCGACAAACGCCAGGCTGACCGGCTCATGACGGCGCTGGGCCGTCAGCAGGGCATACTCGGCCAGGGTGAGGAATCCCCGGCGGTTAAACAGTCCCGTCAGCTCATCAGAGGTTGCCGCATCCAGCACCTTGAACTCATCCTCCACGATCGCCGCCAGATCGCTTAAGATCTGCATTTCATGCGCGGAAAACGAACGCGGCTGATGGTCCATCAGACAAAATGACCCCACCGTCGCGCCATCCGGCAGCTGCACCGGATACCCGGCGTAAAAGCGGATAAACGGCGCCTGAATCACCAGCGGGTTGTCGTGAAAACGCTCGTCCTGCTGCATGTCGTTAACGATAAGCGGGTCGGTTTGCAAAATGGTATGGGCGCAAAATGAAATGTCTCTCGGCACCGTGTCCACATCCAGACCGGCACAGGATTTGATATGCAGCAGATCTTCCCCTACCAGGCTGATGGACGCCACCGGCAGGTTATACAGCGAACGGGCAAGCCTGGTCAGGCGATCAAAGCGTTCTTCTTTTCCGCTATTCAACAGCCCGGAAGAGCGAAGCGATTGCAGGCGACGCTGCTCGTCGGGATGAAGTCCGGCTAATTTCATTGTCTCTCTCTTGTCTCTTGCGCAGAATTCCACCGGGCTTCCCGCGGGAAACCCGGCGTTTTATCCTGCCAGGGGGAAAATAGTCGTCAGGTATCCCATGAGTTAAGCAGATTTCCCCTGCTCGTCAACCGGCGCGCCCCGGCGACGGGCGGCAGGGGCGCTGGCGGAAGGCCATTGCGGCATTCCGCCCGGCGAAAGGGAAGATCAGGCGCGGATAAACGCCAGCAGATCGGCGTTGATGGTATCGGCGTGGGAAGTGTGCATCCCGTGCGGGAAGCCAGGGTAAACGATCAGCTGGCTGTTGGGCAGCAGCTGGTCCTGCAGGATAGCGGCATTTTTATAGGGAACCACCTGATCGTCATCGCCCTGCATGACCAGCACCGGCAGCGTAATCGACTTAAGATCTTCGGTCTGGTCCGTTTCTGAAAACGCCTTAATACCTTCATAATGGGCTTTGGCGCTGCCGATCATCCCCTGTCGCCACCAGTTCTGGATCGTCCCCTGCGACACCTCCGCTCCTTCACGATTAAAGCCATAGAACGGGCCAGAGGCGACGTCGAGATAGAACTGGGCGCGGTTAGCCGCCAGCGCTTTGCGGAAACCGTCAAACACCTCGATCGGCGTGCCGCCAGGATTCTGTTCGGTTTTGACCATCAGCGGTGGAACGGCGCTGATGAGCACCGCCTTCGCCACCCGCCCCTGCGGCTGGCCGTAGCGGGCCACGTAGCGGGCGACCTGGCCGCCGCCGGTGGAGTGCCCGACGTGGACCGCATTGTGCAGATCCAAATGCTCCACTACCGCCGAGACGTCTGCCGCATAATGGTCCATATCATGCCCCTCGCTGACCTGATCGGAGCGGCCATGGCCCCGGCGGTCGATGGCGATGACCCGAAAGCCTTCGGCAAGGAAAAACAACATCTGGTTATCCCAGTCGTCGGCGCTTAACGGCCAGCCGTGATGAAAAACAATCGGCTGAGCTTCCTTTGGACCCCAGTCTTTGAAGTAAATATTGACGCCGTCTTGGGTGGTGACAAATGCCATGTTACAGACTCCTCTTTCAGGATAACCAGCCTGCAGGCCCGTGCCTGGACTGAATGCCGACGGCGGCCGGCTGAGAAGCCAGCCGCGCAGGAATGTGATGCCAGTAACAGTGTAGAAGAAATTTATCACCCCGCCGGTCGACTGATCCCGTTTCGCTTGATCGGCTCGCCTGAACCCGGCAAGCGGC
The DNA here is from genome assembly GCF_040061975.1 of Klebsiella sp. GG_Kp146. Lineage (NCBI taxonomy): Bacteria > Pseudomonadati > Pseudomonadota > Gammaproteobacteria > Enterobacterales > Enterobacteriaceae > Klebsiella > Klebsiella sp. GG_Kp146. Next base: position 375,784 of record NZ_JBEAHA010000001.1, read on the forward strand.
GGCGGCTACGCCGCACTCTCCTGCTGGCGGATCCGCACAATCAGCGCGCCGAGCAGCGCCCAGTCCAGCAGCACGGCAAAGGCAAAGTTCACGCCGCCGCGTCCTGCCCCGGCGGTGTGCCAGGTCAGCAGCGTCGCCGCGATAGCGACAGCCACGCTCAGCGCCGTGGCGCCGCTGACGCGGCGACCCGACAGTGCCGCCCGCCCGGCGGCAATGCGCCAGGCGACAGCCGCCCCCGCGCTGCCGAACGTCACGCCGGGGAGGAGCGCCGGCCAGGCCTGGCCGCCATACCAGGCCACCAGCGCCAGCAGCCAGCCGGCCGCCGACACCAGGAAGGCCCAGCGCGTCGCCGTCAGGGGCGCCCGATAGAGCCAGGGCTGCGCGCGCGCGAATCCCCATCCGGCGCCGAAGGCAGCGATCAGGAGCGCCAGCAGACCCAGCGTGCCGCTCTCCCCGATAACGGGGGCCATGATGAACAGCAAGGCCCCGGCGGCGAAGACCACGCTGAGGGCGATGGCGCGACCGCGCGGGTCGATGGTTCCCCCCTCCTTCGCGACGGCATGGTGGTGTAAAACGTGCATATTCAGCTCCTGACACATTAAACGGCATGAAAATAACTCATGTCATCGTCTTTACATGCCCGTAGCCTATCGCCACTATACAGGGACACACAAACGCATAGTTTTCAGCCATAGATGAGAAAAACTCAGCCATGAGAACCCCCCGCCTGCCGCCGCTGGGTGCCCTGCGCGCCTTTCACGCCGTCGCTCGCCAGCGTAGTTTTAAACTGGCCGCCGGGGCGCTCGGCGTCAGCGCGACGGCGGTCAGCCATCAGATTAAACTGCTGGAATCGGTCCTGGAGTGCCGGGTCTGCGAACGCAGCGCGCAGGGCGTCAGCCTGACCGCCGATGGTGAGATCCTCTACGCCGCTACCCAGCGCGCCTTCAGCGCCCTGGAGCAGGCCGTCGTCCAGATAGCCCAGGCCCGCCAGCCGCCATCCTTAACCGTCACCACCACCTCCAATTTTCTCACCCACTGGCTGGTGCCACGGCTGGCGGACTTCACCGCCCGCTTTCCGGCTATCGACCTGCGTCTGCATACCAGCGTCGAACGGGTGGATCTGCATCTGGGCACCGTGGACGCCGCGATTCGCTATCGCGAAACGCCCGAGCCGGATCTGTGCTGTACCCTGCTGCATAAGGATCGCTTTATCGTGGTCGCCAGCCCGACGCTGGCCCTCAGCCGGCCTGACGATCTGGCGCAGGTGACGCTGTTTCACGTCGCCAACCGGCACGTACCGGCCGATTCGCCGAGCTGGGAGAACTGGCGTCGCCGCTATGGACCGCCGACGCTGAATATTGACGCGGGGTTAACCTTTAGCGATGAAACCCATGCCCTGCAGGCGGCGGTGGCCGGCCAGGGGGCGGTGATCGCCAGCGAACTGCTGGCGCGGGATCTGCTGCAGCGCGGGGTATTATCCGCGCCATTCAGCGGCGCATTGCCGGGCGCCAGCTACTATCTGGTCACCACCGAAGCGGCAGCGCAGCGGGCGGATATTATCGCGCTGCGGGAGTGGCTGGTGGGTCAGATGGCCCTGGGCGACAGCGGCCAGCCGGCAGCGGGATAGCGGCCTTACCAGCCGCAAACGTTGGTCTCTTCGTCGGACTCATAGCCGCGGACGATATTGATCAGCTCCTTCACCGCATCGGCCGCGGTAAGCGGGTCGCGCAGCGCCGCCAGCGAGGAAAAGCTTTTATCGACCGAGACGCCGTTATTGTTATTGGTGACCGTCAGCACAAACTCCCCCTCTAAATTGTCGTCCGGCAGATCGCTCAGCAGCCCATTAACGGCCTCCACCGCCTGCTGCGGAATATACAAGACCATCGGTTTGAGGAATATTTTTTCTTGTTTCCGCTGAAGCCGGCTATTCTCTACCGCTAAGGTGTAACCTTTATTTTCACTGTTCATAATTTTATCCCTCGATGAGAATTTTCGGATCAACATAGAAGTCGACATTAAAAACCGTGTCCTCGCTGAGCGCCTCAATGCAGTGCCATTTTTCCGGCGGAAAAACGCCAAACTGGCCGGCTTCAATGGTCAGGGTTTCAACCGGTTCGGGGCTGGTTTCATCGGCATAGCCGAGATAGCGGATCGCCCCCTGCATCACCGACAGCCGGGGATAGACCCCCTGGCGGGTGCCAGCGTCCAGATGGCGGCGCCAGATAGAGGCCGGGGCGGTCTCCTTAGTCCACAGCGGCGTGCTGCGGGTATGAACGTAATGGGTGGGAATAATAATTCGCTGCATGATTGCGCCTCACTTTACCGTCGCAAAAGATACGGTCAGAAATAGCCTATATGATGCATATCATATACCTCTTTCAAAGGTGAAGGATATTATTTTCCTGGCGAATTTTACCTCTACTCCTTTTTATACCCCTCTGGGATTAGCGCTAAGGGAAAATAAAAAAGGCGATTTCAGCTTGCTGAAATCGCCCGGAATAATATCTTTAAGGGCCTTCATATTTCATTTAACGCAGCGGACTCGGTTTGCCGATTAAATAGCCCTGCACCAGGTCGCAGCCCAGCGCCTGCAGCGAGGCCAACTGCTCTTCGGTCTCCACGCCTTCAGCCACAATGCGCATATGCAGGCTCTTTCCCATGCTGATAATCAGGCGCACGATATCCAGATCGTCTTTTTGCTCCGGAATATTGATAACAAACGAGCGGTCGATTTTGATTTTATCGAACGGGAAGTAGCTTAAACGCGACAACGAAGAATAGCCGGTACCAAAGTCATCGATGGAGATTTGAATGCCCTGCTCGCGCAGCTGGCTGAGAATTTCCAGCGAACGGGTGTTCTCATTGAACACATCCGACTCGGTGATCTCCAGATCCAGCCGTCGTGGATCGAGTCCAGTCTGCTGCAATACGCTGATAATGGTGTCGGTCAGCGAGGTGTTCATCAGCTGAATCGGTGAAACGTTGACCGAGACCTTGAGCGGCGTCGCCCAGCTGGCCGCTTCGGCACAGGCGGTTTTCAGCACCCACTCGCCGAGGGCATTGATAAGGCCGATTTTCTCTGCCACCGGGATAAACACCGTCGGCGGCACGGCGCCGCGCACCGGATGGAACCAGCGAACCAGCGCTTCATAACCGTAGATTTCGCGCGTAACGGTATCGGCGATCGGCTGGTAGTAGACTTTGAATTCGTCATGGGCCAGGGCCTGCAGCAGATCGTCTTCAAACGATTTATTCTCCTGCAGACGCTGCAGCATTCCGGGCCGGAAGATTTGCACATGGCCGCTGCCCTCTTTTTTCGCCTCATACAGGGCGAGGTCGGCGCACTTGTACAGATAATCGGTCCGGCTTTCGCCATCAGAGATCACGATCCCGATGCAGGCGTCGATATTAATCTGCGCATCGTAGATCTGATAGGGCTGGCTGATCTTCTCCCGGATAACATTGGCCCGCTCGAGCGCCATCTCTTCGGTCAGATCGTAAGAGAGCATCGCGAACTCATCGCCGCCGAGACGATACAGCGTCTCTGAGGTTTTACGGAAAAAAGAGAGGCGGCTGGCCAGATCCTGCAGCAGCTTATCGCCGGCGTCATGGCCGAGGGTATCGTTTACATCCTTAAAGCTGTCGAGGTCGAAAAGCATCACCACGGCGCAGCCATTATAGGGGCGCACCTGATTGACGATCTCCTGCAGACGCTGCCAGAAAGAGAGACGGTTTGGCATACCGGTCAGCGAATCATGGTAGGCATCGTACTGCAGTCGACGGTTCTGCACCTGCAGCTTCTCTTTCGAGGCCTGCAGATCGTTGGCCAGGGTTTTCATACGAACGTGGGCGCGCCGCAGGTTATTATTCTGCCGCAGCATCAGCAGGCCGAGGGAAATACACATGGCGATCAGCAGAATGGAGATCACCGAGTAGATATAATAGAGATGCTGAATTTTATCATGGGTGATATTAACGATATTAATATCTTGCGTCAGCGTGGCGGCCGCCATTGAGGTCAGGGGGCCATCCAGCTCGCTTAACACCGGCAGGATCGCTTTAACCTGCGCCGGCGTCATGGTATCAACTTGTTTATCAAGCAAATGGAGATTGCGGATCAGCGTGGCGACCACCGCCTTCCGCTGTTCGCTTTTATTAATAAAGCGACCCAGATCGCCCTCCTGCAGGAGTTCGATCTGGCTCATCATGATCTCGAGGCGCAGGCGCACCTCATCGTGGTCCGCCCCTTCGGCCCCAATCGCCATTCCCGCCAGACGAGACTCCAGTCGCATATATTCCGATACCATCTGCGACATTGACCACGAGTCCGTATAGCGGGTAAATTTTTGCAACTCACTTTGTCGCTCATGCACCAGATAAGTAATATATCCAGTCACAATAAACAACGACAAAATAATAGCCGTGAGTATTCGATTCAAGATCCGACCCTTACTCTATTATAATCTTAGAAACTTGCCAGGCCGATCGGGAATAATAGATCTGGTTCTGTAATTCAGCGCTGCTGTCGTAAGGGTAGACGATAAATAACGGGCCTTTATCCCGAACGCGCATATATTGGCCGTTCATTTTTAACGCCATAATGACCGGGAATTTATAAAAATCGTCCATCGGGATAATGGTGGTGTAGTCGTTGAGCGCCAGCACGCGGACGGATTGGCCTTTAGCGCCGACTAAATCCATGAGTTTATTAAGGGGAATGCCGTCAAAACGGACCTTGCCGGTGTACCAGGGGGTAGTGGTTTCCACCGTCTTCATGCCCAGCTTTTCCAGCATCGCGAGATCAAAAACCGCCTTGTCACCGACGTTCGTATTTCCGATTTTGCCGGAAATGGTCAGTACAGGTTTTCCTGTCGGCGCAGGCAGTTTTTCAGCATAAGCAGAAGGCAACATGACAGAACAAAATAAAACTGCAAGAAGTAGACGCATTTAACTCACCATTCCAGAGAAGGAGACATGTTAAGTGTAAACCATTTACGTCAATTCTTAAAAGGTGCTCCTCTTTGTTATCCGTTGATTTAATTAAAAGTATAAGCTTGCTGGCAAATTGCCAGAATGTTGAGTAAAGGGTGTGATTTCGCCCGCCTTTCCGGTCGCTTATTTTTGCACCAGCTCGCCGCTTAGCAGGCAAACTACTTTCCTCCACGGCCGCTGCGCGGTAGTCTCAGTGCAGACGCTACGCTAAAAGCGTCTCATTCCAATAACAACGAATTACGTGACTGACAGGACAGGGTATGGATTCAACAATAAGCGTGCAGCCCGGCGAGGCGCCGGATTCGCTGCATCGGGCCCGGCGGGCGGCATGGGGCAGCTTTGCCGGCGCCGTGGTCGACTGGTACGATTTTCTTCTCTATGGCATTACCGCCGCGCTGGTGTTCAACCGCGAATTTTTCCCGCAAATCAGCCCGGCGATGGGCACCCTTGCCGCGTTTGCCACCTTCGGCGTCGGGTTTCTTTTTCGCCCGCTGGGCGGGATTATCTTTGGCCACTTCGGCGACCGTCTCGGGCGCAAGCGGATGCTGATGATGACCGTCTGGATGATGGGTATCGCCACCGCCTGCATCGGCCTGCTCCCCTCATTCAGTCAGATCGGCTGGTGGGCGCCGGTGCTACTGGTGTTCCTGCGGGCGGTTCAGGGCTTTGCCGTCGGCGGCGAATGGGGCGGCGCAGCGCTGCTCTCGGTGGAGAACGCGCCGAAGGGAAAAAAAGCCTTTTACAGCAGCGGGGTGCAGGTGGGCTACGGCGTCGGCCTGCTGCTCTCCACCGGGCTGGTATCGCTGATCAGCAGCCTGACCACCGACGAGCAGTTCCTCAGCTGGGGCTGGCGCTTACCCTTCCTGTTCAGCGTGGCGCTGGTTCTGATTGCGCTGTGGATCCGTAACGGTATGGCCGAATCGCAGGAGTTTGAAGCCCAGCAGAGCCAGGCCAACGCGCAGCAGGTGAAAAAGCGACTGCCGGTGGTGGAAGCCCTGCTTCGCCATCCCGGGGCGTTTTTACTGATTATTGCCCTGCGGTTGTGCGAACTGCTGACCATGTACATCGTCACCGCCTTCGCCCTCAACTACTCGACGCAAAACCTCGGCCTGCCGCGCGAGCTGTTCCTCAACATCGGCCTGCTGGTGGGCGGCCTCAGCTGTCTGACTATCCCCTGCTTCGCCTGGCTGGCAGACCGCTTTGGCCGTCGGCGGATCTATATTACCGGGGCGCTGATCGGCACGCTGAGCGGTTTTCCGTTCTTTATGGCGCTGGAGAGTCAGTCCGTTTTCTGGATCCTGTTCTTCGCCCTGATGCTGGCCAATATCGCCCATGATATGGTGGTCTGCGTCCAGCAGCCGATGTTTACCGAGCTGTTCGGCGCCAGCTATCGCTACAGCGGCGCCGGCGTCGGCTACCAGGTGGCGAGCGTGGTCGGCGGCGGCTTTACGCCCTTTATCGCCGCGGCGCTGGTCACCTTCTCCGGGGGCTCCTGGCACAGCGTGGCCCTCTATCTGACCGCGGGATGCCTGCTGTCAGCGCTCACCGCGCTGCTGATGAAAAAGCATACCGTCGACTGACCAGCCTTCGGAGGGCGCGACCCGCGCCCTCCGGTAAGGAGAACGCATGTCTCTGTTGCCCCTGGCCGACTGCTGGCCACGCCGCTTTACCCCCGCCTCGCTGGCGCTGCAGTTTTGCGGGGACCCCACCCAGGCGGAACAACCGCTGTTTGCCAAAGCCGGCGCCGGCGAGGCCGTCGCCCAGCTCTGGCAGGCGCCGCAGGGATTCGTGGTGCCGGGGAGCTATCGTCAGTTTGCGGACCTGCCGGCGGTCAGCGCGCGTTTTGCCGCGCGGGGCTGGCCGGTATGGCTCCGCCGCTCCGGGGGCGGTCTGGTGCCCCAGGGGCCGGGGATTATCAACCTCAGCCTCGCCTGGCCGGTGCAGCAGCCGCTCGGCGAGGCCGCCGAACCCATCTATCACTCGCTGTGCGCTGTGCTGCAGCGCACCCTCGCGCGCTTCGGCGTTGCCAGCCACGCCCGGGCGGTGAGCGGTTCCTTTTGCGATGGCCGGTATAACCTCGCCTGCGGGGAGGGAGAGGAGGCGCGCAAGATTGTCGGTACCGCCCAGTACTGGCGGCCGCAGACGGCGAGCGGCGGCCATGTGGTGCTGGCCCATGCGGTGATCCTTATTGACGCCGACCTTAGCGCTGCGCATCAGGCGGCGAACGCCTTCGAAGCGCAGCTCGGTAGCGGGCGGGTCTACCGCGCCGACAAAACCGTCACCCTGGCGCAGTTGCTTCCCGGCGAGCGCCATCTGCTCCCCCGCTTCAGCGAGGCGCTGGCCCGGGAGCTGGACGCGGCTCGCTGAAGGTCGCTTTCAGGTAGCGGCTAAAGGTCTCCACCGCGCGCGACACCCGCGGAGTATAGGGCCGGATGACGTACAGCCGATCGGCGAACACCTCCACCGGCTGCCACGCCGGCAGCAGCTCCTGCACTAGCCCGCGGCCGATAGCCTCCCGGGCGCTAAAATCCGGCAGCAGCGCCACCCCCAACCCCGCCAGCACCGCATCGCGCAGCGACTCGCTGTTGTTGGTGGCGAACGGCCCCTGCACGTTGATGGTCACCCGCTCATCGGGCGTCTGGCGGGAGGCGAACGTCCACTGCGGGCGCTGGGGCCCACGGGGATAGGTCAGGCACTGGTGTTGACGCAGATCGTCGGGCATCTCCGGGCGGCCATGGCGGCGAATATAGTCGGCGGATGCGACGATCAGCGTGGCCGTGTGGCACAGCGGCCAGGCGACGTGGGTGTCCGGGAGCGCCTCGCGCCGACAGTGGCGGATGGCGAGGTCGAACCCTTCGCTGCCGAGAGAGACCAGCCGGTCGGTCACCTCCAGCTGCAGATGCAGCTGGGGATGCTGGTGCAAAAACGGTGCGATCGCCGGCACCAGCTGCTGACGGGAAAAGGCCACCGGCGCGGTCAGGCGCAGCGTCCCCCGCAGCGGCCCGCCCTCATCGCAGGCGCCGGTGAAAATATCCCGCAGCTGGCCAAACGGCTCACTGAGCTCCGCCACCAGCCGCAGCCCGTCGTCGCTGAGGCTGACGCTGCGGGTGGTGCGATGGACCAGCGTTTTACCGGTCACCCGCTCCAGCTCGCTGATTTTCTGGCTGATGGCCGACTTGCTGATCCCCAGCTTTTCCGCGGCCCGGGTATAGCTTTTCTGCTCTTCCAGCACCGTCAGCCAGTAAAGATGGGCCCAGTAACTCTCCGGACGACTCTCGCTCATATTGATTGTTCACCAGTAAAAACAATGTATTCAACTATAGCGGTTTTTGCCCGCGACGGCATCGGCTAGCATCCATATCAGACAGCGATTATTCCCTAACGATAAGGACCACCTGCATGCCATTACTGACTTTTGACCTGATTGAAGGCCGTACGGAACAGGAGATCAGAACCCTGCTGGATGCCGCTCATCGCGCCGTGCTGCGCGCCTTCGAGGTACCGGAACGCGACCGCTACCAGATTGTTCACGAAAACAAAGCCCACCATATGGTGATTGAAGATACTGGCCTCGGACTGACCCGCACGCGGGATCAGGTGGTGGTGCGGGTTTATACCAGCCCGCGCAGCGACGCGCAGAAGCAGCGTTTCTTCGCCATTCTGCAGGAGGAGCTGGCGGAGCACTGCGGCCTGAGCGGGGATGATGTGATGGTGTCGATTATCAGCAACCAGAAAGGCGACTGGAGTTTTGGCCGCGGGGTCGCGCAGTATCTTACCGGCGATCTCTAAGCCGCGGCCGGGAGGGCGCTGTCAGCGGCGGCCTGCCGCCGCGATGCGCTGGCGCGCCTGCTGTTCGATATTTTCCAGCAGTTCCTGGACATCGTCTTCGTCAATGTCGAGGAACTGGCCTTCCAGCAGGGCGGCGTGAATATCTTCCCGGGTAACCGAAATGCCCAGCGGCACCGCACGGGATTTGACCTCCTCCGCCGCCAGCGGATGGGGGTAGCGGCGGCCAACCAGATTGTTAAACACGATGGCCAGCAGCGCCAGCATCAGCGAGTTGAGCAGCACCGGCGTCAGCACAAAGTGATAGCCTTCGCTGTGTACCCCGGCGCCGCCGAGGATCGCCGTCAGGGCCACCGCGCCGCCGGGAGGATGCAGGCAGCGCAGAAAATACATCCCGGCGATGGCCAGCGCCGCCGCCAGCCCGCAGGCCAGCGCCGGGTCGGGCACCAGAATCCCCACCGTGACGCCGATCAGCGCCGACAGCACATTACCGCCGACAATCGACCACGGCTGCGCCAGCGGACTGCTCGGCACGCCAAACAGGAGTACCGCCGATGCGCCCATGGGGGCAATAAACCACAGGTTGACTTCGCCGAGCAGCCAGTGGCTGAACATGCTGGTCACCGCCAGCCCGGTGCCGGCGCCGATGGAGCCCAGCACAATATGCCGACGAGCCACCGGCAGCGCATGCGGCTTTAGCCGCCCAAGGAAAATCCGCAGCCGTGAAAACAGGCCCGCGGGAATAACACTTAACATCGCTTTATCGCTCAGATCATAGGAGTTACTTATATTTTATTTTCTTTTTTTAACCTTACATTAACAACCCTGTATTTAGCAGGGGATCGCGCGGGCGGCGATTTCCGGGCGGCACAGGGCTGTGAATTCTCGCCCGGGCTGATAGAATCCCTTTTCTGTCAGGGGGATACCCCTTTTGCGAACTGAAGGTCATAACCCAGTGAATAATAAAATCTCTTTAGCGAAAGAAGTGGCATGGGCCAGCCAGAATATGCCGCGTACCCTGCGTCAGGTCGCCGCCCTGCCCGACCTCAGCGGCGTCCGCCTTGCCTGCTGTATGCACCTCGACATGAAAATGATCCCGCTGGTGCAGGGGATCCTTGACAAGGGCGCTCAGGTCTTTTTAACCACCTGTAACCCCACCACCGTGCAGGACGACGTGGTGGCCTGGCTGGTGGAGCGCGGCGCCGAGGCCTGCGCCTGGCGCAATATGAGCGATGCCGACTGGCAACAGTCGTGGGAAAAAGCGATCGCCTGGCAGCCCACTCACCTGTGCGAAATGGGAGCCGATATCACCACCCTCCTCCATCAGCGCGGCGAGTTCGGCAACATCGTGGCGGGTCTGGAAGCCACCGGCTCCGGCGTCAATCGGCTGGGGGATATTCAGCCCGGCTATCCGATCTTTAACTGGGACGATCTGCCGGTCAAAGAGGGGCTACATAACCGCCATATGGTCGGACTCACCGCCTGGCACACCTTCTTCCAGACCACTCATCTCACCCTGCATGAGAAAAAAGTGCTGGTGATCGGCTACGGCCTGGTTGGCCAGGGCGTCGCGGCGGCGGCAAAAGCCTTTGGCGGCCAGGTGATGGTGGCGGAGATCGATCCTGCCCGTCGGCTGCAGGCGGCCTATGACGGCTGGCACGTGGTCGATCTCCAGGAGGCTATCGCCTCGGCGGACGTGGTAGCCACCGCGACAGGCGGTAAAAACGTGGTTAATCGCCAGGCGCTGGACCGGGCGAAAGCGGGCGTGTTTATCCTTAACGTCGGCCACGTGGCGGAAGAGATCGACGGCGAGTACCTGCGCCAGTACCCTCAGGAAGAGGTGATGCCGTATATCAACGCCTACCGCATGGCTGACAAAACCGTCTACCTGATGGCCAATGGCTCGATGCTCAACCTGACCGCCGGCTTCGGCGACAGCCTTAACGCCTTTGACGTCACCCTGGCGGTGATGGCCAGCGGTATCGGCCATATTGTCAGCGACGGTATGCGCGCCCCGGCGCAGGTTTACCTACTGCCGCAGGCGGTCTGGCAGCAGGCGCTGTAAACGCAGCGCATCGTCCCCCTATAGTGGAGACGATGCGCTTTTTCATCAGGACGCTGGCGCGCTGTCGGGCAGCACAATGTTGCTCTGCGCCAGGGTCCCCATCTGGTGGTACATCGCGCTGGCGGCATCCAGCAGGTGCATGGCCAGCGCCGCGCCGCTGCCCTCCCCCAGCCGCATGTCCATATCGAGATACGGGCGCAGACCCAGCGCGTCGAGGGCGATCCGCGCCCCTTTCTCCGCCGACAGGTGCGAAGGGATAAGATACGGGTGCGCCGCCGGGGCCATGCGGCAGGCCGCCAGAGCCGAAGCGTAGGAGAGGAAGCCATCCAGCACCACCGGCAGGCCGCAGGAGGCCGCCCCGAGGATCACCCCGGTCATACCCACCAGATCAAAACCGCCCACCTTAGCCAGCACGTCCAGCCCGTCCGCCGGGTTCGGCTGGTTATGAGCGATCGCCTGGCGCACCACCGCCACCTTATGGCCCCGCTGCGCCAGCGGCAGATTGGCCCCGCAGCCCACCACCGCGTCGGGGTCGCTGCCGGTCAGGACGCTGATCGTCGCAGCGGCCGGGGTGGTATTGGCCATCCCCAGCTCCCCCACGCCAAAGACTTTCACCCCGTCGGCGGCGAGCTGGCGGGCGAAACGCATGCTGGCCAGCAGCACCGTCTCCGCCTGCTGACGGCTCATCGCCGCCGTCCGGGCGATATTCCCGCTACCGCGGGCCACCTTGAGGTTGATCAGGCCCGGCAGCGGCTCGGCGTCGATGCCGACATCCACCACCTCCACTCTCACGCCGGCCTGCGCCGCCAGCACGCAGACGCCGGTGTTGCCCCGCACCATATTGCCGGCATGAATGGCCGTCACCGCCTGCGGGGAAGGGGTCACGCCTTCATGCCAGACGCCGTGGTCGGCGCACATGACCACGATGGCTTTTTCAGTCAGCGCCAGCTGCCCCTGCAGCCCCGGCAGACCGGCCAGCTGTACCGCCAGGCTCTCCAGACGGCCAAGGCTGCCGGGCGGCTTTAACAGGCCATCAATATGCTGCTGCGCGCGCGCCATGCCCGTCACATCGGGCTGCGGAATGAAAGCCAATAACGCCGAAAGTGTTTCCATTCTGTTCCTCACCGTTGATGCCAGGCCTTACAGTAGCGCCAGTAAAAAGAGTAATTCACCCAGCTCGATCGCCGCTCCGAGGGTATCCCCGGTCTGCCCGCCGAGGGTTCGCTTCAGCGCCCACCCCAGACCCCAGATCAGCACCAGGGCGATCAACGCGGCGCGCAGCCCCTGCAGCCCCAGCAGGGCGGTGGCCAGCGCGATCGCCAGCGCCATCGTCACCAGCGTCTGCTGCAGGCTAATTTTGCCAATAAACAGATTGCCCAGCCCTTTTTCCCGCGCATAGCGATGGCGATACATCAGCAGCACCGCCATTCCGCGACCGACGGCGCAGGCCGCCGCCAGCGCCGCGATGGGGTTGACATCGCGCAGCAGCAGTTCGCCGACCACCAGCACCTTCGCCACCAGCACAAAAATCAGCGCCAGCCCGCCGTGGGTACCCAGCCGGCTGTCGCGCATGATCTCCAGCATTCGATCGCGGGTGCGGGCGGAGAAGATGCCGTCGCAGGTATCGGCCAGCCCGTCAAGGTGAAATCCGCCGGTGAGCAGCGCCAGCGCCAGCGCGCCGAACAGCGCCGCCAGCGGGACGCCGCACCACGGCTGCAGGAGGTACACCACCGCGCCGGCGATGGCGCCGAGCAGTAAACCGACCAGCGGGAAGGTGACGATACTGCGCTGGTACTGTTCGATCTCCAGGCCCTGAGATAACCGCGCCGGGACCGGCAGACGGCTGATAAACGAGAGTGCGGCAAAGAATGACTTAATCACGTGGGGTTGACTCCTGTCGGCGAAAGCAGCGGAAGAGATTCTGTCGCGCCCGGTCAGCACCTGAGTTTGTCTTCTGGCGAATCGATCGTCGGAGAGGTGAGAGGTGTTGAGATATCGCCCTGACGCCGCTGCGTCAGATGCCCGGCCAGGATGAGAGAAACCTTTCCGATATCAATACGTTTTCGCGGGGCAGTATAGCAAAGAGTCGGTGCAGAGAGGCAGTTGCCGGGACAAAGTTTTCGCAGAAAAAGAGACGGGAGGGGGTAGTGCAGAACAGCCCGGCGACGCTGACCGCCGCCGGACAGCTGGGATTAGCCTTCGACTTTGGCTTCACCCATCACTTTCAGTTTTTTAGAGATGTCGCGGCGCTCTTTGGACAGCTCGGCATTCTTGATGATGTAGTCATCAACGCGGTCTTCGTAATCGCTCTTCATGCTGGCGATGATGCCCTGGATGGCTTCCACGCTCATGCCCGGTTTGATGTAGTCGCTGAGGTTGTCCAGCAGCAGAACGCGCTTCTGGTTATCACGGATCTTTTTCTCAACGTCCTGAATTTCACGCTGCAGTTTGTTCTTACGCCGGTACAGACGAACAAACTCCAGTACGTCCTGGAAAGAAGGCTTAGTTGTTTCCATTTTTACACCCCTAATAATTGAGATTCGGATTCGTAAAGCGACTGCGTTATAGGGCTAACATAACTGCTAGCAGTCGCTGATGACAATGTTTTTTCCTTTGCGTTTATCATAACCCTAAACGCTGCTGAATCGAAACAACCCGTGCAGTTACCCGGTGCATCTGGTGCTTATTTGCGCAACGCGCGGCAGATCAGATGCGACAGCAGCTCCAGCTGGCGCGCCAGTTCAATAGAGAGCCAAACATAGCCATGGATCGGGGTTTCCGCCAGGCTATCGTCACCCTGCTCTTTCATCAGCTGGCGCAGTTCGAGGACGATTTCATTCAGCTTTTCATTATTGGCGCGCACAGGCTGAGGGTTCCCTTCGTACAGCGCGTGGGCGATGGCCAAAAGCGTCTGCTGGGTCATCTGCTGCGTCTCCCGCAGGGTGTGCGCATTGAGCATGACGAAGTGGCCCGGACGGGTTGCCCACCAGGCGTTGATCTGCAGCTCCAGCATGCACACGAGGTTGCGGCTGACGGTCTGGATAGCCTCGAAGATCGCCTTCTGGATGTGCGTCTCTTTGCTGGCGGGGGTGATCAGCCCGCGCATTTTGACGACGTCGTTGAGCGCCTGTTGGAGATGCTTTTCCAGCCGCGGCCGATCCACCAGATTTGGCGAGAAGCCGGCCTGGTAGAGGCGGTTGAAGTTAGTGACATAGCTGGCCATCTGGATGCGCCAGTGGATAAACGCCCGCTGCGGCCAGATACCGGTAAACAGCATCGCCAGCAGCGAGCCGAAGATCACGTCGCCGCTTCGCCACAGGGCGGTATGCATATCGCCCGGCGGCGCCCCGACCACCACCGACAGGGTGATGCCGATCAGCAGCGCCTGATAGGGTTTCTTGCCCAGCGCCAGCCAGCCGCAGAGGAACATCGCCGCCGCGCACCAGAGGACCATCAGCGGCAGGGAAATAAGCTCAAGCTTGAGCGCCACCAGCCCCAGCGCCGAGCCGAGGATCGTGCCGCCGATGCGCTGAAACGCCCGCGGCACGACGTTGCCCCAGAAGGAGATCGGCCCCATCACCACCACCAGGGTGATGAGAGGCCAGGTCCCCTCAGGCACGTTCAGCAGCCGCACCAGCAAAAAGGTGAGCACAAAGGCCAGCGCAATCCGCACACCATGCACCACCCGATAATGGCGATACAAACGGATCTCAAATGGCTTGAGTGATTTATCAGCGCGCACAACCCTCTCCGGCAAAACGAAAAGGCCAATTGTAACTGCTTTTTCGCCCGGAGCGTGCCGGGAATGTAAAAATCCTTGTCCGGAACAGGGGTAAATCGCTACGACGCGACGCGGGCGACGGGAACATACATGTCGATATCCCAGTAGCCGTCGTGGTTGCCGTCGTTAAGATAGACCTCAAAGCAGGGCTGGGGGGCGATGCGATACGCCGTGCTCTGCAGCAGGCTGTCGAAAAACTGCCTCCACGGGGTGGCGAAGTCGTGATCCACCACCCGCGCGCGGGCGCAGGCGTAATCCCCGCCGGCAATCGCCGTTATGATCACCCCTTCGCTGTTAGCGGGAATGACGTAATCCTCGTCAACCGCGACCACGGTGGCGCAGCGCAGTTTTTCCGCCGGCACGTCCTCCGGGTTATCGTAGTAGACGGCAAGCCACTCGCGGGCGGGCACCTGCTGGCCTTCAACCCACATCATCAGTTGCTCAAACCCCTGCCTGACGGTTTGATCCCAGGGCCCAACCAGATGGAAACCGGCAATGGTTTTCTTGCCGAGGGGGGTGACGCTGTAGTTCATCTTGCCTCCTTTGGAGATAAATGACTGTATGAATATACAGTTAATTTAACAGGAGATCCCCCCTCAGTATGTGCGCGAATTCACAGAGTCGCCATTGCGGCTGATGAAAAAAACGGCGATGTTGTCACCGTGTCTGCCGGGCGGCAGGCGAAAAAAAACCGCCTGCAAAGAGGCGGTTGGCGTGGTTACAGCTCGTGGTGCAGGTAATCGCTCATTCGCGAGAACACCCCGCCTTTATTAATGCTTTCGAGGGTGACCAACGGATAGTGGCCCACGACCTTGTCGCCGTCATACAGCGAAATCTCGCCGACCCGCTGGTTGGCGGCGATCGGCGCCTCCAGATCCTTTTTATCCAGCACGTATTTCGCCTTAATCCGCGACACTTCCGCCTTAGGCAGCGCTAACCAGAAATCCTGATCGGTGCCGAGCTTAATCTGCTCTTTATCGCCGTACCAGATGCGCTCGCTGCCGACCTTCTGCCCCTTCTGCAGCACCTGCACGGTGTCGAAGTTTTGCTGCCCCCAGTGCAGCAGTTTCGCGGCCTGCTGCTCGCGGCCTTTCGGGCTGTCGGCCCCCATCACCACGGCGATCAGCCGACGCTGGCCATCCACCGCCGAGGCGATCAGGTTGAACCCGGCGCCCGACGTGTGTCCGGTTTTCAGGCCATCGACGTTCAGGGTTTTATCCCATAGCAGACCGTTACGGTTTTGCTGGGTAATGCCGTTCCACGTCAGGCTTTTCTGGCTGTACATGTGGTAGACGTCAGGCTCGCCATGGATAATCGCCCGCGACAGCACCGCCAAGTCATAGGCCGAACTGTGCTGGCCCGGGGCATCGAGGCCGTGGACGGTTTCGAAATGGGTATCCTGCAGATGCAGTTTTTCGACATACTGATTCATCAGGGCGACAAACTGCGGCTGACCGCCGGCGACATAGTCGGCCAGCGCGACGCAGGCGTCGTTGCCGGAGTCGACAATCAGCCCGCGGCTGAGGTCGCGGACGCTGACGCGATCCCCTGGCTTTAAGAACATCAGGGATGACCCGTCGAACACCGGGTTGCCCTTCGCCCAGGCGTCTTTCCCCACGGTGACGATATCGTCAAAGGTGATACGATGGCTGTCGATGGCGCGATCGACCACGTAGCCGGTCATTAATTTGGTCAGGCTGGCAGGATTGCGCTGCTGATGTTCGTTACCCGCGGTCAGTACCTGACCGGTGGTGTAATCCATCAGCACCCAGGAGCCAGCCTGAATGGAAGGCGGCGCGACCGTAGCAGGTAAGTCGACGGCAAATGCGCAGGAAACGCTCGAAGCGAGCAAAGATACAGCAATAAACAAACGGCCTTTCAACGGCATATCCTCTAGATTTACAGATCCGCCGTCCTTTTTACGGAACTTCGCGTTTCATATCAGGGTTTAATTGCAAGAAAATATGACACGGCGGAGGATGTTGCTTGCCGTTACCCTTCTGATGACCGGGCAAATCGTTTACCATACCGGTCGCACGCCACCACGGATAATGAACAGACTATGCAAGACAGCGTCAACCAGCCCGGATTTTTATTCCACGATTATGAAACCTTCGGCACCAGCCCTTCCCTTGACCGGCCGGCGCAGTTCGCCGCCATCCGCACCGACGCGGAGCTGAACGTGCTGGGCGAGCCCGAGGTGTTTTACTGCAAGCCCGCTGACGATTACCTGCCGCAGCCGCAGGCGGTAATGATCACCGGGATCACCCCGCAGGAAGCGCTGGCCAAAGGGGATAACGAGGCCGCGTTTGCCCGCCGCATCCACGATCTGTTCACGGTGCCGCAAACCTGCATCGTCGGCTATAACAACGTGCGCTTTGATGACGAAGTGACGCGGAATATCTTCTATCGCAACTTCTATGACCCTTATGCCTGGAGCTGGCAGCACGATAACTCGCGCTGGGATCTGCTCGACGTGATGCGCGCCTGCTATGCCCTGCGTCCGGAAGGGATCGCCTGGCCGGAAAATGACGAGGGTCTGCCGAGCTTCCGCCTTGAACATCTGACCGTCGCCAACGGTATTGAACACCAGAACGCCCATGACGCGATGGCCGACGTGTACGCCACCATCGCCATGGCGAAGCTGGTGAAAACCCGGCAGCCGCGGCTGTTTGACTATCTCTACAGCCACCGCAATAAGCGCAAGCTGGCGACGCTCATCGACGTACCGCAGATGAAGCCGCTGGTGCATGTCTCCGGCATGTTCGGCGCCGCGCGCGGCAACACCAGCCTGGTGGCGCCCCTGGCCTGGCATCCGGAAAACCGCAATGCGGTGATTATGGTCGATCTGGCAGGGGATATGGCGCCGCTGCTGGAGCTGGATGCGGACGCCCTGCGCGAGCGGCTTTACACCCCGCGCGCCGAGCTTGGCGATCTGCCGGCGGCGCCGATTAAGCTGGTGCATTTGAACAAATGTCCGGTGCTGGCCCAGGCCAATACCCTGCGCCCGCAGGATGCCGACCGGCTGGGGATCTCCATTCAGCGCTGTCTGGAGAATGCCCAGCTGCTGCGGGCGAATCCGCAGGTGCGGGAGAAAGTGGTGGCGGTGTATGCCGAAGCCGAGCCGTTCATGCCGTCCGAAAACGTCGACGCCCAGCTTTACAATGGGTTCTTTAGCGATGCCGACCGCGCGGCGATGAAAATCGTGCTGGAAACCGAACCGCGCAATCTGCCGGCGCTGGATATCACCTTCGCCGACAAGCGCATCGAACGCCTGCTGTTTAACTACCGGGCGCGCAACTTCCCCGGCACGCTCGATGAACATGAGCAGCAGCGCTGGTTAGAGCACCGTCGTCAGGTATTTACGCCTGAGTTTTTGCAGGCCTATGCCGATGAACTGCAGATGCTGTATCAGCAGTATGCGGATGATAAAGAGAAGCTGGCGCAGCTGAAGGCGCTGTGGCAGTACGCGCAGGATATTGTCTGATTGGCTGAAATTCCCGGGTTGCGGCTAACGCCTTACCCGGGCTACAAACTGTATCAGCTGTATGCGGATGATAAAGAGAAGCTGGCGCAGCTGAAGGCGCTGTGGCAGTACGCACAGGATATTGTCTGATTGGCTAAAATTCCCGGGTTGCGGCTAACGCCTTACCCGGGCTACAAACGATGGCTGGACTCGTAGCCCGGGTAAGACGCCTCGCGTCGCACCCGGGAACGTTGCTTAACTTTTCGCGCGGCTGGCGATGATTTCATCCGCTACGTTGCGCGGCGCTTCCGCGTAGTGGTGGAACTCCATGCTGTAGGTTGCTCGTCCCTGAGACATCGAGCGCAGCGTGGTGGAATAACCAAACATCTCCGCCAGCGGCACATCGGCGCGGATGATCTGGCTGCCGAAGCGCTCTTCCATCCCCTGCACCATCCCGCGACGGGAAGAGAGATCGCCCATGATATTCCCGGCGTACTCTTCCGGCGTTTCCACCTCCACGTGCATCACCGGCTCAAGGATCACCGGGTCCGCTTTGCGCGCCCCTTCCCGGAAGCCGAAGATCGCCGCCATGCGGAACGCCATCTCCGAGGAGTCCACATCGTGGTACGATCCGAAGGTCAGGGTCGCTTTCACGTCAACCACCGGATAGCCCGCCAGCACGCCCGTGCCCATCGCTTCGCGCAGCCCTTTCTCCACGGAAGGGATGTACTCGCGCGGCACTACCCCGCCTTTGGTGGCGTCCTCGAAGACGAAACCGCTGCCCGGCTCCAGCGGCTCAAGGGTCAGCACGACGTGCCCGTACTGTCCTTTACCGCCGGACTGGCGCACAAATTTGCCCTCCACGTCCGTCACTTTCTTGCGCAGGGTTTCGCGGTAGGTGACCTGCGGACGACCAATGTTGGCCTCGACGTTAAACTCGCGCTTCATCCGGTCGACAATGATCTCCAGATGCAGCTCGCCCATGCCGGAGATAATCGTCTGGCCGGACTCTTCATCGGTATGCAAACGGAACGACGGATCTTCTGCCGCCAGTCGCTGCAGCGCGATGCCCATTTTCTCCTGGTCCGCTTTGGTCTTCGGCTCAATCGCCAGCGAAATCACCGGCTCCGGAAACTCCATCCGCTCAAGGGTAATCACCGCATCCGGGTCGCATAACGTATCGCCGGTAGTGACATCCTTCAGCCCAACGCAGGCCGCGATATCTCCGGCGTGCAGTTCGTCCACTTCGTGGCGATCGTTGGCCTGCATCAGGACGATACGCCCGATGCGCTCTTTCTTGCCCTTCACCGGGTTCCATACCGCATCGCCTTTCTTCAGCGTCCCGGAGTAGACGCGGATAAAGGTCAACTGGCCGACGTAGGGGTCGGTCATCAGTTTGAACGCCAGCGCCGACAGCGGCTCATCGTCGCTCGGATGGCGTTCCGCCGGCTGGCCTTTCTCATCCACGCCCTGTATCGCCGGAATATCCAGCGGCGACGGCATCAGCTCCACCACCGCGTCGAGCATGCGCTGCACGCCTTTGTTTTTAAAGGCGCTACCGCAGAGCACCGCCTGGATTTCACCCTTCACCGTGCGCTGGCGCAGACCGGCGACGATCTCCGCCTCGTCCAGCTCGCCGGTTTCGAGGTATTTATCCATCAGCGCGTCGCTGGCCTCCGCCGCCGCCGAGACCATTTTCTCCCGCCACTCGCGGGCAGTCGCCAGCAGATCGTCAGGGACCGGCCCGTAGCTGAAGGTCATGCCCTGGGTGGCGTCATCCCACAGGATGGCGCGCATTTTCACCAGGTCGACGACGCCGGTGAAATGCTCTTCGGCGCCAATGGGGATGACAATCGGCACCGGGTTGGCCTTCAGGCGGTCGATCATCATCTGCACCACGCGGAAGAAGTCCGCGCCGGGGCGGTCCATCTTGTTGACGAAGGCCAGCCGAGGGACATGGTATTTATTCGCCTGGCGCCAGACGGTCTCCGACTGGGGCTGCACCCCGCCGACGGAGTCATACACCATCACCGCGCCGTCGAGCACGCGCATGGAACGTTCCACCTCAATGGTGAAATCCACGTGCCCCGGGGTGTCGATGATATTGATCCGGTGCGGCTCGAAGCTGCGGTCCATACCCGGCCAGAAGCAGCTCACCGCCGCCGAGGTAATGGTGATCCCACGCTCTTGCTCCTGGGCCATCCAGTCGGTGGTTGCCGCGCCATCGTGTACTTCACCCAGCTTATGGCTCATCCCGGTGTAAAACAGGATGCGCTCGGTGGTGGTGGTTTTACCGGCATCGATATGCGCGGAGATACCGATGTTGCGATAACGTTCGAGGGGGATGGGTCGGGGCATGATGCGTCCTTAGTCGTTTTGACTGTCAGTCTGCGGTCGGAATGATCCGCAGTTCATTTCACTGCCGCTTATGATAGTACAATTGTACGAGTATATTCGAACTATTTTTACTATTATTATGATTGGTCAGGTTGCGGCGGCGCGCGTGGCATGAGAACAGGAGTTTGGGTATAGTAGCCGCCAGCCGCCGATACGGGCTGCGGCAGCCATGCGCCGCGCCACCGCCGACACAGGATTATTATGATCGCCAATCACCCCGAACGAGAACAAATTCGCCTGGAAAATGTCCTTTCCGCGCTCGGCAACCCGCTGCGACTGGAGATCATCCGCACGCTGGCCGACGGCAGCGAGCAGAGCTGCAACGCTCTGCGTCAGGAAGAGGTGGCCAAGTCCACCATGACCCACCACTGGCGCGTCCTGCGCGACAGCGGTGTGATCTGGCAGCGGCCTCAGGGACGGGAAAATATGATTTCGCTGCGCCGGGAAGATCTGGATGCCCGTTTTCCCGGCCTGCTGGATACGCTGCTGAACGTGATGCAGCAGTCGTGAATCGCTAACCTGCTGCCTGCTACTCCCCCGCCAGCCGCTGGTACTGCCTGAAACGGGCCCGGGCATCCTCCTCCGTTTGCCGGAACAGCGCGTCCGCCAGATCCGGGGTGGTTTTGTGCAGCGCGGCATAGCGCACCTCGCCAAGCAGAAAGTCGCGGAAGCTCTCTTCCGGCTCTTCGGAGTCCAGTATAAACGGCGTTTTGCCCTCGGCTTCGCGCTGTGGATGGTAGCGCCACAGGTGCCAGTATCCCGCCTCCACCGCCCGCTTCGCCTCGCGCTGACTGCAGCGCATCCCGGCTTTCAGGCCGTGGTTGATACAGGCGGCGTAGGCGATCACCAGCGACGGTCCCGGCCAGGCTTCAGCCTCGGCGATGGCCCGCAGGGTCTGATCTTTATCAGCGCCCATGGCGATCTGCGCAACGTAAACATTGCCGTAGCTCATCGCCATCATGCCGAGATCTTTTTTCCGCGTGCGTTTCCCCTGGGCGGCAAACTTGGCGATCGCCGCCACCGGGGTCGATTTGGACGACTGGCCGCCGGTGTTGGAGTAGACCTCGGTATCGAACACCAGAATATTGACGTCTTCCCCGCTGGCCAGCACATGATCGAGACCGCCGAAGCCGATATCGTAGGCCCAGCCGTCGCCGCCGAAGATCCACTGCGAACGCCGGACGAAATAGTCACGGTTCTGCCAGAGCTGCTCCAGCAGCGGAACCCCCTCTTTTTCCGCCGCCAGCAACGCACTGAGGCGGTCCGCACGCTCGCGGGTCCCCTCCCCCTCGTCCTGCTGCGCCAGCCATTGCCGCATCGCGGCGTGAAGCGCGTCGCTGACCGGCAGCGCCAGGGCGCGAGTCATCTCCCCGGCGATCTGTTGGCGGATCGCCTGGCCGCCGAGCATCATGCCCAGCCCGAACTCGGCGTTGTCCTCAAACAGCGAGTTTGCCCAGGCCGGCCCGTGGCCGCGGTGGTTGGTGGTATAGGGCATCGAAGGCGCGCTGGCGCCCCAGATCGAAGAGCAGCCGGTGGCGTTGGCGATCAGCATCCGGTCGCCAAACAGCTGGGTGATCAGCCGGGCATAGGGCGTTTCGCCACAGCCCGCGCAGGCGCCGGAAAACTCCAGCAGCGGCGTTTCGAACTGGCTGCCTTTGACCGTCGTTTTGCGAAACGGGTTGTCTTTTGGCGCCAGCCCCAGCGCGTAGTCCCAGACCGGGGCCATCGCGCGCTGGCTGTCGAGGGAGGCCATCTGCAGCGCCTTGCCGCGCGACGGGCAGCTCTCCACGCAGTTGCCGCAGCCGGAGCAGTCCAGCGGCGAGATAGCCAGATGATAGTGGTAGTCTTTGGCCCCCTGGGCCGGTTTGCTCAGCAGCCCGGCGGGCGCCGTATCCTGTTCTTCAGCGTTCAGCAACGCCGGGCGGATCGCCGCATGCGGGCAGACGAAGGCGCACTGGTTACACTGGGTGCAGCCGTCGGGCTGCCAGACCGGCACCTCCAGGGCAATGCCGCGCTTCTCCCAGGCGGCGGTGCCGGAGGGAAAGGTGCCGTCTTCCATCCCGGCGAAGGCGCTCACCGGCAGCAGGTCGCCGCGCTGGCGGTTCATGGGCTGCAGAATATCGCGGATGAAGTCCGGCATCAGGGTTGTCGCCTGGGGCGCCGGCGCATCGAGGGTCGCCCAGTGGGCGGGAACCGTCACCCGACGCAGCGCCGCCATCCCCAGCTCGATCGCCCGCTGGTTCATCTCAATGACGCTCGCCCCTTTGCTGCCATAGCTTTTCTCCACCGCCTGCTTGAGATAGTCCGCCGCAGTTTGCGGATCGATAATCGCCGTCAGCTTAAAGAACGCCGCCTGCATCAGCATGTTAAAGCGCCCGCCGAGGCCCAGCTCGCGGGCGATGTCCACGGCGTTGAGGGTATAAAAGTCGATCTTTTCCTGCGCCAGATAGCGCCGAACGCTGACCGGCAGGTGCTGCTCCAGCTCCGCCTCGGACCAGCTGCAGTTGAGCAAAAAGGTGCCTCCCGGCTTCAGCCCCTCCAGCAGGTCGTAGCGGTCGACATAGGATTGCTGAGAGCAGGCGATAAAATCGGCCCGTTGGATCAGGTAGGGCGAGGTGATTGGCCGGTCGCCAAAGCGCAGGTGCGAGACGGTGATCCCCCCGGACTTTTTCGAGTCGTAGGAAAAGTAGGCCTGAGCATAGAGCGGCGTGTTATCGCCGATGATCTTGATGGCGCTTTTGTTCGCCCCGACGGTGCCGTCCGAGCCCATGCCCCAGAATTTGCAGGCGGTGATCCCGGCGTGGGAGACCGCCAGCGGCACCTGCCGGGCGGGCAGCGAGGTAAAGGTGACGTCATCGACAATGCCCAGGGTAAACCCGTCCTTCGGCAGCGGCTGCCGAAGATTGTCAAACACCGCGGCGATATCGTTGGGCAGCACATCCTTACCGCCGAGGGCGTAGCGGCCGCCGACAATCAGCGGCGCATCGTCGCGTTGATAGAAAGCGTTTTTGACGTCGAGGCACAGCGGTTCCGCCTGCGCCCCCGGCTCTTTGGTGCGGTCAAGGACGGCAATGCGCTGCACGCTGGCGGGCAGTTGCGCGAAAAAGTGCGCCAGCGAGAACGGGCGATAGAGATGAACGCTGAGCAGCCCCACCTTCTCCCCCGCCGCATTCAGCGCATCCACCACCTCCTGGACGGTGTCGCACACTGAGCCCATGGCGATAATCACCCGCTCGGCGTCCGGCGCGCCGTGGTAATTAAACAGGTGATATTCCCGCCCGGTGAGCGCGGTGATCTTCGCCATATAGCTTTCCACCAGATCGGGCAGCGCGAGGTAGAAGCGGTTACCGGCCTCCCGCTCCTGGAAGTAGATATCCGGGTTTTGCGCGGTGCCGCGGATCACCGGGTGATCCGGATGCAGCGCCTGACGACGAAAGCGCTCCAGCGCCGGGCGGTCCAGCAGCGCCGCCAGTTGCTCATACTCCAGCACCTCGATCTTCTGTATTTCGTGCGAAGTGCGAAAGCCGTCGAAGAAGTTGATAAAGGGTATCCGCCCGGCGATCGCCGCCAGATGCGCCACCGCCGACAGGTCCATCACCTGCTGAACGTTATTCTCCACCAGCATGGCGCAGCCGGTCTGGCGCACCGCCATCACATCCTGATGGTCGCCAAAAATATTCAGCGAATTGGTCGCCAGCGCCCGGGCGCTAACGTGAAAGACGCCCGGCAGCAGCTCCCCGGCAATTTTGTACAAATTTGGGATCATCAGCAGCAGTCCCTGCGACGCGGTGTAGGTGGTGGTGAGCGCCCCCGCCTGCAGCGCGCCGTGCACCGCCCCGGCGGCGCCGGCTTCAGACTGCATCTCCATCAGGCGCACCGGCCGACCAAAGAGGTTCTTTTTCCCCTTAGCGGCCCATTCATCGACATTCTCCGCCATCGGGGTGGAGGGGGTAATGGGATAGATGGCCGCCACGTCGGTAAAGGCGTAGGAGATCCAGGCCGCCGCCGCGTTGCCATCCATTGTTTTCATGTTTCCGGACATCGTTCAATCCTCGAAGGTGAGCGTTCTCTTTACCGCGACAGCCCGCGGCAAACCCTGTTTCCTCTTCAAGCACAGCCTGTGCCAGCTCGCGGATTGCCGCCTGTCGCTTATTAATTCAACAGGTTAAGGGAAGAGAGGCGCAGGTCCGTCCGGCGGAATTGCGGGGAATAAGACACAGGGCGCGACAAGCTGTTGAACAGGCGACAAAGCGCCGCGCCGGGCCGGTGGCGGGAAATTGTTCTGTTTCGCACATTTGGTGGCGTTATTGTGCCGTTTGCGCAGGCCCCCGGCGCGGCCGGTTTACAGAAAACACTTATTTATCAGCAGACTGCATAAAAAATCACAGCTGGTATGTTCCCTGCACTTCTCTGCTGGCAAACACTCAACAACAGGAGAAGTCACCATGACCATGCGTCAATGCGCTATCTACGGTAAAGGCGGTATCGGTAAATCAACCACCACCCAGAATCTCGTCGCGGCCCTCGCCGAGATGGGTAAGAAAGTAATGATCGTCGGCTGCGATCCGAAGGCGGACTCCACCCGTCTGATCCTCCACGCGAAAGCCCAGAACACCATTATGGAGATGGCGGCGGAAGTGGGCTCGGTCGAGGATCTGGAGCTCGAAGACGTACTGCAAATCGGCTATGGCGATGTACGTTGCGCCGAATCCGGCGGCCCGGAGCCAGGCGTTGGCTGCGCCGGACGCGGGGTGATCACCGCCATCAACTTCCTCGAAGAAGAAGGCGCCTATGAAGAAGATCTGGATTTCGTCTTCTATGACGTCCTCGGCGACGTGGTCTGCGGCGGCTTCGCCATGCCGATCCGCGAAAACAAAGCCCAGGAGATCTACATCGTCTGCTCCGGGGAGATGATGGCGATGTATGCCGCCAACAATATCTCCAAGGGGATCGTGAAGTACGCCAAATCCGGCAAGGTACGCCTCGGCGGCCTGATCTGTAACTCGCGCAAAACCGACCGCGAAGACGAGCTGATCATCGCCCTGGCGGAGAAGCTCGGCACCCAGATGATCCACTTTGTTCCCCGCGACAACATTGTGCAGCGCGCAGAGATCCGCCGAATGACGGTGATCGAGTACGACCCGACCTGTCAGCAGGCCAACGAATATCGTCAGCTGGCGCAGAAGATCGTCAATAACACCAAAAAAGTGGTGCCGACCCCCTGCACCATGGACGAGCTGGAGTCGCTGCTGATGGAGTTCGGCATCATGGAAGAAGAAGACACCAGCATCATTGGTAAAACCGCCGCTGAAGAAAACGCGGCCTGAGCACAGGATCCTCACCATGACCAACGCAACAGGCGAACGTAACCTTGCGCTCATCCAGGAAGTCCTGGAGGTGTTTCCCGAAACCGCGCGCAAAGAGCGCAGAAAGCACATGATGATCAGCGATCCGCAGATGGAGAGCGTCGGCAAGTGCATTATCTCGAACCGTAAATCGCAGCCCGGGGTGATGACCGTGCGCGGCTGCGCCTACGCCGGCTCGAAAGGGGTGGTGTTTGGGCCGATTAAAGACATGGCCCATATCTCGCACGGCCCCATCGGCTGCGGCCAGTACTCGCGCGCCGGACGGCGCAACTACTATACCGGCGTCAGCGGCGTCGACAGCTTCGGCACCCTGAACTTCACCTCAGATTTTCAGGAGCGCGATATTGTCTTCGGCGGCGATAAAAAGCTGAGCAAACTGATTGAAGAGATGGAGCTGCTGTTCCCGCTGACCAAAGGGATCACTATCCAGTCGGAGTGCCCGGTGGGCCTCATCGGCGATGACATCAGCGCCGTGGCCAACGCCAGCAGCAAGGCGCTGGATAAACCGGTGATCCCGGTGCGCTGCGAAGGCTTTCGCGGCGTCTCGCAGTCGCTGGGCCACCATATCGCCAACGACGTGGTGCGCGACTGGGTGCTGAACAACCGCGAAGGGCAGCCGTTTGCCAGCACCCCGTACGATGTCGCCATCATTGGCGATTACAACATCGGCGGCGACGCCTGGGCCTCGCGCATTCTGCTGGAGGAGATGGGGTTGCGCGTAGTGGCGCAGTGGTCCGGCGACGGTACTCTGGTGGAGATGGAGAACACCCCGTTCGTTAAGCTAAACCTCGTCCACTGCTACCGCTCGATGAACTATATCGCCCGCCATATGGAGGAGAAACATCAGATCCCGTGGATGGAATATAACTTCTTCGGCCCGACCAAAATCGCCGAATCGCTGCGCAAGATCGCCGATCAATTTGATGACACCATTCGCGCCAATGCGGAAGCGGTGATCGCCAAATATGAGGGGCAGATGGCGGCCATCATCGCCAAATATCGCCCGCGGCTGGAGGGGCGCAAAGTGCTGCTGTACATGGGGGGGCTGCGGCCGCGCCACGTCATCGGCGCCTATGAGGATCTCGGGATGGAGATCATCGCCGCCGGCTACGAGTTTGCCCATAACGATGATTACGACCGCACCCTGCCGGACCTGAAAGAGGGCACTCTGCTGTTTGACGATGCCAGCAGCTATGAGCTGGAGGCCTTCGTCAAAGCGCTGAAGCCCGACCTCATCGGCTCCGGGATCAAAGAGAAATATATCTTCCAGAAAATGGGGGTGCCGTTCCGCCAGATGCACTCCTGGGACTATTCCGGCCCCTATCACGGCTATGACGGCTTCGCCATCTTTGCTCGCGATATGGATATGACCCTGAACAATCCGGCGTGGAACGAACTGACTGCCCCGTGGCTGAAGTCTGCGTGATTGCCCCTTCACTGTCCCGTCAGTCCACCGATTTGTGGCGCGGGAGGAGAACACCATGAGCCAAACGATCGATAAAATTCACAGCTGTTATCCGCTGTTTGAACAGGATGAATACCAGACCCTGTTCCAGAACAAAAAGAGCCTTGAAGAGGCGCACGACGCGCAGCGCGTCCAGGAGGTATTTGCCTGGACCACCACCGCCGAGTATGAAGCGCTGAACTTCCAGCGCGAGGCTTTGACCGTCGACCCGGCCAAAGCCTGCCAGCCGCTCGGCGCCGTACTCTGCGCGCTGGGGTTCGCCGGCACCCTGCCCTACGTCCACGGCTCTCAGGGCTGCGTCGCCTATTTCCGCACCTACTTTAACCGCCATTTTAAGGAGCCGGTGGCTTGCGTCTCCGACTCGATGACCGAGGACGCGGCGGTGTTCGGCGGCAACAACAACATGAATCTGGGCCTGCAGAATGCCAGCGCGTTGTATAAACCCGAGATTATCGCCGTCTCCACCACCTGCATGGCCGAGGTGATCGGCGACGATCTGCAGGCGTTTATCGCCAACGCCAAAAAAGAGGGATTTGTTGACGACAGTATCGCTATTCCTTACGCCCATACCCCCAGCTTTATCGGCAGCCATGTCACCGGCTGGGACAATATGTTCGAAGGGTTCGCGAAGACCTTTACCGCTGACTACGCCGGGCAGCCGGGCAAACTGCAAAAGCTCAATCTGGTGACCGGATTTGAGACCTATCTCGGCAACTTCCGCGTGCTGAAGCGGATGATGGCGCAGATGGATGTCCCCTGCAGCCTGCTCTCCGACCCTTCAGAGGTGCTCGACACCCCCGCCGACGGCCATTACCGGATGTACGCCGGCGGCACCAGCCAGCAGGAGATCAAAACCGCGCCGGACGCCATTGACACCCTGCTGCTGCAGCCATGGCAGCTGGTGAAAAGCAAAAAGGTGGTTCAGGAGATGTGGAATCAGCCCGCCACGGAGGTAGCCGTTCCGTTGGGTCTGGCCGCTACCGACGCGCTGCTGATGACCGTCAGTCAGCTGACCGGCAAACCGATCGCCGACGCCCTGACCCTTGAGCGCGGCCGGCTGGTGGACATGATGCTGGACTCCCACACCTGGCTGCACGGCAAAAAATTCGGCCTCTACGGCGATCCGGATTTCGTGATGGGCCTGACGCGCTTCCTGCTGGAGCTGGGCTGCGAGCCGACGGTGATCCTCAGCCATAACGCCAATAAACGCTGGCAAAAGGCGATGAAGAAAATGCTCGACGCCTCGCCATACGGCCAGGACAGCGAAGTATTCATCAACTGCGACCTGTGGCACTTCCGGTCGCTGATGTTCACCCGTCAGCCGGACTTTATGATCGGTAACTCCTACGGCAAGTTTATCCAGCGCGATACCCTGGCGAAGGGCAAAGCCTTCGAAGTGCCGCTGATCCGTCTCGGCTTTCCGCTGTTCGACCGCCATCATCTGCACCGCCAGACCACCTGGGGCTATGAAGGCGCGATGAACATCGTCACGACGCTGGTGAACGCCGTGCTGGAAAAACTGGACCACGACACCAGCCAGCTGGGCAAAACCGATTACAGCTTCGACCTCGTTCGTTAACCATCAGGCGCCCCGCCGCAGGCGGGGCCAGGAGGGAGTATGCCCATCGTGATTTTCCGTGAGCGCGGCGAGGCGCTGTATGCCTATATCGCCAAACAGGATCTGGAGGCCCGGGTGCTTCAGGTCGAACATGACGAGACGGACCGCTGGGGCGGCGCGATTGCCCTTGAAGGGGGACGTCGCTACTACGTCAATCCGCAGCCGGGGCGGCCGGTCTTTCCGATAAGCCTGCGCGCCACCCGCAGCACGCTGCTATAAGGAGCTGGAAATGTCCGATAACGATACCCTTTTCTGGCGTCTGCTGGCGCTGTTCCAGACGCTGCCGGAGCTGCAGCCGGTGCAAGTCGTCGACTGGCTGGCGCAGGAGTGCGGCGAAACCTTGACCCCGGAACGGTTAACCACCCTGACGCAGCCTCAGCTGGCCGCCAGCTTTCCTTCGGCGACGGCGGTGATGTCCCCGGCCCGCTGGGCGCGGGTCATCGCCTGCCTGCAGGGGGCGCTGCCCGGCCATTTGCGCATCGCCCGGTCACCCCAGCGGACGCCCCAGCTGCGGGTCGCCTTTTGTTCGCAGGATGGCCTGGTCATCAATGGTCATTTTGGCCAGAACCGGCTGTTTTTTATCTATGCCTTCGATGACCAGGGCGGCTGGCTGGCGGATCTGCGCCGCTATGCCTCCCCTTCGGCGACGTCTGACGCCAGCGAGATGCGCGCCAGGCTGCTGGAGGATTGCCATTTGCTGTTTTGCCAGGAGATCGGCGGGCCTGCCGCCGCGAGGTTGATCCGCCATCAGATCCATCCGATGAAAGCGCCGCCGGGCACGACGATCCAGGCCCAGTGCGAGGCGATCAATACGCTGCTGGCCGGCCGTTTGCCGCCGTGGCTGGCGAAGCGCCTCAACCGGGATAACCCTCTGGAGGAACGTGTTTTTTAATCGTTGTGTTGTGCTTGTTGCCCGCCGACCCCGCGGGCCTTTTTTTGCCCCTGCAGGTGACATCCTTTCTTTCAGCAAGGCAAGCGCCGCAGGACAGGGACAAAAGTGACAGCGGGGGGTTAGGCGCATCAGGAAAATTGGCGAGAACGCAGGCGCGCATCCAGGACTGGCCGCCAGGACGGCGGCCAGAGGGCGGTCGAGACAAGGATGTCGAGTCCGCCCGTTCCGCCAGATGAAGCCGGAGTGGAGCGGACCGCGCAGCGGCAATTTTCAGCGCCATGCGGGGGGTCATGGGGGGCGGGCGAAACGCCCCCCATGCCGTTCACCCGCAGAGGGCGCGATGAAATAGTGAGGAAGGTCGGTGAACGGAATATTCCACCTTATCGACGCTTCCCGTCATTCGCCAATATGCGGCAATACTGTCGCGGTAAATCCAGTTATCAGCGCGATAAATCATGCCTTACCCCTGTTTGATTGTTGCCTTTGTCGCAAAGCCCACAACCCTTTTTCCTTAAAAATCAACCCCCCTCTCCCTGGAGCGCGAATTGCATCACCTCCCCGGTCTCCCACCGTCAACGAGGTCACTATGAAGGGAAAGGAAATTCTGGCGCTGCTGGACGAACCCGCCTGCGAGCACAACCAGAAGCAAAAATCCGGCTGCAGCGCCCCTAAGCCCGGCGCCACCGCCGGCGGCTGCGCCTTCGACGGCGCGCAGATAACGCTCCTGCCCATCGCCGACGTCGCGCACCTGGTGCACGGCCCTATCGGCTGCGCGGGAAGCTCGTGGGATAACCGCGGCAGCGTCAGCGCCGGCCCGGCCCTCAACCGGCTCGGCTTTACCACCGATCTCAACGAACAGGATGTGATTATGGGCCGCGGCGAACGCCGCCTGTTCCATGCCGTGCGTCACATCGTCGACCGCTATCGCCCGGCGGCGGTCTTTATCTACAACACCTGCGTACCGGCGATGGAAGGCGATGACATTGAGGCGGTGTGCCAGGCCGCGCAGACCGCCACCGGCGTCCCGGTCATCGCCATTGACGCCGCCGGCTTCTACGGCAGCAAAAATCTTGGCAACCGGATGGCGGGCGACGTAATGCTCAGGCAGGTGATTGGCCAGCGCGAACCCGCCCCATGGCCGGACAACACGCCCTTTGCCCCGGCCCAGCGCCACGATATCGGCCTGATTGGCGAATTCAATATCGCCGGCGAGTTCTGGCAGGTCCAGCCGCTGCTCGACGAGCTGGGGATCCGCGTCCTCGGCAGCCTCTCCGGCGACGGCCGCTTTGCCGAGATCCAGACCCTGCACCGGGCGCAGGCCAATATGCTGGTGTGCTCGCGAGCGCTGATCAACGTCGCCCGGGGGCTGGAGCTACGCTACGGCACGCCGTGGTTTGAAGGCAGCTTCTACGGGATCCGCGCCACCTCCGACGCCTTGCGCCAGCTGGCGGCGCTGCTGGGGGATGACGACCTGTGCCGCCGCACCGAGGCGCTGATCGCCCGTGAAGAGCAGGCAGCGGAGCAGGCGCTAGCGCCGTGGCGCGAGCAGCTCCGCGGGCGCAAAGTGCTGCTCTACACCGGCGGCGTGAAATCCTGGTCGGTGGTCTCGGCCCTGCAGGATCTCGGCATGACCGTGGTGGCCACCGGCACGCGGAAATCCACCGAGGAGGACAAACAGCGGATCCGGGAGCTGATGGGCGACGAAGCGGTGATGCTTGAGGAGGGCAACGCCCGCACCCTGCTCGACGTGGTGTACCGCTATCAGGCGGATCTGATGATCGCCGGCGGACGCAATATGTACACCGCCTGGAAAGCCCGGCTGCCGTTCCTCGATATCAATCAGGAGCGGGAGCACGCCTACGCTGGCTACCAGGGCATCATCACCCTCGCCCGCCAGCTCTGTCTGACCCTCGCCAGCCCCGTCTGGCCGCAAACGCATGCCCGCGCCCCGTGGCACTAGGAGAACACCATGGCAGACCTTATCCGTAGCGAAAAACCGCTGGCGGTGAGCCCGATTAAAACCGGGCAACCGCTCGGGGCGATCCTCGCCAGCCTTGGGCTGGCCCAGGCCATCCCGCTGGTCCACGGCGCCCAGGGCTGCAGCGCCTTCGCCAAAGTTTTCTTTATTCAGCATTTTCATGACCCGGTGCCCCTGCAGTCGACGGCCATGGATCCGACCGCCACGATCATGGGCGCCGACGGCAATATCTTCACCGCGCTCGATACCCTCTGCCAGCGCCACAGTCCGCAGGCCATTGTGCTGCTCAGCACCGGTCTGGCGGAGGCGCAGGGCAGCGATATCGCCCGGGTGGTACGCCAGTTTCGCGAGGCGCATCCCCGCCATAACGGCGTGGCGATCCTCACCGTCAACACCCCGGATTTTTTTGGCTCCATGGAAAACGGCTACAGCGCGGTGATCGAGAGCATCATCGAGCAGTGGGTGGCGCCGACGCCGCGTCCGGGGCAGCGGCCCCGGCGGGTCAACCTGCTGGTCAGCCACCTCTGTTCGCCAGGGGATATCGAATGGCTGAGCCGCTGCGTGGAGGCCTTTGGCCTGCAGCCGGTGGTCCTGCCGGACCTCTCGCTGTCGATGGATGGCCACCTGGGTCAGGGGGATTTTACGCCCCTGACCCAGGGCGGCGCCTCGCTGCGCCAGATTGCGCAGATGGGCCAGAGCCTGGGCAGCTTCGCCATCGGCGTGTCACTGCAGCGGGCGGCATCGCTCCTGAGCCAGCGCAGCCGCGGAGAGGTGATCGCCCTGCCGCACCTGATGACCCTCGACCACTGCGATACCTTTATTCATCAACTGGCGAAGCTGTCCGGGCGCCGCGTACCGGCCTGGATTGAGCGCCAGCGCGGCCAGCTGCAGGATGCGATGATCGACTGCCATATGTGGCTGCAGGGCCAACGCATGGCGATGGCCGCGGAGGGCGACCTGCTGGCGGCCTGGTGTGATTTCGCCCGCAGCCAGGGGATACAGCCCGGCCCGCTGGTCGCCCCCACCAGCCACCCCAGCCTGCGCCAGCTGCCGGTCGAGCGGGTGGTGCCGGGGGATCTGGAGGATCTCCAGCAGCTGCTGAGCCAGCAACCCGCCGATCTGCTGGTGGCTAACTCTCACGCCCGCGATCTGGCGGAGCAGTTTGCCCTGCCACTGATCCGCGTCGGCTTTCCCCTTTTCGATCGGCTCGGCGAATTTCGCCGGGTCCGCCAGGGATACACCGGCATGCGCGACACGCTGTTTGAGCTGGCCAATCTGGTGCGCGACCGCCATCACCACACCGCCCTCTACCGATCGCCGCTTCGCCAGGGCGCCGACCCCCAGCAAGCTTCAGGAGACGATTATGCAGCCCATTAACCGTCAGTTTGAGATGGTCCACGCCGACGAGTGGTCGATGAAAGTCGCCTTCGCCAGCTCCGATTACCGCCATGTCGATCAGCATTTTGGCGCCACGCCGCGGCTGGTGGTCTACGGCGTCAAGGCGGATCGGGTCACCCTGCTGCGGGTGGTGGAGTTCCCGGTCGTCAGCGGCCATCAGACCGAGAAAATTGCCGAGCGCATCCACGCCCTGGAGGATTGCGTCACCCTGTTCTGCGTGGCGATTGGCGAGGCGGTTTTTCGCCAGCTGCTGCAGGTGGGCGTCCGCGCCGAACGGGTTCCCGATCAGACCACCATCCTCGGCTTACTGCAGGAGATCCAGCTCTCCTGGTATGAAAAAGCGCAGCGCCGCAGCGCGCGGCAACGCGATCCGCAGCGCTTTAACCGCCTGCTGGAGGAGCAGACGTGGCGGGAGGAGCCCGACCCGCAGCCCTGAGCCTGTCGTTTATGTGACAAAGCCCACAAAACGCCACAACAGTGTCGGCTCTGTCGGGGGCGGTTAACCCGCCAGGTCATTAACAAATAAGGTTTTTATGCGTTGGTACCGCAATTGCTTGGGGAACAGTACCACCGCCAGTCTGCGGTGCACCGCGCCCCGGCGTTTTCGTCATCATCCCTGGAGCTGACAGCATGTGGAACTACTCCGAGAAAGTGAAAGACCATTTTTTTCATCCCCGCAACGCGCGCGTGGTCGACAACGCCAACGCGGTGGGCGATGTGGGTTCATTAAGCTGCGGCGATGCGCTGCGCCTGATGCTGCGGGTTGAT
The DNA here is from genome assembly GCF_040061975.1 of Klebsiella sp. GG_Kp146. Classification (NCBI taxonomy): domain Bacteria; kingdom Pseudomonadati; phylum Pseudomonadota; class Gammaproteobacteria; order Enterobacterales; family Enterobacteriaceae; genus Klebsiella; species Klebsiella sp. GG_Kp146. The sequence goes on from NZ_JBEAHA010000001.1 coordinate 409,756, forward strand.
CCGCACACCGAGATCATCGAGGAGGCCGGCTTCCAGACCTTCGGCTGCGGCAGCGCCATCGCCTCCTCTTCCGCGCTGACGGAGCTGATTATCGGCCACACCCTGACCGAAGCCGGGCAGATCACCAACCAGCAGATCGCCGACTACCTCGACGGCCTGCCGCCGGAGAAAATGCACTGCTCGGTGATGGGCCAGGAGGCGCTGCGTGCGGCTATCGCCCATTTTCGCGGCGAAAGCCTTGAGGAGGAGCATGAGGAGGGCAAGCTGATCTGTAAATGCTTCGGCGTCGACGAAGGACATATTCGCCGGGCCGTGGTGAACAACGGCCTGACCACCCTCGAGGAGGTGATCAACTACACCAAGGCCGGCGGGGGCTGTACCACCTGCCATGAAAAAATTGAGCTGGCGCTGGCGGCGATCCTCGCCCAACAGCCGCCCGCCCCCCTGCCGGCGGAGACGGCCCACGATGCGCAGTGGCAAAGCGTGGTCGATACCATCAACGAGCTGCGCCCGCACATTCAGGCCGACGGCGGCGACATGACGCTGGTGAGCGTCACCCCGCGCCAGGTCACCGTCAGCCTCTCCGGCAGCTGCAGCGGCTGCATGATGACCGACATGACCCTCGCCTGGCTGCAGCAAAAGCTGATGGAGCGCACCGGAAGCTACATGGACGTGGTGGCGGCCCCGGCCGCGGTTAACTAACCCCAGGGGGACACAATGAAACCTGTTTATCTCGATAACAACGCCACCACCCGTCTCGACCCGATGGTTCTCGACGCGATGATGCCCTTTTTGACCGACTTTTACGGCAATCCCTCGTCGATTCACGATTTTGGTCTGCCGGCGCAGGCCGCCCTTGAACGGGCGCACCAGCAGGTGGCCGCTCTGCTCGGGGCCGACTACCCCAGCGAGATCATTTTTACCTCCTGCGCCACCGAGGCCACGACCACCGCCATCGCCTCAGCGGTGGCCCTGATGCCGGAGCGGCGCGAGATCATCACCAGCGCGGTCGAACATCCCGCCACCCTGGCGGTGTGCGAACAGCTGGAGCGCCAGGGATACCTGATCCACCGTATCGCCGTGGATCGGCAGGGCGCTCTGGATATGGCGCAGTTTCGGGCGGCGCTTAGCCCACGCGTGGCGCTGGTCAGCATCATGTGGGCCAATAACGAAACCGGCGTCATGTTCCCGGTGCCCGAGCTGGCGGAGCTGGCCCATGAGCAGGGCGCGCTGTTTCACTGCGACGCCGTGCAGGTGGTGGGCAAAATCCCGATGGCGCTCAGCCAGACGCGGATCGATATGCTCTCCTGCTCGGCGCATAAATTCCACGGCCCCAAAGGGGTGGGCTGCCTCTGGCTGCGGCGGGGAACGCGTTTTCGCCCGCTGCTGCGCGGCGGCCACCAGGCGCATGGCCGGCGGGCCGGGACGGAAAATATCAGCGGCATTGTCGGCATGGGCGCCGCCAGCGAGCTGGCGCAGGTCCACCTCCCGGGCATGGCGCAGATTAGCCAGCTGCGCGATCGCCTTGAACATCATCTCCTGAGCGCCATTCCGGCGGTAACGGTGATGGGCGGCAGCCAGCCGCGGGTGCCCGGCACGCTTAATCTGGCCTTCGAGTGCATTGAAGGCGAGGCGATCCTGCTGCTGATGAATCAGGCCGGGATCGCCGCCTCCAGCGGCAGCGCCTGCACCTCCGGCTCGCTGGAGCCGTCGCACGTCATGCGGGCGATGAATATCCCTTACACCGCGGCCCACGGCACCGTTCGCTTCTCCCTCTCGCGCTACACCCGGGAAAAAGAGATCGACTACGTCATCGCCGCCCTGCCTCCTGTTATCGACCGGCTGCGCGCCCTGTCGCCCTACTGGCGAAACGGCCAGCCGCTCCTGCAGGATGGCGCCTTCGCGCCGGTCTTCGGTTAAGACGGAGAGACGACAATGGGACGCGTACTGATCAATGACACCACCCTGCGCGATGGCGAACAGAGTCCCGGCGTGGCCTTCCAGGCCAGTGAAAAAATCGCCATCGCCGAGGCGCTGTACGCGGCGGGGATCGAGGCGCTGGAGGTCGGCACCCCGGCGATGGGCGAGGAGGAGTGCGCCCGTATCCGGCTGGTGCGCCGTCAGCTCCCGGGCGCCACGCTGATGACCTGGTGCCGGATGCAGGCCGGCGAAATTCGCCTGAGCGCCGAGCTGGGCATGGACTGGGTGGATATCTCCATCCCCGCCTCCGACAAGCTGCGGCAGTACAAACTGCGCGAGAGCTTACCGCTGCTGCTGGAGCGGCTGACGGGTCTGATCCACCTCGCCCATACCCTTGGCCTGAAGGTCTGCATTGGCTGTGAGGACGCCTCGCGGGCCAGCGACGCGACGCTACGGGATATTGCCCGGCAGGCCGGCGAGGCGGGGGCTGCCCGTCTGCGCTATGCCGACACCGTCGGTATCCTCGACCCGTTTACCACCGCGGCGCAGATCGCCGCCCTGCGTAACGTCTGGCCCGGCGAACTCGAGATGCACGCCCATAACGATCTCGGGCTGGCCACCGCCAACACCCTCGCGGCGGTACGCGCCGGGGCCACCAGCGTGAACACCACCGTGCTGGGCCTGGGCGAACGGGCGGGCAACGCGGCGCTGGAAACGGTGGCGCTCGGGCTGGAACGCTGCCTGGGCGTCGAGACCGGGGTGCGTTTCACCGCCCTGCCGGCGCTGTGCGAACAGGTGGCCCTCGCCACCCGCCGCCCTGTCGATCCCCAGCAGCCGCTGGTGGGCGAGCTGGTTTTTACCCATGAGTCCGGCGTGCACGTCGCGGCGCTGCTGCGCGACAGCGAGAGCTATCAGGCGATCGACCCCGCCCTGCTGGGCCGCGGCTATCGGCTGGTGCTGGGCAAACACTCCGGTCGCCAGGCGGTTAACGGCGTCTTCGACCGGATGGGCTATCACCTGACGTCAGCGCAAATTGACCAGCTGCTGCCGGCGCTCCGCCACTTTGCGGAAACCGGCAAACGCAGCCCGCGGGATGATGAGCTGGCGGCAATCTATCACGCGCTCTGCGGCGCCGAAACGCTGCAGGCCAGGGGGTAAGCATGGAGTGGTTTTATCAGATCCCCGGCGTAGACGACCTGCGCTCCGCCGACGCCTTCTTTCAGTTTTTCGCCGTTCCCTACCAGCCCGAGCGTCTGGCCCATTGCAGCCTGCCGGTGCTGGCCGCCTTTCACCGCAAGCTGCGGGCGGAAGTTCCCCTGCTCAACCAGCTGGAGGAGAACCCGCGCGCCCACTGGCTGCTGGCGCGCCGGCTGCTGGCGGAGAGTTATCAGCAGCAGTTCGAGGAGAACACGCCATGAGACCCACATTTACCTTTAGCGAAGCGGTCCGCGTCGTGCGCGCCATCCGTAACGATGGCACCTATGCGGGCCTGCCGTCCGGCGCCCTGCTGGTGCGCCGGGGCAGCATCGGCTATGTCCGCGACTGGGGGGTATTCTTGCAGGACCAGGTCATCTACCAGGTCCACTTCCCGGAGAGCGACCGGATCGTCGGCTGCCGCGAACAGGAGCTGATTGCCGGCGATCGTCCCTGGCTGGCGGGGAATCTGCAGTATGGCGATAACGTCACCTGCCAGACGGCGCTGACGTTGCAGGGCGAAGTGGTGGTCAACGTCGGTCAGCAGGGGCGTATTGAGGCCACCGATCGGGGCGAGCGCGGGGACGGCTATATCGTCGACTTCGGCGGCCGCTGGTTCCAGGTTCCGGTGACCGCGCTGGCCCTGGCAGAGGAGGAAGAATAATGCAGCCATGGCAACGATTTGGCCGGCGGCGGCTGGCGCAGAGCCGCTGGAACTGCGAACCGGCGGCCATCGCCGCGGCGGACCGGGAGGCCTTCGAGGCGGCCTGGCAGCGTCAGGCCAGCGTGGAGCAGGCGCTGGTCGCCGAGGTCGCGGCAGAGGCGATCCCCGCCGCGCTACGGGAAGGCCTCGCCGCTTCGCTGCGCCTCTGGCTGGATGAGGGCGGATTTACGCCGCCGGAGCGGGCGGCCATCGTCCTGCACCATGCCCGGCTGGAAACCGCCTTCGCCGGGATTGCCAGCCAGGCGCCGCTGCCGGATCCCACCGCGGTGCAGGCGTGGTATCTGCGGCATCAGGCGCAGTTTAGGCGCCCGGAACAGCGGTTGACCCGCCATCTGCTGCTCACCGTCGATGGCGATGAGCAGGCGGTTTACTCGCGCATCCAGGCGCTTCATGGGCAAATCGCGGCCTCCCGCGAGGCGTTTGCGCCGCTGGCCCAGCGACACTCCCACTGCCCGAGCGCGCTGGACGGCGGGCGACTGGGGTGGATCGGGCGGGGGTTGCTCTATCCGCAGCTGGAGGAGGCCCTGTTTGCGCTGACGGAAAATGCGCTGAGCGCGCCGGTGGCCAGCGAGCTGGGCTGGCACCTGGTATGGTGCGAAGCCATCCGCCCCGCCGCGCCGATGACGCCTGAACAGGCGCTGGAAAGCGCCCGTGAATACCTCATTCAACAGAGCCAGCGCCGCCACCAGCGCCAGTGGCTGGCTGAGATGTTAGCGCGCCAGCCGGGGCTGTGCGGGTAGCCGACAGGCCACCCGCCAGCGTCTACAGCAGGTGCGGTTTGATCTCCTCAAGCCAGGTCGCCAGACGCGTTTCGGTCTCGTCGAACTGGTTATCCTGGTCCAGCACCAGCCCGACAAACCGCTCCCCCTCCAGCGCCGATGAGGCGCTGAACTCATACCCCTCGTTCGGCCAGCTGCCGATCATCGTCGCCCCGCGGGCGCGCAGGGCGTCGTACAGCGGCCGCAGCCCGCTGGCGAAGTTATCGGGATAGCCGCGCTGATCGCCGAGGCCAAACAGCGCCACCGTTTTTCCCTGCAGGCTGACGTCGCCGAGGTTGCGGATAAACTCTGCCCACGACTCACTCTCGCCCCCGGCCTCAAGGCCCGGCAGCTGGCCGTCGCCCAGCGTCGGCGTGCCCAGCAGCAGGGCCGGGTAGGCCAGCAGGTCCGCCAGCGTGGCGCGGTTAATATTGACCGGGGCGGCGGCGGCCTCCCCCAGCTGCTTGTGGATCAGTTTCGCGATCTTGCGGGTTTTACCGGTATCGGTGCCAAAGAAAATGCCAATGTTCGCCATAGTACGCTCCTGTCGGAATGGTGTCGGAAATAGGGATTACCGCAGGGGTATTGCGAAGGCTGTGCCAGGTTGCCCTGCACCGTGACGGCTCATCCCTGCCCCATCAGGATCGCTTCCCGCCGCCGCAGCGCCCGCGCAAGGCGCCCCCGGCGGACCGAAAGGTAAAAATCAGCGGATTTTCCCCCTGTCGGATCAATGTTTCGTTCGGTCGTTTCGATAAGGGCGCACCGTTTGCATGGTTATCCGGGTTCGGCTCAGCCCGCCGCGATCCGCGCAGGGTGTCGGACAATTTGTCATAACTGCGACACAGGAGTTTGCGATGACCCTGAATATGATGCTCGATAACGCCGCGCCGGAAGCCATCGCCGGCGCGCTGACTCAACAACATCCGGGGCTGTTTTTTACCATGGTGGAACAGGCCTCAGTGGCGATTTCCCTCACCGACGCCAGCGCCAGGATCATCTACGCCAACCCGGCGTTTTGCCGCCAGACCGGCTATTCGCTGGCGCAATTGTTAAATCAGAACCCGCGCCTGCTGGCCAGCAGCCAGACGCCGCGCGAGATCTATCAGGAGATGTGGCATACCCTGCTCCAGCGTCAGCCGTGGCGCGGCCAGCTGATTAACCAGCGGCGGGACGGCGGCCTGTACCTGGTGGAGATTGACATCACTCCGGTGCTCAGTCCGCAAGGGGAACTGGAGCATTATCTGGCGATGCAGCGGGATATCAGCGTCAGCTATACCCTGGAGCAGCGGCTGCGCAACCATATGACTCTGATGGAGGCGGTGCTGAATAATATTCCCGCCGCCGTGGTGGTAGTGGACGAGCAGGATCGGGTGGTGATGGACAACCTTGCCTATAAAACCTTCTGCGCCGACTGCGGCGGCCGGGAGCTGCTCACCGAGCTGCAGGTCTCCCCAGGCCGGATGACGCCCGGCGTGGAGCAGATCCTGCCGGTGGCGATCCGCGGGGCCGCGCGCTGGCTGTCGGTGACCTGCTGGCCGCTGCCCGGCGTCAGCGAAGAGGCCAGCCGCTACTTTATCGACAGCGCCCTGGCGCGAACCCTGGTGGTGATCGCCGACTGTACCCAGCAGCGCCAGCAGCAGGAGCAGGGCCGCCTCGACCGGCTGAAGCAGCAAATGACCGCCGGCAAGCTGCTGGCGGCGATCCGCGAGTCGCTGGACGCCGCGCTGATCCAGCTGAACTGCCCGATTAACATGCTGGCGGCGGCCCGTCGGCTGAACGGCGAGAGCAGCGGCAACGTGGCGCTGGAGGCCGCCTGGCGCGAAGGGGAAGAGGCGATGGCCCGGCTCCAGCGCTGTCGCCCGTCGCTGGATCTCGAAAACCCCGCCGTCTGGCCGCTGCAGCCCTTTTTCGACGACCTGTGCGCCCTCTACCGCACCCGCTTCGATGCCGAGGGGCTGCAGCTGGACATGGCCTCGCCGCATCTGATCGGCTTTGGCCAGCGCACTCAGCTGCTGGCGTGCTTAAGCCTGTGGTTCGACCGCACCCTGGCCCTCGCCGCCGAGCTGCCTTCCGTCCCGCTGGCGATGCAGCTCTATGCCGAGGAAAACGACGGCTGGCTGGCGCTGTACCTGACCGACAACGTGCCGCTGCTGCAGGTGCGCTACGCCCACTCCCCCGACGCGCTGAATTCGCCGGGCAAAGGCATGGAGCTGCGGCTGATCCAGACCCTGGTGGCGCACCATCGCGGGGCCATCGAGCTGACTTCCCGGCCGCAGGGCGGCACCTGCCTGACCCTGCGTTTCCCGCTGTTTAACACCCTGACCGGAGGTGAAGCATGATCCCCGAATCCGACCCGGACACCACCGTCAGACGCTTCGACCTCTCTCAGCAGTTCACCGCCATGCAGCGGATAAGCGTGGTGCTGAGCCGCGCCACCGAGGCCAGCAAAACGCTGCAGGAGGTGCTCAGCGTATTGCACAACGATGCCTTTATGCAGCACGGGATGATCTGTCTGTACGACAGCGAGCAGGAGATCCTCAGTATCGAAGCGCTGCAGCAAACCGAGCAGCAGACTCTCCCCGGCAGCGCGCAGATCCGCTATCGTCCCGGCGAGGGGCTGGTGGGGACGGTGCTGGCCCAGGGGCAATCGCTGGTGCTGCCCCGGGTCGCCGACGATCAGCGTTTTCTCGACCGCCTGAGCCTCTACGATTACGATCTGCCGTTTATCGCCGTGCCGCTAATGGGGCCCAACGCCCGGCCCATGGGAGTGCTGGCGGCCCAGCCGATGGCGCGCCAGGAAGAGCGGCTGCCGGCCTGCACCCGCTTTCTCGAAACCGTCGCCAACCTCATCGCCCAGACCATCCGGCTGATGATCCTCCCGGCCTCCGCCACCCTGCCGGGCCGCCAGCCGCCGAAGGTGGAACGGCCGCCGGCCTGCTCGTCGTCGCGCGGGGTGGGCCTTGACAATATGGTCGGCAAGAGCCCGGCGATGCGCCAGATCGTGGAGGTGATCCGCCAGGTTTCGCGCTGGGACACCACTGTGCTGGTACGCGGCGAAAGCGGCACCGGGAAAGAGCTGATCGCCAATGCCATCCACCACCATTCCCCGCGGGCTAGCGCCGCCTTCGTCAAATTTAACTGCGCGGCGCTGCCGGACAACCTGCTGGAAAGCGAACTGTTCGGCCATGAAAAAGGCGCTTTTACCGGCGCGGTGCGCCAGCGTAAGGGGCGTTTTGAGCTGGCGGATGGCGGCACCCTGTTCCTCGACGAGATTGGCGAAAGCAGCGCCTCGTTCCAGGCTAAGCTGCTGCGCATCCTGCAGGAGGGAGAGATGGAGCGGGTCGGCGGCGATGAGACCCTGCGGGTGAATGTCCGCATCATCGCCGCCACCAACCGCCACCTGGAGGAGGAGGTCCGGTTGGGCCACTTCCGCGAGGATCTTTACTATCGCCTGAACGTGATGCCCATCGCCCTGCCCCCGCTACGCGAACGTCAGGAGGACATCGCCGAGCTGGCGCACTTTCTGGTGCGCAAAATTGGCCAGCATCAGGGGCGCACGCTGCGGATCAGCGAGGGGGCGATCCGTCTGCTGATGGAGTACAGCTGGCCGGGCAATGTTCGCGAACTGGAGAACTGCCTCGAACGATCGGCGGTGATGTCCGAGAGCGGCCTGATCGATCGCGACGTGATCCTCTTCACCCACCAGGAACGTCCGGCCAAAGCCCTGCCCGCCAGCGGGCCGGCGGAAGACAGCTGGCTGGACAACAGCCTGGACGAACGCCAGCGGCTGATCGCCGCGCTGGAAAAAGCCGGCTGGGTGCAGGCCAAGGCGGCGCGGCTGCTGGGGATGACGCCGCGCCAGGTCGCCTACCGGATCCAGATCATGGATATCACCCTGCCGCGTCTGTAAGCCACGGTGTCAGGTTCAGGACATTGTCGCCTGCGCGGCGGGAACGCGACAATATTTTGCCGCAGGGATGCGGAATAACACCTTTCTTTTCAGCATGATAAAAAATCCCTCTCTGGTATGCCCTTTGCAGCAGGAAGGTATCGCCCAACCATGAAGGTACGACCATGACTTCCTGCTCTTCTTTTTCCGGCGGCAACGCCTGTCAGTCGGCGGACGCCAGCGCGTTAGCGCCGCGGGTGGCCGATAAGGTCGCCGCGCACCCCTGCTACTCCCGCAGCGGGCACCACCGTTTCGCCCGGATGCATCTCCCGGTCGCCCCGGCCTGCAATCTGCAGTGCAACTACTGCAACCGTAAATTCGACTGCAGCAATGAATCCCGCCCCGGGGTGTCTTCGACGCTGCTGACCCCCGAGCAGGCGGTGCTGAAAGTGCGCCAGGTGGCCCAGGCCATCCCGCAGCTGTCGGTGGTCGGCATTGCCGGGCCCGGCGATCCGCTGGCCAATATGACCCGCACCTTCCGCACCCTGGAGCTGGTCCGCGATCAGCTTCCGGACCTGAAATTATGCCTGTCGACCAACGGGCTGATGCTGCCCGACGCGGTGGATCGCCTGCTGGAGGTCGGTGTGGATCACGTTACGGTGACCATCAATACGCTGGATGCCGGCATCGCCGGACAAATCTACGCCTGGCTGTGGCTCGACGGCGAACGCTACTGCGGGCGGGAAGCCGGGGAGATCCTGATAGCCCGCCAGCTGGAGGGGGTCCGCAGGCTGACCAACGCCGGGGTGCTGGTCAAGATAAACTCGGTGCTGATCCCGGGGATCAACGACAGCGGCATGGCCGAGGTCAGCCGTTGTTTGCGGGAAAGCGGCGCGTTTATTCACAATATTATGCCGCTGATTGCCAGACCGGAGCACGGCACGGTCTTTGGCCTCAACGGCCAGCCAGAGCCGGACGCCGGGATGCTCGCCGCGATCCGCAGCCAGTGCGGGGCCGCGATGCCGCAGATGACGCATTGCCACCAGTGCCGCGCCGACGCCATCGGCATGCTGGGCGAAGACCGCAGCCAGCAGTTTACCCAGCTGCCGGACCCGAACAGCCTCCCCGACTGGCTGCCCATCCTCCATCAGCGCGCCGAACTTCATGCCAGCCTCGCCACCCGGGGAGAGTCGGAGGCCGATGATGCCTGTCTGGTGGCCGTGGCCTCCAGCCGCGGCGAGGTAATTGATTGTCATTTTGGCCATGCCGACCGCTTCTCGATCTACAGCCTGTCTGCCGCCGGCATGGTGCTGGTGGGCGAGCGCTTTACGCCGAAATATTGCCGCGGCGAGGAGGAGTGCGAGCCGCAGGAGAGCGAAGCCAGACTGGCGGCGCTCCTCGCGCTGCTCGCCGACGTGAAAGCGGTGTTCTGCGTGCGTATCGGCCATACGCCATGGCAACAGCTCGAGCGACAGGGCATTGAGCCGCAGGTGGACGGCGCGTGGCGGTCGGTCGCCGAGGTGCTGCCCGCCTGGTGGCAGCGGCGGCGACAGAGCCTGGCGACATCGCGCCTGCGTCAGGGGGTCGCCTGATGGCGCCGGTCGACTGGTTGACCCACCTGTGGCGACGATATCACGCCGGAAAAGGCTGCTTTCCGCTGCGCATGGGGCTAAGCGTCGAGGCGTGGCTGGCCCTGCAGCAGCGGCTGGGCGAGGTGGCGACGCCGCTGGACAGCGAGGCGCTGAGCCGCCGCCGGCTGATGACGGAGCTGAATGCCACCCGCGACGAAGAGCGCCGCCAGCTGGCGCGATGGCTGGCGGAGTGGATCGCGCCGGGAGCCGAACCGATGGCGCCGATCGTCGCCGGGGCGGCGCTGGCGTTTAATCATCTATGGGAGGATCTGGGTCTGGATTCGCGGGCGGAACTGGGCCGGCTGATGAGCGACTGCTTTCCGCAGCTGGTGGCGCAGAATGTCCACCATATGCGCTGGAAGAAGTTCTTTTATCGCCAGCGCTGCCTGCAGTCGCAGGGGGAGATCGTCTGCCGCTCGCCGAGCTGCGACGAATGCCTGGAGCGTAGCCTCTGCTTCGAACCGCCGCCGCAATAGACACCCCGCAGGTGCCCCAAAAATGCCCCTGTTTTACCGCTTTACGCGGATTTCTGCCGGGTGGCGCTTCGCTTACCCGGCCTACAAAACCATCTACCTATCAGAAGGTTACTCAACACCCCAGGTCCGGCAAGCGCCGCGCCGCCGGGCAAGGACAGCGGGCGCGATGCCGCTTGTGTGCCGGGTGGCGCTTCGCTTACCCGGCCTACAACGCCATTTACCTATCAGAAGGTTACTCAACACCCCAGACCCGGCAAGCGCCGCCGGGCAAGGACAGCAGGCGCGGAGCCGCTTGTGTGCCGGGTGGCGGCTACGCCTTACCCGGCCTACAACGCCATTTACCTATCAGAAGGTTACTCAACACCCCAGGTCCGGCAAGCGCCGCGCCGCCGGGCAAGGACAGCGGGCGCGGTGCCGCTTGTGTGCCGGATGGCGGCTGCGCCTTACCCGGCCTGGAGTTCGTGCGACCTGTCGTTAATTTATTCACCAGCCTTGCTGAAACTGCCGGTGCTGGCGGCCTCAAAATCGCTGAGACGTTCCCGGAAGGCCGGGGCAGCCCGCATGGATGCGGGCTGAGGGCCGTGTTTTGCACGGACGCTGCCTCGGCCCGACCCGAAGCCTGCAGGGATAAGTCGAAGGGACCGCGCAGCGGCGATTTTGCTGGCCGGAGCCCGGGGGCACAGGGGGCGGCGGCGACTGGCCGCCCCCTGTGCGCTCCCTGCGCCACAAAAAACAGAGTGCAGAAAAATTAACCGGAAGCGCAATGTGCGCTGAAGCCACAGATAACATAAATGACCACACGGCGTTGCTTCCCCTCACCCTGGCCCTCTCCCCAAGGGAGAGGGAACCGTCCGGCCATCGTTTCCGTGGCCAACATATTGCCGGGTGGTGGCTGCGCCTGACCCGGCCTACGGAGTCTGAGAACGTGGTAAACCGATAACAGTCTCCACCGCCGCCGGGCAATACATCAGGCTCCGTGCCCAATATGTTGCCGGGTGGCGCTTCGCTTACCCGGCCTACATCACCATTAAATTTCAGAAGGTTAACCATCACCGTAGGCCCGCGCAAGCGCAGCGTCGCCGGGCAAAAAAGCAGCCCCAGACGCAGACAGCAGACGAAAAAAAACCGGAGGTTTCCCTCCGGCTTTTCTCATTCACATCACGCTACGCCTTACGCCACGTCTTCGTACTGCGGCACCGGGTTGCGGAAGCTTTTGGTCACGCAGGCCAGATAGACCAGACCGATACCGGCCCAGATCAGGCCCAGAATCATCGAGCTCTCTTCCAGGTTGACCCACAGCGCGCCGACGGTCAGGGCGCCGCACATCGGCAGGAACAGATACTGGAAGTGGTCTTTCAGCGTCTTGTTGCGTTTCTCACGGATCCAGAACTGCGAAATCACCGACAGGTTAACGAAGGTAAACGCCACCAGCGCACCAAAGTTAATCAGCGCCGTCGCCATCACCAGGTCGAAGTTAATCGCCAGCAGGGCGATAGCGCCGACCAGGATGATGTTCATCGCCGGGGTGCGCCAGGTCGGGTGCACATAGCCGAAGAAGCTTTTAGGGAACACGCCGTCACGGCCCATCACGTACATCAGACGCGCCACGCCAGCGTGCGCCGCCATACCGGACGCCAGTACGGTAATGGTGGAGAAGATCAGCGCGCCAACCTGGAAGGCTTTACCTGCCACGTAGAGCATAATTTCCGGCTGTGACGCATCCGGATCTTTAAAGCGCGAGATATCCGGGAAGTACAGCTGCAGGAAATAGGTGGCAAAGATGAAGATCAGGCCGCCGATCAGCGCGGTCAGGAAGATCGCGCGCGGAATGACGCGCTCTGCATCTTTGGTCTCTTCAGACAGGTTGCTGATGCCGTCGAAGCCGGTAAACGAGAAGCACAGGATTGTCGCCCCGGTAATCATCGGGATCACGTGCGCGTCACCGGACCAGAACGGACGGCTGCTGGCCAGCGTACCGGCGCCTTCGCCGCCAAACACGCCATAAATCACCATGCCGAGGATAACGGCAATCAGCACCACCTGCAGCACCACGATCACGGTGTTGAAGTTGGCCACAGATTTAATGCTGCGCAGGTTAAAGGCGGTCATAAAGGCGACCAGCGCGATAACAAACACCCACGACGGAATCGAAGGCACCAGCGCTTCAAAATAGATTTTCGCCAGCAGAATGTTGATCATCGGCGCGAACAGGTAGTCGAGCAGCGAGGACCAACCCACCATAAAGCCAACGGTCGGGCTGATGGATTTCTGCGCATAGGTATACGCCGAGCCGGCGGACGGGTAACGACGTACCAGCTTGCCATAGCTCAGGGCAGTAAACAGGATAGCGATTAACGCAAAGGCGTAGGCCGTCGGCACGTGACCGTCGGTCATACCAGAGACGATACCAAACGTATCGAACAGCGTCATCGGCTGCATATAGGCCAGGCCCATCATTACAACCGGAACTAACGTAAGTGTTTTACGTAATTCCACGCGAGAGGTATTTGGAGTAGCGTTATGCGACATAGTTATCCCCTTTTACGGTGAACGCCAGCGCGTAAGCAAAAAATTGCCCCATTTCTTTCTATTCCTCAGCGACAACGACTGTCGGTTTTTAGTAAATATCTATCCGGTACGAAGCCCGGCCTCTTGGTATTGAATGATGTGTCTTTCGACCAAAAAAATAACCGACACTTTAAAAAAAGCGTCGGCTAGTCTCTGGTTTTCAGGCCGCATATTTTGCAACAATATCAACGGCGTTGACAAGATGTTATGAAGTTCATTGCGTGAGCATAATTTTTAAGATGCTAATATCTATACGATTTCCGTATGATAAATTGTAAAAATAGCACTATTTGCTAATAGCGCTTCGCGCCACCATTTCCCGGCCAAACCGCAGGCGGCGTCATTCCAGGCGATCCACGCGCGCTGACGAGGCGACAGCCCGCGCACGGCCAGGCTAACCAGCTCGCCGCTCTCCAGCAGCCCCTGCACCTGATAACGCGGCAGGCAGCTCCACCCCAGCCCCATGCGCAGCAGCGCCAGCTGCCCCGCGGCGTCACACACCGTCAGGGTCTCCTGATCGGCGAGCAGCGCCCCGCCCTCGCCGGTGGCCACCGCGCGGTAACGCCGCAGGGTTCGCCAGCTCAACGGGGCGCGGCGCTCCGCCAGAGGATGCTGCGGGGAGACCACCAGCAGCAGCTCCAGCTCGCCAAGGGGAAGATAATCATAGCCACTTAACGGCGGCGGCTCGCCGAGCGCCCCCAGCAGGAGATCGGCCTGCCCTTCCGTCAAGGGCCGCCAGTCCAGCAGCGAGGGGGTCAGCGTGAAGCGCAGCCGTGTCAGCGGCTGCTGTTGATAAAAGGCGGCGATCAGCGGCGCGAGTTGCGCCACGGGAAAGGTGCTGTCCACCGCCAGGCGGAGGGTATGTTCCCACCCCTGCTGCAGCTTAACCGCCCGGATCTCCAGTTCGCGGGCGATGTGCAACACTTCCCGCCCTTTCTCCAGCAACATCTGTCCGGTGGGGGTAAAGCGCGCGCGGTGGCCGCTGCGGTCGAGCAGCTGAATATTGAGATCGCTTTCCAGCCGGTGAATGGTGTAGCTCAGCGCCGAGGGCGTTTTAAAGAGCTTTGCCGACGCCGCGGCAAAGCTCCCCTCTTTTTCCAGCGCGTCGAGGATCACGAGGACATCCAGCAGTGGTTTCATCGCTACCCCCTTACGGTATGCGAATCACCGCTGGCGGATCACTCCATCGGCATCACCAGCGGATCGGGGTACTGGTACTCAAACCCCAGCTCATTGCAGATACGATTGCCATCCACAATCTTGCCCTGGCCGCCGTCCGGGCTGTCGCTGAAGACCGGCGGCGGCAGCCCCAGCTCGCGGGCCATCTGCGGATAAAAGAGGCCGCGCGCCGGATGGCGGGGCGCACATAGATTATAGATGTGCCCGCCCTTCGGAGCCTGCAGCAGCAGTTCGATGGCGGCCACCACATCCTGCAAATGCACCAGGTTGACCACGTGCTGGCCATCCGGCGCCGACTTGCCGGCGAAAAAACGCCCCGGATGGCGGGACGGCCCCACCAGCCCGGCCAGGCGCAGAATATCCACCGAGGTCCCCGGCAGATTGTGCAGCCAGTCCTCCAGCTCCTTGAGCACCTGCCCGCTGGCGGTTTGCGGCAGGCGCGGGGAGTTCTCTTTCACCGTACCGTTGACGTTGCCATACACCGAGGTGGAGCTGGTGAAGACGATCCGCGGAATATGGTACGCCAGCGCGGTATCGACGATCTCCTGCACCGCCTGCAGATAAAACCCTTCCCCTGCCCCGGTCCGCCGGGCCGGTAGCGTGATCACCAGCGCATCGACGTTCATCAGCGCGTCGAGGTCCTCGGTATCACAGACCAGCTGCGGCTCCAGGCGCAGCGGATAGCTGTCGATCCCGCACATCCGCGCCGCCTCCACGCCATCCTGCGTGGTTTTACTGCCGGTGACCTGCCAGCCTCGCGCCGTCAACGACAGCGCCAGCGGCATCCCCAGCCATCCCAAACCGACTATCGCGACCTTTTTCATCCCAGGCTCCTGACTCTTTCGCTGTGCTGATTACAGGCTACGCCAGCCAGCGGCAACTGACAATTTCTTCGCTCAATGTGAAATGAATTAATGATAGAAAAAAGCCCTTGCTTTCTGCGGCGAAAGTGGTTTAGGTTAAAGGACATCAAATGCATAGTCATTCACAGAGAATTTTTATGAACCGCGTTCAATTTAAACACCACCATCATCACCATCATCCTGACTAGTCTTTCAGGCGATGTGTGCTGGAAGACATTTGGATCTTCCAGTGGTGCATGAACGCGCAGAGAGCCCCCGGAAGATTCACTTCCGGGGGCTTTTTTTTGGACCAAATTCGGACAGATTCAGACAGGTATTCAGAGGAAAAGAACAATGTTAGACAACACCCGTTTACGCATAGCTATTCAGAAATCAGGCCGTTTAAGCGAAGATTCACGCGAATTACTCAGCCGCTGCGGCATTAAAGTCAATTTGCACACCCAGCGTCTGATTGCGCTGGCGGAAAATATGCCAATCGACATTCTGCGCGTGCGTGATGACGATATCCCGGGCCTGGTGATGGACGGTGTTGTCGACCTCGGCATTATCGGCGAAAACGTGCTGGAAGAAGAGCTGCTCAGCCGCCGCGCCCAGGGCGAAGACCCGCGCTATTTCACCCTGCGTCGCCTGGACTTCGGCGGCTGCCGCCTGTCGCTGGCGACCCCGGTGGATGAAGCCTGGAACGGCCCGGCGGCGCTGGACGGCAAACGTATCGCCACCTCTTACCCGCACCTGCTGAAGCGCTACCTCGATCAAAAAGGTATCTCCTTTAAATCCTGTCTGCTGAACGGCTCCGTGGAAGTGGCGCCGCGCGCCGGCCTCGCCGACGCCATCTGCGACCTCGTCTCCACCGGCGCCACCCTGGAAGCCAACGGCCTGCGCGAAGTGGAAGTGATCTACCGCTCCAAAGCCTGCCTGATCCAGCGCGACGGCGAAATGGCCGACGCCAAACAGCAGCTGATTGACCGCCTGCTGACCCGTATTCAGGGCGTGATCCAGGCCCGCGAGTCGAAATACATCATGATGCACGCCCCGACCGAACGCCTTGAGGAAGTGGTTGCCCTGCTGCCGGGCGCCGAGCGTCCGACCATTCTGCCGCTGGCAGGCGACAAGCAGCGCGTGGCGATGCACATGGTCAGCAGCGAAACCCTGTTCTGGGAGACCATGGAAAAACTGAAGGCGCTGGGCGCCAGCTCCATTCTGGTGCTGCCGATTGAGAAGATGATGGAGTAATCGGCCAGCCGGTCACGGGACACACAGGGGAAAACAATCATGAGCTTCAACACAATCATCGACTGGAACGGCTGTAGCGCAGACCAACAGCAACAACTCTTAACGCGCCCGGCGATTTCCGCCTCCGACAGCATCAGTAAAACGGTGGCGGCGATCCTCGATAACGTCAAAGCCAACGGCGACGCGGCGCTGCGCGAATACAGCGCGAAGTTTGATAAAACCACCGTCGCCGCGCTGCAGGTGAGCGAGGCGGAGATCGCCGCCGCCGGCGAGCGCCTCAGCGACGAGCTGAAGCAGGCGATGGCGGTGGCGGTGCAAAACATCGAGACCTTCCACAACGCGCAACAGCTGCAGGCGGTGGATGTCGAAACGCTGCCGGGGGTGCGCTGCCAGCAGGTGACCCGCCCTATCGCCTCCGTCGGGCTGTATATTCCGGGCGGCTCGGCGCCGCTGTTCTCCACGGTGCTGATGCTGGCGACGCCGGCGCGCATCGCCGGCTGTCAGCAGGTGGTGCTCTGCTCGCCGCCGCCGATCGCCGATGAGATCCTCTACGCCGCGCAGCTGTGCGGCGTGAAAACCATCTTTAACGTCGGCGGCGCGCAGGCCATCGCCGCCCTCGCCCTCGGTACCGAGTCGGTGCCGAAGGTGGATAAAATCTTTGGCCCGGGTAACGCTTACGTCACGGAAGCCAAACGCCAGGTCAGCCAGCGTCTGGACGGCGCGGCCATCGACATGCCGGCCGGCCCGTCGGAAGTGCTGGTGATCGCCGACAGCGGCGCCAACCCGGACTTTGTCGCCTCTGACCTGCTGTCCCAGGCGGAACACGGCCCGGACTCGCAGGTGATCCTCCTGACCCCGGACGCCGGGATGGGCAGCCGCGTCGCCGAGGCCGTGGAGCGCCAGCTGGCCGCCCTGCCGCGCGCCGAAACCGCCCGCGTGGCGCTCTCCGCCAGCCGGATCATCGTGGCCCGCGACCTGACGCAGTGCGTGGCCATCTCCAACCAGTACGGTCCGGAGCACCTGATCATTCAGACCCGCCAGGCCCGTGAGCTGGTGGACAGCATCACCAGCGCCGGCTCGGTTTTCCTTGGCGACTGGTCGCCGGAATCCGCGGGCGACTATGCCTCGGGCACCAACCACGTCCTGCCGACCTATGGCTATACCGCCACCTGTTCGAGCCTCGGCCTGGCCGACTTCCAGAAGCGGATGACCGTGCAGGAGCTGTCGCGCGACGGCTTTGCCGCCCTCGCTTCAACGATTGAGATTCTGGCCGCCGCCGAGCGCCTTGACGCCCACAAAAACGCCGTAACGCTGCGCGTTGCCGCCCTGAAGGAGCAAGCATGAGCATTGAAGATTTAGCCCGCGCCAACGTCCGCGCGCTGACCCCGTATCAATCCGCTCGCCGCCTGGGCGGGAAAGGCGACGTCTGGCTGAACGCTAACGAATTCCCCACCGCCGTGGCCTTCCAGCTGACCGAGCAGACGCTGAACCGCTACCCGGAGCCGCAGCCGAAGGCGGTGATTGAGAACTACGCCCGCTACGCCGAGGTTAAACCGGAGCAAGTGCTGGTCAGCCGCGGCGCCGACGAAGGCATTGAGCTGCTGATCCGCGCCTTCTGCGAGCCAGGCGAAGACGCGGTGCTCTACTGCCCGCCCACCTACGGCATGTACAGCGTCAGCGCCGAGACCATCGGCGTCGAATGCCGTACCGTGCCGACGCTGGCCGACTGGCAGCTCGACCTGCCGGGCATCGAGGCAAAGCTGGACGGGGTGAAAGTGGTCTTCGTCTGCAGCCCGAACAACCCGACCGGGCAGATTATCGACCCGCAGTCGATGCGCGACCTGCTGGAGATGACCCGCGGCAAAGCCATCGTGGTGGCCGACGAAGCCTATATTGAATTCTGCCCGCAGGCGACCCTCGCCGGCTGGCTCAGCGACTACCCGCACCTGGTGGTGCTGCGCACGCTGTCAAAAGCCTTTGCCCTCGCCGGCCTGCGCTGCGGCTTCACCCTCGCCAACGCCGAGGTGATTAACGTGCTGCTGAAAGTGATCGCGCCGTACCCGCTCTCCACGCCGGTGGCCGATATCGCCGCCCAGGCGCTGAGCGCGGAAGGGATCGCCGCGATGCGTCAGCGCGTGGCGCAGATCCTCGACGAGCGCCGCTACCTGGTGGAACAGCTGCGCGGCATCGCCTGCGTGGAGCAGGTCTTCGATTCCGAGACCAACTACGTCCTGGCGCGGATAACCGCCTCCAGCGCAGTGTTTAAATCTTTGTGGGATCAGGGCATTATCTTACGTGACCAGAATAAACAACCTTCATTGAGCGGCTGTTTGCGTATCACTATCGGTACCCGTGCCGAGAGCCAGCGCGTGATTGACGCCTTGACTGCGGAGAATGTATGACCCAGAAGTATCTCTTTATTGACCGTGACGGCACCCTGATTTCCGAACCGCCGGTAGATTTCCAGGTGGACCGTTTCGACAAGCTGGCGTTTGAGCCGCAGGTGATCCCGGCGCTGCTGAAGCTGCAGCAGGAAGGCTATAAGCTGGTGATGATCACCAACCAGGACGGTCTGGGTACCGACAGCCTGCCGCAGGAGGCGTTTGATGGCCCACACAATCTGATGATGCAGATCTTCGCCTCGCAGGGCGTTAACTTTGAGGAAGTGCTGATTTGTCCGCACTTCCCGGGCGACAACTGCGCCTGCCGCAAGCCGAAAACCCAGCTGGTGCTGCCGTGGCTGGAAGAGGGCGTGCTGGATAAAGCCCACAGCTACGTGATTGGCGACCGGGCCACCGATCTTGAGCTGGCGGATAACATGGGGATTATCGGTCTGCGCTATGACCGCGAGACCCTGAACTGGCCGACCATCTGCGAGCAGCTGACCCGCCGCGACCGCTATGCCCACGTCGAGCGCATCACCAAAGAGACCCAGGTGGATGTGAAAGTGTGGCTGGACCGCGAAGGCGGCAGCAAGATCCACACCGGCGTCGGCTTTTTTGACCATATGCTCGACCAAATCGCCACCCATGGCGGCTTCCGCATGGAGGTCAACGTCGGCGGCGATCTGTACATCGACGATCACCACACGGTGGAAGATACCGGCCTGGCCCTCGGCGAAGCCCTGAAGCTGGCGCTCGGCGACAAGCGCGGCATCAACCGCTTCGGCTTCGTGCTGCCGATGGACGAGTGTCTCGCCCGCTGCGCGCTGGATATCTCCGGCCGTCCGCACCTGGAGTATAAGGCGGACTTCACCTATCAGCGCGTCGGCGATCTGAGCACCGAGATGGTGGAACACTTCTTCCGCTCGCTCTCTTACACCATGGCGGTGACGCTGCACCTGAAAACCAAGGGCAAGAACGATCACCACCGCGTGGAGAGCCTGTTCAAAGCCTTTGGCCGTACGCTGCGCCAGGCGATCCGCGTCCAGGGCGATGCCCTGCCGTCTTCCAAAGGGGTGCTGTAATGAATGTGGTGATCCTTGATACCGGGTGCGCCAACCTCAATTCGGTGAAATCGGCGATTGGCCGCCACGGCTATGAGCCGGTGGTCAGCCGCGATCCGGAGGTGGTATTGCGTGCCGATAAACTGTTTCTTCCCGGCGTCGGCACCGCCCAGGCGGCGATGGACCAGCTGCGCGACCGCGAGCTGATCGACCTGATCAAAGCCTGTACCCAGCCGGTGCTGGGTATCTGCCTGGGCATGCAGCTGCTCGGCAAGCGCAGCGAAGAGAACAACGGCGTCGATCTGCTGGGCATTATCGAGGAAGAGGTGCCGAAGATGACCGACCACGGCCTGCCGCTGCCGCACATGGGCTGGAACCGGGTGTATGCCAAAGCGGGCGATCGTCTGTTCCGCGGCATTGAAGAAGGCGCGTATTTCTACTTCGTCCACAGCTACGCCATGCCGGTCAACCCGTACACCATCGCCCAGTGCAATTACGGCGAGGCGTTTACCGCCGCGGTGCAGAAAGATAACTTCTTTGGCGTGCAGTTCCACCCGGAGCGCTCCGGGAGCGCCGGGGCGCAGCTGCTGAAAAACTTCCTGGAGATGTGATGATTATTCCTGCGTTAGATTTAATCGACGGCACCGTCGTTCGTCTCCACCAGGGCGATTACGGCCAGCAGCGCGACTACGGCAGCGATCCGCTGCCGCGCCTGCAGTCCTATGCCGCTCAGGGGGCGGAAGTCCTGCACCTGGTCGACCTGACCGGGGCGAAGGATCCGGCGAAGCGCCAGATCCCGCTGCTGAAATCGCTGGTCGCCGGCGTTGACGTCCCGGTGCAGGTCGGCGGCGGCGTGCGGACCGAGGCGGATGTCGCGGCCCTGCTTGACGCCGGCGTCGCCCGCGTGGTGGTCGGCTCCACTGCGGTGAAATCCCCGGAGGAAGTGAAAGGCTGGTTTAAACGCTTTGGCCCTGAACGGCTGGTGCTGGCCCTCGACGTGCGTATCGACGCCGACGGCAATAAGCAGGTGGCGGTCAGCGGCTGGCAGGAAAACTCCGGCGTGACCCTGGAGGAGCTGGTGGAGAGCTATCTGCCGGTCGGCCTGCAGCATGTGCTGTGCACCGATATCTCCCGTGACGGCACGCTGGCGGGCTCCAACGTCTCGCTGTATGAGGAAGTCTGCGCCCGCTACCCGCAGGTGGCGTTTCAGTCATCCGGCGGCATCGGCGATCTCAATGATATTGCCGCCCTGCGCGGCACCGGGGTGCGCGGCGTGATTGTCGGTCGCGCGCTGCTGGAAGGTAAATTCAACGTAACGGAGGCCATTCAATGCTGGCAAAACGGATAATCCCCTGCCTCGACGTCCGCGACGGCCAGGTAGTGAAAGGCGTGCAGTTCCGTAATCACGAGATCATCGGCGACATCGTTCCGCTGGCCAAGCGCTATGCCGACGAAGGCGCCGACGAGCTGGTGTTCTATGATATCACCGCCTCCAGCGACGGCCGGGTGGTCGACAAGAGCTGGGTGTCGCGGGTGGCGGAAGTGATTGATATTCCTTTCTGCGTGGCGGGCGGGATCAAGTCGCTGGAAGACGCGGCGCAGATCCTCTCCTTCGGCGCCGATAAGATCTCGATTAACTCCCCTGCTCTCGCCGACCCGACGCTAATCACCCGCCTTGCCGACCGCTTTGGCGTGCAGTGCATCGTGGTGGGGATCGATACCTGGTTTGATGCACAGACCGGCAAGTATCACGTTAATCAGTACACCGGCGACGAGAGCCGCACCCGGGTGACGCAGTGGGAAACCCTCGACTGGGTGGAGGAAGTGCAGAAGCGCGGCGCGGGCGAGATCGTCCTCAATATGATGAACCAGGACGGGGTGCGCAACGGCTACGACCTGCAGCAGCTGGCGAAGGTCCGCGCGGTGTGCCATGTGCCGCTGATCGCCTCCGGCGGCGCAGGCACCATGGAACACTTCCTCGAAGCCTTCCGCGACGCCGACGTTGACGGCGCGCTGGCGGCCTCGGTATTCCACAAACAGATTATTAATATTGGCGAACTGAAAGCGTACCTGGCGGCACAGGGCGTGGAGATAAGGGTATGTTGACTGAACAGCTGGACTGGGAAAAAACGGACGGCATGATGCCGGCCATCGTGCAGCACGCCGTATCCGGCGAAGTGCTGATGCTGGGCTACATGAATAAGGACGCGCTGGAGAAAACCGAAGCCACCGGCAAGGTCACCTTTTACTCACGCACCAAACAGCGGCTGTGGACCAAGGGTGAAACCTCGGGCAATGTCCTCAACGTAGTGAGCATCACGCCGGACTGCGACAACGATACGCTGCTGGTGCTGGTGAACCCGATCGGGCCGACCTGCCACAAAGGCACCACCAGCTGCTTCGGCGACGCCGGGCACCAGTGGCTGTTCCTGTATCAGCTGGAGCAGCTGCTGGCCGAGCGTAAGCACGCCGACCCGGAGAGCTCCTACACGGCGAAGCTGTATGCCAGCGGCACCAAGCGCATCGCGCAGAAAGTGGGAGAAGAAGGCGTAGAGACCGCGCTGGCCGCCACGGTGAACGACCGCTTCGAGCTGAAGAATGAGGCGTCGGACCTGATGTATCACCTGCTGGTGCTGCTGCAGGACCAGGGTCTGGATCTCGGGGAAGTGATTGATAATCTGAAAAGTCGGCACTAACGCGTTGACCCCCGCCGCAACGGCGGGGGTAGCTGGCCTCAGGATTTGCTTTCCAGCAGCGTAGTGTAGAGATTGACGTAAGCTTCAATCATATGGTCGGCAGTAAACATCTCTTCAAAACGACGACGCGAGTTTTCGCCATAGCGGCTGGCGGTTTCATCGTTATGCCAGAGCTCATTCATCGCCTCCACCAGCGCCTGGCTGTCATTCGGCGGGATCACGCAGCCATTCACTTTGTCCTGGTTAATGAACGAGGTCCCGGTGCCGATCTCGCAGGAGATCAGCGGCCTGGCGAAGCGCGCGCCTTCCAGTAACGTAATGCCAAACGCCTCGGAGCGCAGATGCGAGGGGAAGACCACGCCACGGCAGAGCTGGAAGAGAATGTATTTATCTTCGTCGTTGAGCATGCCGGTAAATACC
The DNA here is from genome assembly GCF_040061975.1 of Klebsiella sp. GG_Kp146. Classification (NCBI taxonomy): domain Bacteria; kingdom Pseudomonadati; phylum Pseudomonadota; class Gammaproteobacteria; order Enterobacterales; family Enterobacteriaceae; genus Klebsiella; species Klebsiella sp. GG_Kp146. Next base: position 432,752 of record NZ_JBEAHA010000001.1, read on the forward strand.
ACATTGCTCAGCCCGCGCTGCTGCGCTTCACGACGCACTTCCGCCTCCAGCGGCCCGCCCCCGACGATCACCACCGGCAGCCGGCTACGCTCGGCGGCATCCAGCAGAATGTGCAGCCCTTTGTAGTAGCGGAAAGCGCCGACGAAGAGGAAGAAGTTATCGCCGACGGTTTCCCGCCAGTGCGTCACCCGCTGCGGATCGTGCTGCACGTCGTGCTGCTCCAGACCAAACGGGATCACCACGGTTTTATCCTGATATTTTTTCAGGGTCTGGCTGGAGGCCACGTAGTTGGGCGACGAGGCGACAATGCAGTCTACGCTGGCGAGGAATCGCTCCTGCAGCGGCTGGTACAGCTTCATCAACCGTTTTTGTTTCACAATATCAGAGTGATAGGTCACCACCGTTCTGGCGTCAGGCCGCGCCGAGAGATGCAACATGTCCATGAATGGAAACGGAAAATGGTAGTTGATGATGTCGTAATCATCTTTAATCTGCTTAAAACGCTTTAACGCTCTCAGCGAAAACGGCGTGGAGGCAATTTCAAAAAGCTGCTTATTATAAATGACCCGATGGTCTTCGTAGGCGACAGGTCCTGTCTCTTTGTCCGGGCTAAAAGTAAATACATCTGCTGCGATTCCCCGGCGGGCGCAGCCCTGACTGAGCTGATAAATGACCTGCTCAATACCGCCGTAGGTATCGGGATAGTAGGTCTTATAGACGTGTAGAACTCTCAACTGACACCCTTAGAGTAATTTATAGGCGTTAATGGTCTGGGTCGTACAGTTCTCCCACGAAAACTGTTTCGCCTGGGCAAGACCGCGCGCGGTGGCGATTTCCCGCCAGCTATCATCCTGCAGGCTCTGCAAAATATGCGCGCTAATCGCGTCTACATCATTAGGATCGGCAACGAGGCCGGCATCGCCAACCACCTCAGGCAAAGAAGTGACATTGGAACATACTACCGGCACACCGCAAGACATCGCTTCAAGAATAGGTAAACCGAATCCCTCATAGAAGGAGGGATAAACAAAGGTTCTGGCCGCCGCGTACAGATAAGGCAGGTCTTCATCCGGGACATAGCCCAGGTAACGGATCCACCCTTCCCGCGTACCGCGCTCGACTAACTGCCACAGCACATCGTCTTCCCAGCCGCGATAACCGCTGAGGATCAGCGGGTAGCGCATGCGGGTCTCCATCGGCAGCAGCTGATAGGCCTGCAGCAGACCGCGGATATTTTTACGCGGCTCCATGGTGCCGATATACAACGCATAGCCCTGCCACGCCAGCTGATATTTTTGCAGGACCGGCAGGCACTCCGCCGGGCTGCGCGGAATATAGTCGCTGCTGCAGGCCAGCTTGGTGGTGACGATCCGATCCGCCGGATAGTTGAACAGGCGGATGATTTCACTGCGCGAGAAGTCAGAGACGGTCAGGATCAGCTTTGCCGAATCCAGGCTCTCGTGCAGGGACTTCTCCATATAGCGAACCCGATCTTTTGGATGATATTCCGGGCAGGTAAAAATGGAGATGTCATGAAACGTGGTCACGGCGCGTTCCAGGCGATGCGGCAGATAAAAATTGGGACCATGGTAGATGTAATCTTTATAGTCGCGCAATGCCCATGCCTGGCGCCGCGGATGCAGCAGGCGATACGCCTCAATCAGCAGCGGCTGGCGGCGCAGAAACGCCGACAGACGACCATGATTGCTGGCTTTGGTATCGCTTTTATTCTCAACCTGGGGGATCTGATCGATAAACGACGCGCCGTGAAACAGCTTCAGCTCTTCGATTTCGCGAGCGACCGCCAGCCGCTTAACCAACTCCAGGGAATACCGACCGATGCCCGTTAATGGGTATTTAATTGGCTCAGTAGCAAAAATAATTTTCATAACGAACTCATCACAAGGGCCACCGGAGTAGCCCTGTTGATAGCGATTATTGCTTCGCGGCTGGCGCGATAATCGGCAGGTTTTTCAGGAGAAATTCCGCGCTCTGTTTCCAGGTTAACCAGTTGATATTTTCGGAACGAGGATGCGCGTTTTGCTCGTACAGGGCTAACCACTCTTCTACCGCCTTCGCGATGTCGGACGGCGCTTCACCGGAGAAATACCAGGCATGTTCCTGAGCAATCTCTTTAAACACTGGAATGTCGCGAATAATCACTGGCAGCTTTTTCTGCGCCGCTTCAATCAACGGCAGGCCAAAGCCTTCTCCCTGCGAGGCAAAGATCAGCGCGCGTGAACGAGCGTATAGCTCGGCCAAAAACTCGTCGCTGATATTCTGCAGCCAGAACAGCTTTTTGTTCAGCTGCGGATGATGGCGTAATTTTTCGCACAAGCTGTCAACGTTCCAGCCCTGTTTGCCGACGATAAACAAGTTGTAGTCTTTGCCCTCGCGCCACAGTTCCTCGAAGGCGGCCAGCGTCTGGGCGTGGCCTTTGCGCGGCTCCATGGTACCCACCATGATAAATGACGGGGCTGCAGCCATCGCTGCTAACAGCGCCTGTGCATTTTCCGGCATGCCAGTGGACGGTACGCTGGCATCGAGGTCGGCTCCCAGATGGAAGTTGCTGACGGTCTGCAGCGGGTTCGGTTTCACCCAATGGCTATTTTCCGCAATCCACGCTTTCACATCTTCGGCGACGCTGGCAGAGACGCATATCAGCCGGTCGGCGTGCTCTGCGAGGCAGGACAGCCAGATCGGGAAATCACGCTGAATGCCTTCGATACTCCACTCCGGACGTCGTAATGGCAGAATATCATGCACCACGAAGCAGGCGAACGCCCCGGCGGCGCGCATGCTGTCAATTTGCGTCACCAGCTCCGGGAAGAGATGCGCGGTCAGATCGGTGGCGATAAGCACATCGTCTTTGCTGAACAGCACCGGTTCATCAGCACCAAATTCGCCCGGGAAATGACTGGACAGATATTGGTTGGCGTAGCGGTAACACTCGCCAGGGGTGTAGTAGACGGCGGAAACCTCGTAACCCGGCACGCCAGATTTCAGTAATTCGCTGAGGATGCTGCGCGAGACACGCTGGATCCCGGTCTTCGCGTCATGCTGCGCCAGAACCGAAATGTCCACCAGCAGCTTGCGGGTATGGCGCTTAAAGCTATTGCGCGCAACCGCCCATGCCAGACCAAGACGGTCGACTTCGCTCAGCGCATCGATTTTCTGCATCGTCTGAAGGCGGGAGGCGGTCACGCTTTCCGCCTGCCCGGCATCCGCCTCTTGGGACGACTGCAGCAGACGAGTGAAACCCTCGATCGCCAGATGGGCGGTGTTGGCCCAGGAGAATTTGGCCGACTGCGTCAGAGCATGCGCCTTCAGCTCACGGTAAAACGCCTCATCGGTCAGCGCCTTCTCCATCACCCGGCGAATATCCTGCACGTCATGCGGATTGAACATGGCATCTTCCCAGCCAATGACTTCCGGCAGGCTGGTAATGTTTGAACCTAAGGTCGCCGCCCCGCAGCGCATCGCTTCCAGCGGCGGCAGACCGAAACCTTCATGCAGCGACGGGAACACGAACAGTTTGCACAGGTTGTACAGGGCAATCAGATCGTCGTCGGTCAGGAAACCGGTAAAGATAAGCTGGCTGCGTGACAGACCATAGCTTTCCGCCAGACGCAGAATCCGCTCCAGATCCTCCGGGTGCACCTTATACGCCAGCACCATCGGATAGCGCTGCTGCAATTCGGCAGGCAGCATGCTGTAGGCGTGAATAAGCGCTTCGATGTTTTTCCGCGGCTCGATCATCGCCAGCGTCAGAATAAACTCATCGGGCAGGCTGTATTTGTCTTTTAAAGACTGAATACGCTCGGCGGAATAGTCGATAACCGCAAACTCTTCCCCCACCGCCGAGGAGATGTTCAGCACTCGATCGCTGGCGATGTCGGTATATTCGATCACTTCCTGGGCTGCCGACTGCGAAATAGCGAAGATCGCGTCTGCCCGCTCAAATTCCGCCAGCTTATTCATATAAAACTCACGGAAATTCGGATCGCCGAGATAACGCTCTTTATTTAACAGCGGGATCAGATCGTGGCATACGCACACCGTTTTCCACGGCACATTATCCGCCGGAATAGACACGGTATAACTATCGCTATGCCCCTCGAAGAAGCTAATAACATAGACGATATCAGGCGCGATATTGGCGATAGCGATATCGCGGGCCGCCTGGGCCGCTTTACTGCGGCCATGGTTTTCAATATGACGATAGGCTGTTGGCGCGACGGCTGAGAAGATGAACATATCTTCATCCGTCAGCAGGTCCCGATAGGCCATTTTAACATCATTAATATTATCAATGGGATACATGCCATTGATCAAAATACTGACGCGATGTTCACCGGCATTTTCAATAATGGCGCGGCTCATGGCCAGGGTACTGCGACCAATACCACGGACTTTACTTTCCGACTGGTAACCCTGGACATCAATCAAAATATGCAAGTTAATCTCCTTATTTATTTTTCGTTAGTTTGAGATAAATTTCATAAACCTCCGGAGGTAAAAGCTCCGGATGCATCACTTGCAGTTCAGTCTGCGATAAAATCTGCGCATCAGCCTGATACTGACTGTGCGGCAGCGGATTCATACGACGATACAAACGATAGGCCGGCTGATAAAGGCCCAGCTTATGTAAACCATTTACCGCGGTATGTTTTACCTGCGGATGTTTTCTCATAAATGAGAAAACAAACCGCAGGACGCGCTTAATAAAATGTTTACACCGCTGCACTAAACCATACTGCCTCAGCAAATGGATCTGCAGGCCCAGATAACGATAACCCTTGGTCATTCTCCAGGAACGGCTGCGATGGATTTTTTCAATTTCCTGGCGAAGCTGTTGGTTTTCGTTGCTTAAATGGTGGATCTCCCGGTTAGCGGCTTCCAGTCGCTGCAGTAGCTCAGCGGTTTCAGGGGGCAACTCGGGCTGAACGTCAGCCTGGGCGTGCGCTTGTGCCGACTCCAGCAGCGCGGTCAGCTGCGCCATATTCTCACCAAGCCAGGCGAGTTCATGGCTGACTTCCACTGGCTGTTGCGCTTTCTCGACTAACGTATCCTGAGCAGACTGCAGCTGAGCCATCTGCTCTTCCAGGGTATGGATTTGGCCGCGCAACGCCTCCGAGCCGGCGCTTTCATTTCGCACCCGGGACTGGAGCTCCAGCAGCACCGTCTCCTGAGCGATGATCCACTGCTCCGTCGCCCCACGCTGCTGTTCAGCTGACGGCAGCTTCGCTTTCTTGTCGAACTGCGCTAACAGCAGGGCAAAGTTCCAGCGTTCAACCGGCTCCTGCCAGACCGCATACAGCCAGTTAGACCACGGCTGAGGCAGATTAAACGGATGAACAGGCGCCGAGCGCCAGAAACCGTTCCAGCTTTTGTTTTCGGCAAACAGCTCATTCACAAACACGAAGAACGACTGGACAAGGTTCGTCGGCCAGCTGCAGTCCTGCGGCTTGGTAACGATAGAGCCGAAGTCAATTAAGCGGGCATGCTGTCGGGCATCGACCATCACGTTCCACGGGCGTACATCGTCATGCCAGAACCCTTGTTTCTCCAGCGCCGCTAAGGAACGGAGCAAGCTACCCAGGATTTTTTCACGATCGATCTCCTCTCCGGCTGCCAGCATATCGCTCAGCAAACGACCCGGGAGTTTTTCCATCACCAGCCAGCCAGACTGAGCATTTTCGCCGTGGGCCAGTACTGCCGGCGCGTCAAAGCCCGCTGGCGGTTGCGTCAGGAACTTTATTTCATTATGCAGTTCATGTTTATTACGCTGGCTCTCTTCCGCCGTCAGGATGCCGTGGGGCATGTCGTAATAGAAAAACTTGCATACATAATCTTCGCCAAAGAAGTAGCGACGGCTGCGCTTATGCGCGAGGCCGGCCCCGGCATAGGGCTGATTCTGCCAGTGCTGGAACGGCTGATTAAAATCGTTGAGCACCACCCGGTGGTTGCTGACCAGGTACATCGGGCGCGGAACGGGGGATAAATGGGTATCAAACTCGCCAATCAGGCGATAAAACGCGCACTGCTCAATCAGTTCGCGCGGGTCGTCCGGCTGAGAAACGCCCCAGTAGAGCGGTTCTTCTTTCACCGCCAGCTCAAGGATCACCGCCTGGGTGACATCCGCCAGGCGCGAGAGCAGACGTTTAACTTCATCGATACCATGAAGATGAACAATATGGTGAAACACGCTTAAGCCAATGGCCAGATCAAACTCGCCCTCTTCCAGCGCGGCGATCACCTCTTCAATTCTGCCTACCCGGAATTCGGCGGCAAAGTCGGGGTTTTCTTCGGCCAGCGCGCGGCACACGTTAATATTTTCCTGCTGGAAATCGATACCAACGATAGTCGCGCCTTTGCTTGCCAGGCTCAGGCTGAAAAAGCCCTGAGCGCAGCCCAGATCGAGAACTTTAAGCGGGCGGCCCAGCGCGCGGGATAAGTTATCGTACTGTTCGGTAATCAAATCGAGACGTTGATTACAATCGCGAGCGGCGTCGCCATCCCACTCGGGATGGCCAAAAATAGTTTGATAAATCTCAGGTAATTCGCTAACCAGCGTGTTTAAGTCTTTAGTCATGGAATCGTTTTTCTCAACGTCATTGGTAGCTAGTAAAGGACGACTTAAGATCGATGACACCCCAGAAATCCATGCTCTTGGTCACATGTAAAATAATGGAGTCGTAACGTCTGTCCAGCGGCGTCATATCCGTCTGTGGGTTGCCGGCAGAGATACCAAATGACAGCAGGTAATCGCCACTGTTTAAATCAACCGGAAGGCTAAATTTAAAGACCCGAACATCGCCGCGGGAAACCGAAATATTTTCCCGCCCTTCAGAGGCGAGGAAAGAGTTGGTTCCGTAGAGGAATAAGCCATCGAGGGTCTTAATCAGGATGCCTGGCACCACGCAATCAAAATCGTATTCAAACACGACCTTCATCAGAAAATCGGTCTGCTGATTGCCCGTCAGCGAGGGCGGAAAATCAACCCCGGCGCTCTGAATATGGTAATCGATGATTTTCGCGCCACCCTGCCCCCAGCGGTACTCTTCCGGACGGTAGCCTGGTCGCGTGTGGTACACATCTTCAATCTCATCGAGCGACATCTGGCTTTCGCCACTGGCTGACGAGGTAGCCGTTTCGCTTTTCTTGGCGCTGTCTTTATCAGGTTTGCCAAACAGCTCATCCAGGTAACGGTTGGTCACGTCACGGGCGGTGCCGTCCATGCAAATGTCACCATTTTTGAGGAAGATGGCGCGGTCGCAGTGTTTGACGATATCCCCGGCGCTGTGGGAAACCAGCAGCAGCGTGGTGCCCTGCTTTTTGAAGTCCGCAATGCGGGCGTAGCACTTCGCCTGAAAGCGGGAGTCGCCAACGGAGAGCGCTTCATCGACGATCAGAATATCCGGGCGAGAAGCGGTGGCCACGGCGAACGCCAGGCGCATTTGCATGCCGCTGGAATAGATGCGCACCGGCTCTTCAATGTAGTCGCCGATATCCGCAAAGGCTTCGATCTCCGGCATTAAGCGCTCGATCTCTTCCCGGCTCAGGCCCATCATCAGCCCGGACATATACACGTTCTGCCGGCCGGTAAAGTCGGGATGGAACCCCATGCCCAGCTCCAGCAGCGCGGCGACGCGCCCCTGGATCTCAATGCTGCCTTTGGTGGGCTGGGTGGTGCCGGTCAGCAGCTTCAGCAACGTACTTTTACCTGCGCCGTTCACCCCGACAATACCGACTGCTTCACCGGGTTCAATGCTGAAATTGATGTCTTTTAACACCCATTTTTTGCTGTGCCGCGGCTTATCGCCCGGCAGCAGCTTCTCAATGACCCGGTTCCATTTGGATGGATAATATTTATACGCCTTGCCGACGTGCTGAACTTTGATACTCATGATTAAATCTCGTCCACAATATCAGCGGCATGTTTTTTAAATAAACGCCAGGCAAATAAAAACAGAATGACCGACACCACTGTGACCGGAAGCAGCGCCATCCAGTCAGGGCTCTGGTGATAGAGCATCACGTTCTGGTAGGAACCGATAATGGTCGCCATCGGGTTATAGGCCAGCAGGCCTGAAACCCATTCCGGCAGCGTTTTGGACACGTAAACAATAGGCGTAAACCAGAACCAAAACTGCAGCAGGATATTGACGAACTGGCCGATGTCGCGGACAAAAACGTTCAGCACGCCGAGGATAATCCCCAGGCCCAGGGTGAACAGCATCTGGACGATCAGCACCGGAATGATTTCAAAGAAAATCATGCCCGGGAAATTGCCCGTGACGATCAGAAACAGTACAAACAGACCAAAAATGATCAGGAAGTTAATGAACGCCGAGGCGGTGACAATGATCGGTAAACAGATCCGCGGAAAGCTGAGCTTTTTAAGAATGTTGGCGTTGGTCAGAAAAACGTTGACCAGACTGTTGAGCGTTTCCGTGAACAGCCCCCAGGTTAACACCCCGGAACAGAGGTAGATGCTATAGGCAAAAGGGCCGTCCATGCCCGCCAGGCGGGCACGCATTAATTCAGAAAAGATTAATGTATAGACGGAAATCATGGCGATCGGCTGCAAGATCAGCCATGCCGCGCCTAAAAAGCTGGTCTGGTAACGGGACTGAAAGTCCCGTTTAACGCTGTCAATAATAAAGCCACGGTAGCGATAGATCGCTGAAAACATAGGACTCAAAGCGATTCCTCTTTTAACAGGTTGAGCAGCTCGGCGGTTTTCTCGTTCATCAACGCCGTATCCGCTCTGGACTCAACGTTCAGACGCACCACCGGCTCCGTGTTGGACGTGCGCAGGTTAAAGCGCCACTCAGGGTATTCAATACTGATACCGTCCGTTGTGTCGATGTGTGCGGCCGCCGGCTCATACTGCGCCCGGATGCGCGCGATCGCCTCCGCCGCATTTCCCAGCTTGCGGTTGATCTCCCCCGATGCCGGGAACGCCGCCTGGCGGTCCGCCACCAGCGATTTCAGCGAGCTGTTCTTCAGGCACAGCAGCTCCGCCACCAGCAGCCACGGGATCATCCCGCTGTCGCAGTAGGCGAAGTCGCGGAAGTAGTGGTGCGCGCTCATCTCCCCGCCGTAGATGGCGTCTTCCTGGCGCATCCGCTCCTTGATGAACGCATGCCCGGTCTTCGACATCACCGGCTGCCCGCCGCTGCGGGTCACGATGTCCACCGTGTTCCACGTCAGGCGCGGGTCGTGAATGATTTTCGCCCCCGGCTGCTTCTGCAGGAACGCTTCCGCCAGCAGGCCGACAATGTAGTACCCCTCGATAAACGACGCCTCGTCATCGAACAGGAAGCAGCGGTCGAAGTCGCCGTCAAAGGCGATACCCATGTCTGCCTGATGCGCACGCACCGCGTCGGCGGTGTCCTGGCGGCACTCCGGCAGCAGCGGGTTCGGGATACCGTTCGGGAAATGGCCGTCCGGCTGGTGATGCACCTTGATAAAGGTCACCGGCGCCCCGGCCGCCGCGAAGCGTTTCTCCACCTCATCAATCACGTGCCCCGCCGCCCCGTTGCCGGAGTTCACCACCAGCTTCAGCGGACGGGTGAAGTTCGCCAGGTCCACGTAGCCCATCAGGTGGTCAACGTACTCCTTCAGCACCGAAATCTGGCGCAGGGTGCCGCGACGCGCCGGGTCCACCGGCGGGAACTGGTTTTCCTCCGCCAGGCGCTGGATATCCCGCAGACCGGTGTCGCCGCTGATGGGCTTCGCGTTCTCGCGCACCAGCTTCATGCCGTTGTAGTTCATCGGGTTGTGGCTCGCCGTCACCTCGATACCGCCGTCCACCCCGAGGTGGAAGGTGGCGAAGTAAATCTCCTCGGTGCCGCTCAGGCCGATATCCAGCACGTCGGTGCCGGCGTCCATCAGCCCGCGGGCCAGCGCCAGCTTCAGCGACTCGCTGGTGAGGCGCACATCGCCCCCCACCACTATCTTCCCGGGTTTCAGAAATTCGCCGTAGGCGCGGCCGATACGGTAGGCGATGTCCTCGTTCAGCTCCTCGCCCAGTTCACCACGGATGTCATAAGCCTTAAAGCATGTTAACTGTGTCATTCTGCGTTTTGTCCCGAAAAAAATTAGCAACGACCATACTGGTCTTTAATACGAATAATGTCGTCCTCGCCGAGGTACGACCCCGACTGGATCTCCAGCACTTCCAGCGGAATGCGGCCCGGGTTTTCCAGGCTGTGCTCGGCGCCAATCGGAATAAAGGTGGACTGGTTCTCGGTCAGCAGGAACTGCTTGCCGTTGACCGTCACCTGGCCGGTGCCGGCGAGAATGACCCAGTGCTCGGCGCGGTGGTGGTGCATCTGCATCGAGAAGGCGCCGCCCGGTTTCACGGTGATACGGTTAACGTTGAAGCGCGGGGTCTGGACCACCACGTCGCAGCGGCCCCAGGGACGGTAAATCTCGCGGTGGCGCTTGTATTCGCTGCGCTGGTTCTGCTTGAGGAACTCGACCGCCTTCTTCACGTCCTGGGAACGCTCGCGGTTCATCACCAGCACGGCGTCCTTGGTGCTGACAATCACCAGGTTCTCCACGCCGATGGCCGCCACCAGCTTCTCGTCGCTGTTGATGTAGCAGTTTTCGCTGTTGTGCACCCACGCGTCGCCGCTGAGGACGTTGCCCTGCTCATCTTTCGGGCTGACCTCCCACAGGGCGGACCAGGAGCCGACGTCGCTCCAGTCGGCATCGAGACCGACCACCACCGCGTCGGCGGTTTTCTCCATCACCGCGTAGTCCACGGACTCGTCCGGGCACTCGCAGAAAATGTCATGCGGAATGCTGATGAAGTCGCTGCCGTTGTCGGCGGCGTTCACCGCGGCCTGGCAGGCTTCGAGGATATCCGGGCGGAATTTGGCCAGCTCGGAGAGGTATTTTTTGGCGCGGAACATAAACATACCGCTGTTCCAGTAGTACTCCCCGGAGGCGAGGTAGGCCTCAGCGCGCTCGCGGTCCGGCTTCTCCACGAAGCGGGCCACCTGGTACGGGGTGTGGGCGCTGTCGGTGAGGGCCACGCCGCGCTGGATGTAGCCGTAGCCGGTTTCCGGGGCGTTCGGCACGATACCGAAGGTGACCAGATGGCCTTCATCGGCATACTGCTCGGCGACGCGGATGGCGTCGTGGAAGACCGGCTGGTTATTGATGATATGGTCGGCGGCGAGGACCAGCATCAGCGGGTCGTCACCGTGGCGGGTGGCCTGAAGGGCCGCCAGAGCAATGGCCGGGGCGGTGTTGCGCCCGACCGGCTCGAGAATAATGTTGTTGGACAGCCTGTTGAGCTGGCGCAGCTGTTCGGCCACCAGGAAGCGGTGCTCTTCGTTACAGATGACCATCGGTTCATGGATTTCAAGGCCCGAGAGTCGGGTGATGGTTTCCTGCAGCATGGAGTTCTGCCCGTACAGCCGGAGGAACTGTTTCGGGTAAAGCTCGCGAGACATCGGCCAGAGACGACTGCCGGTACCACCAGCCATAATTACAGGAAGTAACATAATGAAATCCTTAAATAAATAATTGCTTTATTTTACTATCAATCAATCGACCGTCGGGTGGAATGGCCTTTTCCAGGCACGCTACCGCCATTGGCTGTCGCAACCAAAATGCGTACTGCTCCCGTGCTTCAGGCTAAACGCCACCCTCTTTCGCTTCAGGCTGTCGGCAGAACGTTCACTCAGCGGCCTGAAAAGCCAGCCTGACGGAACGGGTGTCCTGAAAACCTAAAAGCAGAGATATGTCCTGGGACATATCTCTGCTTTTAATGTGCATCTGTCCTCACCTGGCCGCGAAATGCCCCACACTTTCCGCATTTGCCGCCGGGTTAACCATCAGGACTTTCTCATTTACGCAGGGTATCACGCGTGCGCTTTCCGCCACCGACGAAAGGGAAACGGGCGGCCTGCCGGTGTCAGCAAGCGTCAGAAAGGAGCGTCCACGATGCGGGGAAAGATAAGAAGAGACATCGCTTTCGCCGCCAGGGAGACAACGCGCGGCCAGGCTTGATGGCCCTATGCACATGGCGACGGCGCTTTGTTCCGACAGGAGGGATAAACGACTCATGCTCTACACTGCACATTCCACAAAGAAAATCGTCCGCAGATTATAGCGCTGGTCGCGGGGAATAAAAATAAAAAAGCCTACTGATTAATGGATTACTCAAATAATACACATTATAAACATTCACTAAACAAACAAAACCAATCTAATCCATTGATATTAATCAAAAAATCAGAGAAAACACTACAGAGATTTTGCCCATTTGCTAAATCATCCGCTGACGAAAATATAACTTTAAACAAAATTACGCCATACCGGGGGGATTGGCGACCTTTATGATTGCGCCATGAATCGCTAAACCGCTGACAGGTCACAAGGTTATTATTCGACAGCTAACAGTCAAATGAGAAACATTGTTATTTATCAGCCTTTGCCACCACGATTTTGCCAGAAAAAAGCGCCCTTCACTTCACGCCTGGCGGATAAGACGCGGCAAAGCAAGTGATCCCAGCCGCAAGCCAGTGTAAAATCGGCCCTTATGTAGAACGGGATATCCACACCCCGGAGGAAAAATATGAAGTTTTTGGTCACTGGTGCCGCAGGTTTTATCGGCTTTCATATCGCGCAGCGCCTGCTGAATGAAGGGCATGACGTTGTCGGGATCGACAACATGAACGACTACTATGACGTCAGCCTGAAGCAGGCCCGTCTGGATCGCCTGTCCTCTCCGGCATTCCATTTCCAGCAGCTGGATCTTGCCGACCGTGAGGGTATGGCGACGCTGTTCGCCGCAGAACAGTTTGACCGCGTGATCCACCTTGCGGCCCAGGCCGGCGTGCGCTATTCGCTGGAAAACCCGTATGCCTACGCCGACGCAAACCTGATGGGGTACCTGAATATTCTGGAAGGCTGCCGTCATACCAAAGTGAAACACCTGGTATACGCCTCCTCCAGCTCGGTTTACGGCCTTAATCGCAAAATGCCGTTCTCCACGGAGGATTCCGTCGATCATCCAGTCTCCCTGTACGCCGCCACCAAGAAAGCCAATGAGCTGATGGCGCATACCTATTCCCATCTGTACGGCATCCCTACCACCGGGCTGCGCTTCTTTACGGTCTATGGTCCGTGGGGCCGCCCGGATATGGCGCTGTTCAAGTTCACGAAAGCGATGCTGGAAGGGAAAAGTATCGACGTTTACAACTACGGCAAAATGAAGCGCGATTTCACCTATATCGACGATATCGTCGAGGCGGTGGTGCGCGTTCAGGATGTGATCCCGCAGGCCAATGCCGACTGGACCGTTGAGAATGGTTCCCCGGCCACCAGCTCCGCGCCGTACCGGGTCTATAACATTGGCAACAGCTCGCCGGTGGAACTGATGGATTATATCACCGCCCTGGAAGAAGCCCTGGGGATGGAAGCGAAGAAGAATATGATGCCGATTCAGCCGGGCGATGTGCTGGACACCAGTGCAGACACCCAGCCGCTATATGACCTGGTGGGCTTTAAGCCACAGACATCAGTGAAAGAAGGCGTGAAGAACTTCGTGGAGTGGTATAAGGATTACTATCAGATCTAACCTGTCTCTGCCCTGCCGCAATCCGCTGATTGCGGCAACGGATAAGCATCCCGTATTGTCTTCCTTTATCATTCATTTCTTTACCCGAGCCTGGCACAGGCTATACTTTTTTGTGCTAAAGAATAATTTTTACTGGTTTTAACGACGGTGCCGAAACCAGTTTCATCTGCCCGCCAGCGAAAAAGCCAACAACTTTAAGCCCGGTCCCCTGCTATCACTCTTTTCAATACTATTTTTAATGGCTCCTCCAGCATTTTCTCCTGATAAATAAAAGACATTACTTTCTGTAGGAATTTTCTTAAGAACAGGATATGTTAGAGATCGCAATTCAGCGCTTCCGGGCTGACGTGTTGCTTAACATGCTAATGATTCAACCAACAAAAAGCTGTGGTAGATATTATGGAAAACCTATTTTTCTTAGTGGTCGCTGCCATACTACTTGCTGTGTCTGTTTTCTTTTTAATTTCATATTTGAAAGACAGAAAGAAAACAAAACTGACGTTTAATAAACGCAAGTGGTAAGACTCGCTCCATATTGCATTTAGATTAAGATAATATTAAGAGATAAAAAAATGATATGACAGAATGACCGTTCATTCTGCGTTTTGGCGTGGCCTTAAGGCAAGAAAAAATAACGTTACTCGCGTCCTGTTCCACATATTTCCTCAGGGCATAAATAACAAAAGCCTGCGTTGCAGGCTTCGTTTTACCTCCCGGCGCTTATCTCCGGCATCTACATCACAGTGACGGTAGCTCTTCACAAGGTAAGTTTAACTTATCGGACCTGTTTTCAACCCGCAACGGGTTTTGAGCAGGATCGTAATGTCCATCACAATTTATTGAGGTTAATCTGAATGTGCGAGAAATACGCGCAGTGAGGGATATAGCGGGGAGATAAAGAAGCATACTGGCGGCGGGGAGCCGCCAGTGTCAGACAGGCAGAATTAATCGTTACCAAACAGATCGCGGGTATAAACCTTATCCGCGACATCCGCCAGCTCTTCAGCCATACGGTTAGAAATGATCACATCCGCCTCTTGTTTGAAGGCATCCAGATCGCGCACGACGCGGGAGTTAAAGAACTCATCTTCCTGCATCACCGGTTCATAGATAATAACCGGAATACCTTTTGCCTTGATGCGCTTCATAATGCCCTGAATAGAAGAGGCACGGAAGTTATCTGAGCCGCTCTTCATGATCAGGCGATACACACCCACCACTTTTGGCTTACGGGCGAGAATAGAATCCGCAATAAAGTCTTTACGGGTACGGTTGGCATCGACGATAGCCGCGATAATGTTGTTCGGGACCGATTCGTAGTTCGCCAGCAGCTGCTTGGTATCTTTCGGCAGACAGTAGCCGCCGTAGCCAAAGGACGGGTTGTTATAGTGGTTGCCGATACGCGGATCCAGGCATACCCCTTCGATAATCTGCTTGCTGTTCAGCCCCTGGCTTTCAGCATAGCTGTCGAGTTCGTTGAAATAGGCAACGCGCAGCGCCAGATAGGTGTTCGCGAACAGTTTGATCGCTTCCGCTTCAGTGGAGTCGGTAAACAGGGTCGGGATATCCTGCTTGATCGCACCTTCTTTCAGCAGGTCTGCGAAACGTTCGGCACGCGCAGAGCGCTCACCGATGACAATACGCGACGGGTGCAGGTTGTCGTACAGCGCACGACCTTCACGCAGGAACTCAGGAGAGAAAATAACATTATCAATCCCTAAACGTTCTTTGATGTCGCGGGTGAAACCCACCGGGATGGTCGATTTAATGATCATCACCGCATTCGGGTTGATCTCGGTGACATCGCGAATAACCGCTTCAACCGTTGAGGTATTAAAGTAGTTGGTTTTCGGATCGTAGTCAGTCGGCGTCGCAATGATCACGTAGTCGGCATTACGATAGGCGTCGTGCTTGTCCGTGGTGGCACGGAAATTTAACGGCTTTTCTGCCAGATATTCCTGAATCTCTTTATCGACAATCGGAGAGATCTTCTGGTTAAGCATATCCACTTTGGCCTGTACGATATCCAGGGCCACCACTTCGTGGTTTTGCGCAATCAGGACACCGTTCGATAAACCAACATAACCTGTACCGGAAATAGTAATTTTCATGAGATTACACTTTAATCAGTTAACTGGATAATGGCGGATAGCCACAAAATTAAATAATGCTGTGGGCGGTTTTACGCTTAGAAAGAAGGTTAGTCAAGTCAGCCGGTTGACCCGGCTTGTTAACGAATAAACATGACGAGTTCCATCTGGAACCCGCCATTTGAGGAAAAAACAACCTAATTATTTATATACTTCTGCGGTGGCCAGAGTATGTGCCTGTAGATCTTTCTCCGACAGCGACAGTGCGCAGTCGCTCAGCGCCGGCCAGTCAATCCCTATCTCCGGATCGTTCCAGATGATGCTCCGTTCTGAATGCGGCGCGTAGTAATTCGTCGCCTTGTAGACAAACTGCACAGTTTCGCTCAGCGCCATAAAACCGTGGGCGAACCCTTCCGGGATCCACAACTGACGTTTATTCTCTGCGCTGAGCACCGCTCCCACCCATTTGCCAAAGGTTGGCGATGAACGACGGATATCCACCGCCACGTCAAATACCTCGCCTTCCACACAGCGGACCAGTTTGCCCTGGGCGTGCGGATCCAGCTGATAGTGCAGCCCGCGCAATACGCCTTTCTGGGACTGGGAGTGGTTATCCTGGACGAAATCCACCTGGCGGCCCACCGCCTCATTAAACACCTTGCTGCTGAAGCTCTCAAAGAAGAAGCCCCGCGCATCACCAAACACGCGCGGTTCAAAAATCAGCACGTCAGGAATCTCTGTTTTAATAATGTTCATCTTTTGCTACCCGTTTATTTGCCCAGAACTTCCGTTACCACGCGAGCCACACCCTGACGCCAGTCCGGGAGAGTCACCCCAAATGCCTGCTGGAATTTTTCATTCGACAGGCGCGAGTTGAGCGGACGCTTCGCCGGCGTCGGATAGGCCGTCGTCGGAATGCCCTTCACTTCCTGAACCGCCAGCTCGGCACCATGGGCTCTCGCCACCTCAAAAACATAGCGGGCGTAGTCGCACCAGCTGGTCTCGCCGCTGGCCACCAGATGATAGGTGCCGGCCAGTGCCGGATTGCGCAGCGTTTCACGGATTGCCGTCGCCGTGCAGTCTGCCAGCAGCTCAGCGCCGGTGGGCGCCCCGTGCTGGTCGTCAATGATGGAGAGCGTCTCTTTCTCACCCGCCAGGCGGAGCATGGTTTTAGCAAAGTTGGCGCCGCGGGTGGCATACACCCAGCTGGTACGGAAAATCAGGTGACGCGGGTTACCCTGCTCCAGCGCCAGTTCACCGGCGCGCTTGGTTTCACCGTAGACGTTCAGCGGGCCGGTTGCCTCATCTTCCCGGCGATAATGGCTGCCGGCGCCGTCGAACACATAGTCCGTGGAATAATGCACCATCAGGGCACCCAGCTTCGCCGACTCTTCCGCCAGTACCGCTACCCCTTTGTCGTTCAGCAGGTCGGAGAGCTCCCGCTCGCTTTCTGCCTTGTCCACTGCCGTGTGCGCGGCGGCATTCACCACCACGTCCGGGCGGACGGTACGCACGGTCTGCGCGATGCCTTCCAGATTCGTCAGGTCGCCGCACAGCTCTTTGTCAAAATAGTCCACCGCGACCACGTCGCCGAGGGTGGACAGTGAACGCTGCAGCTCCCAGCCCACCTGGCCATTCTTGCCAATCAGTAAAATCTTCATTCTCTGTATCCTGTCGTTGACGGAGAGGGCATTAACGCTCGTTCAGCAGGCGCTTCAGATAAGCACCGTACTCGGTTTTCTTCAGGCGTTCGGCCTGAGCCGCCACCCCTTCCGCCGACAGCCACTGATTGCGGTAACCAATCTCTTCCAGGCAGGCGACCTTCATCCCCTGGCGCTTCTCAATGGTGTGAATAAACTGTGATGCGTCCATCAGGCTGTCGTGGGTGCCCGTGTCCAGCCAGGCAAAACCGCGCCCCAGCAGTTCCACATGCAGGTCGCCTTGCTCAAGATACATCTGGTTCAGGGTAGTAATCTCGAGCTCCCCGCGCTCGGAAGGCTTCACGTCCTTCGCCATCTCCACCACGTTGTTGTCGTAGAAGTAGAGCCCGGTCACCGCCCAGTCGGATTTCGGCTTCAGCGGTTTCTCCTCGATGGACAGCGCCTTAAAGTTCTCATCGAACTCCACCACCCCGAAGCGCTCCGGATCCAGCACCTGATAACCAAATACCGTGGCACCGGAGGTCTTCGCCGCCGCCGCTTCCAGCTTTTTACCGAAGCTCTGGCCAAAGTAGATATTATCTCCCAGCACCAGGGCGCAGGCATCGTTGCCAATAAACTTCTCGCCAATGATAAAGGCCTGCGCCAGGCCGTCCGGCGACGGCTGGACGGCGTAGCTGAAGTTCACCCCGAACTGCGACCCGTCACCCAGCAGGCGCTGGAAGGAAGGCATATCGTCCGGCGTGGAGATGATAAGAATATCGCGAATGCCCGCCAGCATCAGGACAGACACCGGGTAGAAAATCATCGGCTTGTCGTAGATAGGCAGCAGCTGCTTGGAGACGCCCTGGGTGATGGGATATAAACGCGTGCCGGAGCCGCCGGCCAGAACAATACCTTTCATAAATCTATTCCTTAATCAGTCAGATATCAGTTATTGAGGCCCAGACGCTCGCCGGCATAGGAGCCGTCCAGCACGCGCTGCCACCAGGTCTGGTTGTTCAGGTACCAGTGCACGGTTTTCTCAATCCCGCTCTCGAACGTCTCCTGCGGTACCCAGCCCAGATCGCGCTGAATTTTTGCGGCATCAATGGCGTAGCGCAGATCGTGTCCCGGACGGTCGGTGACAAAAGTGATCAGGTCTGCGAAATGAGTGATGTTAGCGGGCTTCTGCGCCACCACCTTGTCGAGAATGGCGCAGATGGTACGTACCACATCGATATTTTTACGCTCGTTATGACCGCCGATATTGTAGGTCTCGCCGCTTTTACCTTCGGTCGCCACTTTGTACAGCGCACGGGCATGGTCCTCAACATACAGCCAGTCACGGATCTGCTCCCCGTTGCCATATACCGGCAGGGGTTTACCCGCCAGGGCATTAAGGATAGTCAGTGGGATCAGTTTCTCCGGGAAGTGATACGGACCATAGTTGTTGGAGCAGTTGGTCACCACCACCGGCAGGCCGTAGGTGCGGTTCCAGGCGCGAACCAAATGGTCGCTGCCCGCTTTGGAGGCGGAGTACGGGCTGCTCGGCGCGTACGGGGTTTCTTCAGTGAACAGATCATCGGTGCCGTGCAGGTCTCCGTACACTTCATCGGTAGAGATGTGGTGGAAGCGGAAACCTTTTTTCTGCGCTTCTCCAAGCCCGGACCAGTAGTGACGGGCCGCCTCCAGCAGAGTGAAGGTGCCGATAACGTTGGTCTGGATAAAAGCAGCCGGGCCATCAATGGAACGGTCCACATGGCTTTCAGCCGCCAGGTGCATCACGATATCCGGGCGGAACTCGCTGAACTGGGCTGCCACGGCAGCGGCGTCCGTGATATCAGTCTGGGAAAACGAATAGCGTTCGTTCCCGGCCACCGGCGCCAGGGATTCGAGGTTGCCGGCGTAGGTCAGGCAGTCCATCACACGGACTTCGTCCTGGGTATTTTCAATGATATGACGAACCACGGCAGAGCCGATAAAGCCTGCGCCACCGGTGACAAGAATCTTCATATTTTATTTACCTTTGATTACTCATGCAAAAAGAAAATAATTGCATACATCTTCATATTAAAATGTTTGAGATGTAATTTTATGGGGATAATATCGAAGGAACACTTTAAAAACAAATAGCGAAACTCTTAAATTTCCGCTATTTGTCAGAATAAAACTTGATTATATATGTACTTTGACATTAGACCTCCAATAAATTTCAGGAGGTCTAATAAGATAAATATTAATCTAACCACTCAGTATGGAAAACGCCTTCCTTATCAGTACGCTTATAGGTGTGCGCACCAAAGTAATCACGCTGAGCCTGAATCAGGTTAGCTGGCAGAACTGCGGAACGGTAGCTGTCGTAGTAGGCAATTGCTGCAGAGAACGTCGGTACCGGAATACCATTCTGCACGGCATAAGCCACGACATCACGCAGCGCCTGCTGATAGTCATCAGCGATCTGTTTGAAGTATGGCGCCAGCAGGAGGTTAGCAATGCCCGCGTTTTGCGCATACGCATCGGTGATCTTCTGCAGGAACTGTGCACGAATGATGCAGCCCGCGCGGAAAATCTTAGCGATCTCTCCGTAGTTCAGATCCCAGTTGTATTCATCAGAAGCAGCTCGCAGCTGAGAGAAGCCTTGAGCATAGGAAACGATTTTACCGAGGTATAAAGCGCGACGCACTTTTTCGATAAATTCTGCTTTATCACCGGCCGGCTGAGCCTGCGGACCACTCAGCACTTTCGAAGCGGCTACACGCTGGTCTTTCAGAGAAGAGATATAACGAGCAAAAACGGACTCGGTGATAAGGGACAGTGGTTCGCCGAGATCCAGTGAGCTCTGGCTGGTCCATTTACCGGTACCTTTGTTTGCTGCTTCATCAAGAATGACATCGACTAGGTAATTACCCTCTTCATCCTTCTTGGTGAAGATATCTTTGGTAATGTCGATCAGGTAGCTGCTTAGTTCACCTTCGTTCCATTCGGTGAAGGTTTGCGCCAGCTCTTCGTTGGAAAGTGCCAGACCGCCTTTCAACAGCGCATAAGCTTCAGCAATCAACTGCATGTCGCCATACTCGATGCCGTTATGAACCATCTTCACATAATGGCCAGCACCGTCAGCACCGATATAGGTCACGCATGGCTCACCGTCTTCAGCAACCGCAGCAATCTGCTTCAGAATCGGAGCAACAAGCTCATAAGCTTCTTTCTGGCCACCAGGCATGATGGATGGACCTTTCAGAGCCCCCTCTTCACCACCGGAAACACCTGTACCGATAAAGTTAAAACCTTCGGCAGACAGCTCACGATTACGACGGATGGTGTCCTGGAAGAAGGTGTTGCCGCCATCAATGATGATGTCGCCTTTATCAAGGTAAGGCTTAAGGGAATCGATGGCGCTGTCGGTGCCAGCCCCGGCCTTCACCATCAACAGGATACGACGTGGTGTTTCGAGGGATTCAACAAACTCTTGTACTGTGTAGTAAGGGACCAGTTTCTTGCCTGGGTTTTCGGCAATCACTTCTTCGGTCTTTTCACGGGAGCGGTTGAAAACGGAGACGGTATAACCACGGCTTTCGATGTTCAGCGCAAGGTTACGCCCCATCACGGCCATACCGACAACTCCGATCTGTTGCTTGGACATTACATACTCCTGTCTGGTGTGGTAGCTGCGACACGTTCGCAGTCAATTTCTATAGAATTTTAACTTAAAGATGATTTAACTGGAAGCAAGTAATAAAATAAAAATTAATAACAAAAACAATTATATTGTTTTATTACCAATTTTGTTGCAATAAAAAAGGATGATATTCTTTCGAAACTGAGTAGACAAAGTAAATATCGCAAAAAAATACACAACAACACCTACTAAAGAAAAAACAACAAGTGTGAAAAGATTTTTAATATCATCAATTGGAAATACTAATAGATCGATAGTCTTCAATACAGAAATCATTATAAATGTTGATATTATTATGGAAAATATTTTTTTAAAGAAAAAATAAAAATCTACTGAGATAAGTTTTAAAAGACAAACCATTACTGGAAAGAAATTTAAAATATTGGCTATTAAATAGCAAAATGCGAATGTTGTAATAGAAAAGTTCACACCGATTAAAAAAGCACTCACTTGCAAAAATGTACCTATGATACCTAAACGCATTAAAGTGTCAGTCCGCCCTTTAGCCATGAAGACAGAACCAGTCGTACTAAGAATAGATTGAATTATTGCAGTAGGCGCTAACCACTGAAGCACATCAGAAGTAATATGCCATTGCGGCCCAAAAATCAAAAATACAAAAGGTTTACTATATATAGCAAGCCCGCTCATCAAAGGTGCCGTTATCATAAGAATAACAAAAACACAATTTAGATATGTATTTCTTACCTTAGATATGTCATCTTGGTAATGGCTTAATACGGGGTATAAAGAACGAGATGCGACAAATGTTAGACTTTGTAATGGGAAAAGCATTATTCTATAAGCAAGATTATAACTACCAAGTATAGTGGCAGACATAAACTTGCCAATAATAAAACCATCAGCATTACGTGAGAAATAATTAATTAAATTAAATAAAGAAAGATTGGCACTAAAACCAAAAATTTCCTTTAAATCATGTTTATTAATAAACAATTTAAATGAAGGTCGCCAACTAGAAACAATCCAAAATTGTAAGGCCGACATTAAGCTTAATACAATAGCTTGCATTACAAGGCTATAAACACCATAACCTAAATTGGCCATGATGATGGCAACCAGCACAGAAACCAACGAAGATGTGATCTCAATTTTTGATATTGTCTTGAACTTGGATTCCCTTTCGAGTAAAGCTAGATGGGTAGCTGCACTACTTGAAAGAGGAAAACTAATACTTAATAGCATTAAGACATAAATCAACTCATGTTGATTATAAATTGCTGCTATCAGGGGCGACGATAAAACTATTAAAATAGCGAGAGAGCAACCTAAAATGACGTTAAGCCAAAAAACAGTATTTTTTACACCTTCAGTTAAATTTCGCCGTTGAATAATGGCAGCGGAAGTTCCCAGATCTCTAAGTAAAACACCTAAATTTGTAACAACAACGGCCATTGCCATTATACCATACTCAGAAGGAGGTATAATTTTGGCAAGATAAACAAGATTAGCAACTTGGATACCAATCTTAAAAAATTGTGAAAAAGCATTCCATTTAGCATTAGAAACAACGTTCATAAAGTTAGTACCTTAAAGGACTAAATAAATTAATCACCTAATAAGAAGACGCGGTAAAAATAGCGACTGGATCAAAGAATATTTAATTTAGTAAAAATAAAATTAAAAAACCTTAACCCATCCATCACCAGTATAAGTATAAGTATTACCTGTATAGGGATCAGTTGTTGATACTCGGCCACGGGGAATATTAGTGTTAGCTATGGTATTTGCATGGTTTGAACTACCGGAAACAATAACTTTAGAATATACCCAAGATCCATCAGCGGCACTATTAAATATATCACCACACATTAAATCATCAAGAATCAAGTTAAGTTTAACATCATTAATTATGATATTCCCATCAACCACAGAAGAAGCGAGCTTAATAGGATTTGTGGAATCCACTATTAAATCACCTTTTACATGAAGCTCTTTAAGCATTATTGAACTGCTGTTTCCTTTTATCGATTTTAGTGTTAAAAGGCCATTAACAAAACATTTGGATAAGGAGACACCATTACATAACACAATATTCCCAAGAAATTTACAATCAGAAAAATGATTCTCATCTATACCTGCGATCAAAACATCATTCTTAAAAACACCACGTTGAATATAGTTTCGGCTTCCTTTAATAGCAATTTTATCGCAGGTTACATTCCCAATATAATTATTATTAGAAAGTAAAACTGTGCCCTTTACATTGCACCCGACAATATTGCATTCATCAAAATGAACATCGCCGTTTACAGAAAGGTAGTCAAAAGTACCATTTTTGGCATAAAAATGGCATTTATCTCCATACATAAAAATAGAGCCTGAAGTTACTCTTAATGCATTGGAATCAAAATTCCCCTCAGTTATCTCAACTGTTGATAATGATGCAATAACATATTCTGATATCCATAAATTATATTTTACAGACAATGAATTAATCGCTAGAGCTCTTGGATACTCAGTGTAGGAACTATGAATTGATACGTTGCCACTCGTATCGAGTGTATCAATAGCTACTCTATTACTAACAATTGTACAAACGTGATGCTTAGAACAATTATTACGAGGGTAAATAGAAACAGTACCAAAGCTGGAAAAGTCGCCTCCAATAATTGTGTTACTGTAACCCCAATTATTAGTAATCACAGTTGCACTTTTTTTCCAAGGTGTTGTTGAAGTAACAATTGTTTGCTCCTCGTGAATACGCTCAATCCTATTTTTACCTGCTCCAGTAATATGAATACTTCTATCATAGCAGTCATGAGCCATAACCCCGGCAATTGTTACACTATTAAATCCATCGGGCCTTGAGGTATGAGCGCTTGGATAATTACCGCAACTAATTGCAAAATAGTCACTATTACCACAGGAGATAGCTCTTATATCAGAAATAAAGGAATCGTAGCATGAATCTAAACATACACCATATCCATCAAACCCGACAGAACACAGAGAACCAAAGACATTTACTCCAGAAAAAACATGTAATTGGCCACTTAGTGAAGTAGATCTAGGAGTCAAATCTCGAATAACTATGCTTGATATTATTTGGTTACCTTGAGCTGACCCATAAATCATCCCAGAGCTATCAAATTTAGCATTAATATTAATTAATGCCCATTTAGTGGAAGGTATGCCTGGGGTAGAAAGACCTTTAAACTCCGAGGACAAGAGAAACAAACTTAAACATCCATAGATTGATTTAACTCCTGAAATATTTATGCCTTTAGTAATAAAAAAACCATGTTTGCTATAATGGTTTTCTGCAGCCAAACTAGTATGAACTGAATAATTTTTAGATTTAGCACGATTGAATGCATTTTGTAGTCTATTAGACATATCATGGGTCTTGTCAGCTGCATCAATATTGACAGCTAATATGCCGTATGAGTGTAAATCAACTTTATCATCCAAAGATTCCCAATATCCATTACCAAGTTTTGGAACACAAACATGGCCTAGATCATCGCTTTCAACCCCCTCCTTCCATGAATAAAAACCACCGCCACCAGGAACGTTCGTATAATAGGATGTTAAATATATTACCTGTCCATAAAATTCACCCGAAGTATTCGATAACTCATCATAGGAGGCGACAGTAAGGAATTTGTTATCTGACGCGAACAGAGGAGAATTCATCTTAGAAACACTACTATCAGAAAAAGTTGAAAAAAATATTGCTGAAGGTAAAGTTACTTTATTTAAAAAATCTCTTCTATTCATAAACACCTAGATTAAATTAATAAAAAAAAGATTACCGATTAAATTAATACGCTTATTATATGCAATTAAAATTGATGATTTAAATCACATATTGCCAATTGAAAAATCATACAAAGATAAATCGAAAACTTTTATTCATGCTTATGACAAAATATAATTTCTGTATAATATGATTAATCAGTTACTTTTTCTTTATAATAAACTTGAAATATTTAACCACCTCATTCATATTTTTTAGAAAACATCTTAATGAAATTTTACTTTTAATATGAACAAATTCTATTCTTTCCGATAGGCTTGTTGTGGATTTAATGTTGGCATATTTAACTAAATCAAGAGATTTACAAAGATCACCTTGCATATTTTCATAGTTCAAACGGTCATATTTCCAACTTGTATTAATAGCTTTATAATGATAATAATGATCTTTATATGATGTATTTAATAAAAACCTCCGTATAGATGTTCCTAAAGAAATAACTCGATGAGTAGTCCACTGACATTCAAACTTTATATTCCTTGGGGAGACGGCCCACTTGTAAGGTGAAAATATTTCTTTTTTATTTATATAAATATAATCTTTGAATTTTTTCTGGATAATACCATCGTTGTTAATTGGTGTAGATGACACCCATATTCCAGGAATATGAACAATACCGAATTTATTGAGCTTCGAGAAAAAAGTAGCATTATTTTTAATAAAAACCAGTTCATCAATGTCAACATTAAAAACAATATTTGCATGCTTTAAATATTTAACTTTGGCGTTTTCCATTGCTCCATGTTGACAAAAATCTGAATCCCAGGGCAAATTATCTTTTACGCTTCCTTGTGGGCCATACTTAAAGGGCCAGTTAACTAATACAATCTCGACACCAAGATTCTCATTGGATAAAAATGACGCCAATTCATCTAATGTATATACTGTAGATGAATTGTCATAAATGAGCACACCATTTATATTATACTTGTCTCTGTAAAATACAATCCAATCTTTAATCCAATTTAAATCATTATTTTTTGATAACGTAAAAATAACATTTTTATCCTTGAACAGATGATTAAAATCATTGCTCACATCTATTTCCATGCTAAATACTTCATTTTCCCAAATAATTATTTCTGGTTTGTGTTCAACCGGAATTCTTACCCGTTGCGCTCTGTCCATATGGATAACTTCTATCTTAGACGTTAAATTAATTCCGTCAATGTTGAAACAACTTTTTGTAAATAGCGACTCTAAACCGTAGGATGGAGGCCCGGACAAGTAAATATAGCCCTCTGAGTAAAAAACATCATAGCTCAATGTATCCCAATCATATTTTTCATCATAGTCATATTGTTTAAGATGATAAGGTCGCTTAGCCGTTCTTTTTATATCTGAATTAATAGGAAGTTTTACACTCTGTGGTTCAAATTTATGTATGTTTTGCATACCGAAATCCCTTATAAAAATCTTTCTTTAATTTTTTCAATCAGCAAACCTTGCTTGATATGATCACTATCATTATTCGTTGATAAAATTTTAGCAGGGTGCCCAGCCCATACTGTATAAGGTTCTGTAATATCTTTAATTACGAGGCTTGCTGCCCCAATAGTCACGTTATTACAGACATTTGCTCCTAAAATTTTAGTTCCGAGCATAATATGCACATTATTACCAATATATGGCACTTTACCTTTAGCATGACCTATTACTACGCCGGCGGAAATAGAACAATTGCTTCCAATTTTGCATTCAGGGTTTATGATAATGCCATTTAAATGCCAAATGACCAATCCTTCACCAATGCAATTCAACGGGATTTCGACGCTGTACCGTACACATTGTCTTTTATATAAAAACAGGTGAGCCAAATAAATCAGTCGAGCTAGAAAAAAATGTTTATTAGACCAATATTCTGTTTTTCTTAACAGAATTTGGAATCTCCAGATAGAATCTCGAAATAACTTAGGCTTGTTATAGCTTTTTTTTAATGCTAAGCGATCGCATTCAAGAAAATACCTGAGGGTTTTCTTGTCAACTATTCTTTTCGAAAAATCCAACATGTTATTTTCCATTTTTACCATTAAATAAATCGAGCGTACCGTCGCTACGGTAATGCCAACCATTAATAAATAGTTTTGTATACTTTATTAAATTAAAGAAATCGCGTGTCAATATTTTTCTTAGTAAAAATAATAGAAATTTAAACCTGCCTACATGTTTATTTCTGGAATAATATTTAATAGACAAGATATAATCATACATTCGTTCTTCATGTCGCCATTTGGGAATCTTTTTATCCAACCCGGTCATTGAATGATGTATAGTGCCGTTGATAAAAAATTTCACGTAATAACTTGAAGATATATTTTTTTCTATTTGTCTAAATAATGAAAAGTCAACACCATATAATGCGAAATGTGGATCAAATAGATGTTGCGACAACTCCTTGAATTTAGAAATTAAACTCGAATAAATAATCATCCCAGAACCTATAGAATATATTTTACATTTGCCATTCCATTCAATATACTCTTCCATATTTTTTACAATATGTCCGTCCTTCCGAGGATAATATATACGCTGATCAGTATTAGATGAAATAAGTGGTAAATGAATATCTATATCTTGATTTAAAGAGGTATTAAAATAATCCTCTGAAAAAAATGAGTCATCATCAAAAATAATATATCTATCAGCAGTGAAAGATTCAAACATACTGTTATATATATCACTTAATGATCTGTTTGAAATATCATTATACAGGAAAACAGAACCAAATCTTCTTTGTAAATTGAGAAAATGTATATCGCCTTCCGTGTTTATAAAAGATGGTCCGTTGTTAAACAACAGTAAAGTATAGTTTTTATAATTAGTAGGTAAGTTCAATAAACTCTGTGTAGTGCTAGTTTCAGTATTTTCGCGCCCATATAAAACAACCAAAACTATCGTTTTCATTTAAATACCTTAGCAATCGTATTTATAAAACCTTTGAGCACAGCTTTTAAACCGGTTGGTGAGTATACTTTGAATAGAGATGAAATATTAATAACTTCACCTCTGTTAATTAAATCACAGTAATATAGCGATTTTTTATCACCATTGGATAAATCACTATCATGTTTGATTAAGAACTTTTTATATCCGTCATATGCTTTTGAACTTGTAGTAATTCTTTGTTTATCATGTGAAATATCCTTTATATAAGAATAATTATTAATCTTATAACATTTCAACCCTTTCTTGAGTAAACGGAACCATAAATCATAATCCTGCCAAGCTGGCATAGATTCATCAAATCCGCCTGCCTCAATAATAAATTCTTTCTTAATGAAAACTTGGCTGTCTATGCTATTTCTTTTTCTTATGGTTTTAAAATCTAACCACCCACTAGTATTACGTGATTTTTTCAGTTGCGCGTTATTTTTAATCAAATATGTTGTACACATGAACTCGTAGTCATATTTAATTAAATAAGTAACAAAATCAGAGATCCTGTTCTGTGTAAAAAAATCGTCATCATCAAGCCCAGTAACAAACTGACCAGTTGATGCTTCTATACAGCGGTTCCTAGAAAAACAAGCCCCTCTAGGCGAAGCATTACGCAGATATATAATTTTATATCCTTGTTCTATAAAATTATTAACCACTTCATATGTATTGTCAGTGGAACCATCATCACAAATAATTAGCTCAATGTTAGAATAATTTTGAGTTATAACAGATTTAATTGCCCTCTCAAGCAATTCAGATCTATTATGTGTAGGCATATAAACACTGACCAAAGGTTCATTTAACATTTACCACCTCCAATAAAAAACCATGCAATTTTTTTGAAGCTATCTTCCATGTATAATTTTGATTGATATATTGATATTGTTCGGAAGGATTTTTATCAGAATAAGGTGCAGTTAATAGATCAGTTAGGCTCTTAATGTTATGAGGAGAAATATATCTTGCATTATCTTTAAGATATTCATGAGTACTCCCTTCAGTGGATGAGATAACTTGGCAACCATAAGCATATGCTTCTAAATCTACTAAAGAAGCTACTTCGAACCAACTTGCCGATACATGAAAGCGAGAATGTCTATAGAGTGAAATTAAATCTTCAGGTTTTTTCTTTCCAATAAAAGTTATATTACTATACTTTGATATTTCATTCTTAAACCTTGTAACATATTTTTTATTGTTGAGATTTTCGCCCCCTACAAAGACTACCGTTAGATTTGTTTGACCTAATTCTCTTAAAATCGCTAATGAGTTTTTTCTTTCTTCGATTCTCCCACAAACCAGAACATCAATATCTCGATTATCAATGTTATCTGATAACTCAGGGATTAAATCAACACCATTCCTGACTAACACCGCTTTCTCTGAAATATCTACACCGTAATCCTTTTTAATATTCTCAATTTCGGTAAATGATAGTACTATGCAATAATTCACTTGCTTTAATATTTCTTTTAACTTACTGTCATAATCTACAAATAAATGTAAAAAAGCTGCTTTTCGTAATATCGGATAATTAATGGCCCTATATATGTTTTTTATTTTCTCTCTTGTGTTGTACTTTGTAATAATATTTGATACAAAGCCAAGCCAGCCAGACCGGCTATGTAATTCGAATTTATTAATCGCGTCTAAACTATGATGTATGGGTAGTAATATTGCCTTTTCTTCAAGATGAAATTTCTTGAGCATCGCATAGTATATATTCAATTCTATAGGGCGATCAAGATTGACTAAAATATAAAAATCACTATCTTTCGGAAAATTTAGATTGCAATTAATAGTTACGGTCTCACCGTAGGATTCTAAATGTTTTTTATATTGTTCAATCTGGTATGTATCGCCACCGTATTTATCAAAACAATCTACACGCGTTAAAAAACTAATTTTCATGCTCAGACCTTATCCGATATAAAATTACTTAATTAATATAATAAAAAGGCGATGTACCAATCCAATCAAAGTTACTCCATAGCTCAAACCCTTCTTGCACACTGCCATTGAGCCGCCCCGGGAAAAGTAAGGACAACAAACTGATAATTATTATGAAGGCACCAATCCAAAACTCTTTTCCCTTAAGATTGTAAATAAGTACCAGAGGGCTCAAGAAACTGGTTACAATTAAGCCTATTCTTGTAGCGCTTTTAAAAATAATTAAAGGTACGCAGCACATCATGATAAAGAAAGAAAATTGTGAAATACCTTGCATGAAGTGATTATCACCTTTTTCTCCTTTGAATAAGTAAGTACTTAAAAATATAACGATAAACTTACCTGCAGATAGCGCAGCAGGTAAGGAAAGTATGCTATTCCCAACATAATAATTTATCTTCGCACTGAAAAAACTTGCGCCAATGATATTAAAAAAAGTTACTAGTATATTAGGAGCTGCATACAACATCATGGAAAATATAAAAGAAAACAAAACAATGCCATGTCTAATTTTTTTGTATTTACTAATAGATAAAAGAAATATCAAAAAGATGATCAAAGATGTTGTATGTATAAAAAAAGAAATCAAAAACAACACCATTGATAAATACCGTCTCCCACATAACCAGTAAGATAACGATAAGAGCAATATAGGTGTAGCTAACTCTTGCCTTAAAAACTGACTAAGTGGCCCTATTTGAATCATAAGCATGCATAATGCTGCAATAGCCCCTCTATTTTTTCGTTCCGTAAATTTCTCAACAAATAACACATACCAGATAAAATATAGCGACATGGTAATTGCCACTATAAGTGTTAATACATTTCTTGCATCAAAGTTGCCATACAGAGGTAAAAATGTTTTGATAATTAATGGAAAAAAAAGTTCAAACTTGAAGGATGTATCGTAAAAAGGTTGTCCTTGCTCAATTTGATGAACTATAGGCATATACGTATTAAGCAAATCATCACTAAAAATGTTTATACCTATTTGTCTAGAGGATACAGTTATTATTATCAAGAATATTTGTATAAGGACTATACTCTTTCTAATTAAACCATAGTTCCCAAGCGGTGTTAATAATAGTAAACAACCAATAAAAAAGCCTAAGTGCGGACTATACATTAAACAAATTATATATATTAACAATAATGCCAAAGATATATACTCATATCTTCTAACATCCTCATTTGAAAACCGCATATATTTACCTTTCGATTAATTTTGTGTTGTTTTATTATCTTAATATGCCGTTTTTCCGATAAACCCTTTAAATATTGTTAGGAATATAATTCTAATATCAAGCCAAATACTCCACTCTCGTATATATTCCAAATCATATTCCACTCGTTTTTCCATTTTTTCGAGGGTATCAGTTTCACCTCGCCAACCATTGATTTGAGCCCATCCAGTGATGCCTGGTTTTACTTTGTGTCGTAACATATACCCCTCTATTAGACTTCTGTATTGCTCGTTATGAATTACCGCATGTGGACGTGGACCAACTATAGACATTCCACCAAATAATACATTAAAAAATTGTGGTAACTCATCTAATGATGTTCTCCTCAAGAATCTACCCACTTTCGTAACACGTACATCATTTTTAGTAGCCTGAGTAACATTATCATTTTCCATAACAACCATAGTCCTAAATTTCCAAACTTTTATTGGTTTCCCATCCATTCCATAACGAGTTTGCTTGAAAATAACGGGCCCATGTGAGGTTAACTTCACACAAAGAGATATAATAAGCAAAATAGGTGATATTAATGTTAAAATAACCAGTGAAAGAATTATATCTTCCAATCTTTTCAATACCATATTAATGCCATTTAAAGGCGTTTCAAATATTGGAACAACGGGAATGCCATTTACTTCCTCGGTTCTGGATTGTAAAATATTAAAGGTAAAAACATCTGGTATGAGTATAACTGAACAGGTTGTATCTGTAAGTGCCTTAATGAGCTCCTTCATCTTAAGTTCATCATTCATATTCATAGCTATATATATTCTATCAATTCGACCATCCTTTGCATCTTTAATTAAAGAACTAAAATCCCCAGCATATTTTATTTCTGTATTAATTAGATCATCAAAAGGTTGCTCATCATAAATACCAATGACATTAAAACCTAACCATGGTTCTTCAATGAAACTCTTAGCCAGAGTAACTCCAACGGGCAATGAACCGGCTATAGCAACGTTTCGTGTATTATAACCTAATTTCCTAAAAAATCCGGCGCTAAAACGAACTAATGTCCTTGAAAAAATCAGGCACACACAACACATTAAATACCATTCAACTAGTAACATTAATGGTAAATAAAGCTGCTTAATATATGATGTCGCACCTAGTACAAAAATTACCGATAAGGTCCAGTTTTTTAAAATTAATAGCAATTCAGTTGATAATTTGACACCCCTCCATGAACGATAAAAATCTGTTATCCCCCCTATCATTTGGAATAAACAAAAAACAGCAAAAAAAATAATTACTTGCTTATAACCATAATGCAGCCCATTTAAATAATTCACTGTAAACTGCACTCCAAAAATAACAACGACATCTGATATTCGTTGAAACATTGAAATCAGTGAAGCATTTGTTTTAGAATGTGGCCGATTGTGTGAAAGTATCATAATTTTTAGACTCGATGGAATTTCATTCGCACAAAATTTATATTATCTTTTCATTTCCAATATCGCTTATGCATAGATAACTTTTTCACTATCCTTAGCGGCAATTTATTATAGCTTTGCCCTAATTTATATCCTGTAATTTTCAATGCATTTAGCGTGCAGGCCCTAAATATATACAGCGGATTTGATTTGATTAAGTATAACAATTCAGATATTAAAAAACGTTTTCCCTCTCCACCTGCTCCACCAAAATTATTTCTTATCCATTGCTGGTCAGCATGGAACACACCAATATCAAAATATCTTTTGAACTCTTCTATCAATGAGTAGTTATGTGAATGCTTTACCATAGCGTCTGCAATATATGCAATTTTATAGTCGCCCATTACGCTTTTCGCGGCGAAATACATATCCTCACTAAGAATTGTATTAGATGGAAACCCACCTATTTTTTCAAAGCTTGAAATTCTATATGCCGCGAAAGAGTTTGATATAAAAACTGTTTTTAAGCCCATTAACGGGACATCTCGCATTGAAGATGTATAACTATTACTACTGTAATTAAACAAACGGGCATGTTTCGCGATCGGATTAGCATCTGAATGTGGTAATTGCCTGCCATAAGCACAACTTACCATAGGATCATCGAATGCTTTAATTAATTTTTCTACAAAAAACGGCGTAGGTAGAGCATCCTGCGTCAAAAAAATTACGATATCAAATTCATCTTTATGTAGGTCTACCGCAAGATTTCTTGTTGCGCCATGATTGAAATCTTTTGAATTAATGCTTACTAACTCAAACCCATATTCTTTGGCATAATCAACCGTTTTATCTGTACTACCAGAATCAATGACCTGGACTAATGTATCTTGTGGCGCATATTCCCTTATTGCTTTCGCTACATTTTTCCACAGTGTTCCACCATTAAATGTCGGTATGGCTATAAAATATTTCATTTCCCAATCATCCTTTTATTATATTGTTACTTCTTATCATCATAAGAATAACCATAATAATTATAGCCATAACCATAATAACTGCTTGCTTTTTTAATCACTCCATTTAGAATACATCCTTTAACAGATACACCACTTTGTTCGAATCGTTGAATACTAACTTCGATTTCTTTGACTGTGTTCATTTCGAAGCGACACACTAATAATGTTGTACCAGCATAATTACCAATTATTGCTGCATCAGTAACAGCCAAAATTGGAGGCGTATCTAAAATCACAATATCATAATTTTTACTCGCCCATTGTAATAATTCATCAAATCTTTTATGCATCAATAACTCGGCTGGGTTAGGTGGTACAACTCCTCTTGTTATAAAGTCAAAATTCGCAGACTCAAATGTTTGAACGCATTTTGAAATTTCGCTTTTGCCTGCTAAAAATTCGGATAGACCATTTGCATTAGATGCTTTGAAAAGTTTATGTGTATAACCTTTTCTCATATCCGTATCAATGAATAAAACTCGTTTCCCAGTTTGAGCAACGATAGCTGCTAAGTTTGAACTGACAAAAGTTTTACCGGCATTTGGGCTTGCACCAGATATCATTAAGATATTATTTCGTGCTTCCATCATTGCGAAATGTAAACTAGTCCTTAACCCTCGGATTGACTCTATCGCCAGATCTGCAGGATTATCAATAGCTAGTAATATATTTCTATCATCCTTATGTGACTTATTTTTTAAATTATTATACTTAGTCATTGCTTCAGAGACCGGAATACTTGCGTACACAGATGTACCGATCATTTCAAGCAATTCAGGCGAATCCACTCCTCGTCTCAGTGATATACGGAGAAGAATAATCCCAATCGATAATACAGCACCAATTACAATCCCCACAAGAACAATAAGAACCTTTTTAGGTTTAACTGGTTTAGGGTTTGTTACTGCCTCATCTATGATCCGGACGTTACCTATTGCACTCGATTTTGCAATACTTAACTCTTGCTGACGATTAAGCAATTGCATATATACAGCGCGACCAGACTCAACGTCTCGGCTTAACCTTAAAATCTCTTGCTGTGTTTCAGGCATACTCGACACCCGTTTATTTAATTTACTTTTCTCCTCTTGTAATGTTTTTCTTTTTTCTAACAATGCCTTATAAGTAGGGTGCTCTTTTGTATAAAGTTGAGAAATCTCTGATTCTCTAAATGTTAATTCATTTAACTGATTATCAACGTTTACTATTTGATCCAAAACAGATTTAGCCTCTAGAGATAAATCTACGGAATCATTTAAGCGTCTATAATCATTTAATTTATCTTCAGCTAAGTCAAGATCTCCGCGAACTTTTGGCAACTGCTTATTTAAAAAATCCAAGCTTTTTTCATCTTGTGCTGCTTGCCTTGCGATATTTTGGGCCAAATAATTATTACTTATGCTGTCAAGTATATTTTTCGTCAACTCAGGGTCATCACCGGTTAGTGATAATAATAAGATCCCTGTATCCTTCCCTTGATCCGTGATTGACAGATTCTTTTGAATATCTGTAATTGCCCGTAACCGAGGAATATATGAAACTTTAAATTTGGTTCCTGGAATTGCATCAATGCTACTAACGCTAATTGCAAAATTTCCCTTCTCGATTAAATCACCTACTGTTCCATTAATTTCGCCTTGTTCACCCTTAACTTTATAATTCTTATTATCTGTAACGGTGATGTCAAAATTGATAATTTCATCACCGGCATCTTTAATGTACAATCTAGGAATTATTATTTGCCCATTCTTTTCCCCTGTTAATCTGGCCCATCCTTTACCAAATATAGGAAAATAACTTTGCTGTATTTTTGTTTGCAAATTTAGATCGTCAACTGTTTTACCTAAGATCATTCTTGACTGTAATAAGGCTATTTCCGGAGCTGACTGAGGTTGGCTATCTGGAAGCATTTGGCTTAAACTGTTAAGAATGCTATTTGCCTGCTTCTGTTCTACCTGCAATGTTGCATCTGCTTGATATATGGGTGTAGCAAATAATGCATATACAAGTGCTAATAATGTACTTAATGCTGTTAGTGAAATAATGAGTTTACGGTGATCAATCAGCTCCCCAAATAAGCGAGCAATATCCAGTTCATCAGATTCTTTTAGTTCATGCTTAGTTTTTACAGAAGGCATAAGGTTTTCCTAAATTTATACACCTAACTTTGCTGTCCATTCTTCCGCAGCAAGCTCTAACATTTTAAAAACTGAGATAAAAGCTTCTTCACTTTTTCTATATGGATCTGGTATTTCTTTCTGATTTATCCAATGCCCATATAATAATATTTTCCCACGAGATTCCGGATATAACTTAGTTATATGCTCAATATGATACTGCTCCATGACCAATATTAACTCATGACGCCTAATCATTTCTCGTGTTAATTGTTTCCCTTTATGGCCTTCTAATGATATACCATTATCCTCGGCTACTTTTATAGCGGATTTATCAGCTGGGTGATCAACCATAGCGCTTGTACCCGCTGAATTTATCACCTTTGTTGGCAACTTATTTCGCAGAAGACGTTCCCCCAAAGGTGAACGACAAATATTTCCAGTGCAAATCACTAAAATATTATCAAAAGTCATATTATGGCCATTCTTTAATATATTTCGCTGTTTCGGTCATGTCATGTACTCCGGTTATTGTTGGTACGAGCTGTGATATCACGCGATTCCAGCGAACCAAAGGAGCAGTAGTTACATATACAATATCATAGGGCTGCAATTGGAATTCAGTCCCCAATACCATAGCAGAAGCATCTTGTGCATTTAATTGATAGATATTAGCAATCTTACCTTGCTTGTCACCCTTGATCTGGCGAATTACAAAAACCCCTGTTGCATCGCTGAATGCTTGAGAAATCCCTTCCGCATTACCAAGTGCTTCTGCCAAAGTCATTCCACTGCGATCCATCTTCATCGTGCTTTGTTTGCCCACCTCACCCATCACGAAAACCTTCAAATCGTCATTACGCGGGACAAACAGAATATCTCCAGGATACAGCAATCGGTTCTCGGTTAAATCCCCTTTTTGCATTAGAGCATAAAGTGAGATTTTGGTGTCTTTACCATTATGCGTCAAAACAACATTCCGCCAGTCAGCGTCCTCTGATAAGCCTCCTGCAGCATTGATTGCATCCATAACTGTTAAAGGGATATTAGTGATCGGTTGCTGACCTGATTTTGCAACTTCGCCAGTTACATAGGCTTTTTGAGAACGAAATGCAGCAACACTTACATCAACCTGTGGACTTTCAATATATGTTGTTAAACGGCTGGCTATATCCTGGCGTACCTGGCTAAGTGTTTTCCCCGCCACCTGCACTTTACCAATATAAGGATAGAAAATGGTACCGTCTGAGTTAACCCAGTTACCGGTATCGCTGGCGCTACGGTATTGGCCTGCAGGTGTTGTCAATTCCGGGTGATCCCAGACAGTGACCATCAATACATCGCCCACCCCGATGCGATATTCATAACTGCGTAGTAAATTATCCAGCTGTGGGTTTGGACGAGCGAGTACACTTTCAGGGCGAAGCTGATCGATAAGCCCTGGTGTCATCGGATATACATTAACCAATTTATCCAGATCGTAGTCGCTATCCGGAAGCTCAACCACGTTCTTTCGCAGACTGTTTAATCCCTGACCAGGGATAATGGTACAACCCGATAAAAACCCAATCGCCAACGCTAATGCCGAAAATTTAACAATTTTTTTCTTCATAATGTCACATCATCAGTAAATCAAAATTTGCCAATTCCTGAGCAGCTGTCATCGCCGTTACTTCCCTGCCGGCTTATGGAGAGATAAAAGCTGACTGCATCCTGCAGCGCTACCACCCCTCTCCCCTGTTTTCAGCATTCAGCCTTATAAACTAAACGGTATCTCTATACCTGCGCTGGCCCCAACGTCATCGCTGTCGCTATTGTTAGCATTGGTGTACCACAGTGAAGTATTCAGACGAACCGACTGATACACATCGCCACTCCAGCCCAGCTGTACACCTTTCAAGGTATCAGCATGAGGGAATGCTTTATTGATCGACTGATTCTCCGGGTTAACCTTTGCGTATACCAGACGCGTGCTCCAGCGCTGGTTATCCTCCGTAATCAGCTCAACCTTACCGGCAACGAGTTGCCCGTCCCCGCCCATCGCATCACCCAGCGGATAGCCCTGCTGATAGTAACCATCTTTGTAGATATGATGGTTATAACTGTAATTAGTACGACTCCTATTGGTGCGCGTATCGTGTGCTTCCAGGTACCAGTTTACCGCATCCTTACCCCAGCCGTGGTGCCCTTCCATTCCACCAAGGAACATATTTGCCGAAGGCAAGTAACCAGATTCATCCTCACCGATCATCTGCCCGTAGAAACTGACCGGCCAGCCGAGAGTTGGCTCGAGTTTGAACTTAAAGTCAAAGCCGGCCAGTTGGTTCCCCGGTTCATTATCAGTCCCAGTATTATCATGGCCAGTGAAGCCATCCCAGAAGCTGCTAAAGGATTGTGGCCGCCCTTCCCCGCCCCACTGCATAATACGCGACGCACCTAATTCTAATGACTGGAACGGCGTGAAGGTAAAACGTCCGCCGATAATTTTGGCATGAGGCACAGCGGTATATTGATTCATCTGGCTGGCGGAGATCTGGTACTGCCATGGACCCACCCAGCGTAACCACCATGTTTCCGGCGCCGCCTGCTCTGCCCGCTGCATCAGGAAGCCGGTCATCGGACGCATCGCATCCCCGCGGATCAGGCTTCCTTCATAGCCCGGTCCCCACCACTGCGGAACCTGACCAAAGGAGAGCCACTGGTTCCAGAATTTCACCGCGCCATAGGCGCCGTTGGCGTTGAAGCGCGATCCGTTACTGATCCGCTCTCCCCCTTCGACGTTACCCTGGAGGTGGACATCCCACCACTCGCCGCTGTTATTGAACGCCAGACCTAACGAGTTATCTGCCGGCTGCGTCTGACCAAACCCCTGCGGGGTACCCGGCTGGTCGGTTGAAGTGTAGCCGGTGACCCGGAAATCGGCTTTTAAAGCAGACAGTCTCTGGTTGATACGAGCCAGAACCACTTGCTCAGAAGAATAGGACGGTTTGGCCTTTTTTAGCGCCCGGGCGATCTCTTCCTGACTCAGCGGCCAGGTCGACAGGCTCAGATGGATGACCCCGCGATCGGAAAGCCAGGCAAGGTCGTTACGCAGATCGTTATCATTTACCACTAACCCAGCCGCGAAAGCCTGGGCTCCCAATGAGGAAAGTAAACCCAGCGTCACGGCAATGCGCGCAATTTTTATCATTGTACAAGATCCATTTTCAGCCCCGCTGTCGTATCTCAATGAGAATGAGGGGAATAGCAAGATAGAAAGCGCTCGCGGCACCAGTTGACTTCACTGTGCAACACCGGCGAGGCAAGTACAGTTACCCTAAGCTGCTCGTAACCATTATCACATCCACCCAGCTCACAATGTAGGCGAATTTCACCCTACAGGCTATCGATGAGATGGGAAAATTAATGTCCAGGTGATATCAGCAGCCGCTCCTGACCAACTTCTGAGGATATCCGTGGAAAATGGATAGATAGCTGATGAGGGTATTCATCATGACAGGGTCGATTTTTACAGCAATTGAACAGGAGCTATTGTACAGCAGCAAGCGGCTTCAGCGACGCTACCGCCCCTGGCTTAACAGCTACCAGCGCACTGACTACCTGAACGACTTATTTTATCGACCTGCGGATGAATAATTGGTCAGGCCTTTATTTTTTGCGGCGTTAAGTTTACGGGATTTCGGTCACAATTGGGAGTCTTGTTACCGAATATCTGCCAATTAATACCACCTGCCCTTTTATTGGCAAAAATAAGCGGTCAACACTTAAGATTATTCACTAAGTTAAACGGCCAGACAGTGTCCCG
The DNA here is from genome assembly GCF_040061975.1 of Klebsiella sp. GG_Kp146. Classification (NCBI taxonomy): domain Bacteria; kingdom Pseudomonadati; phylum Pseudomonadota; class Gammaproteobacteria; order Enterobacterales; family Enterobacteriaceae; genus Klebsiella; species Klebsiella sp. GG_Kp146. The sequence continues at coordinate 472,008 of NZ_JBEAHA010000001.1, forward strand.
TTGTTGCTAACCTATCAAGGATGAAGCTAACCATCTGTAAAACAAGATCTTTTACGTTAAGGTCGCGTCATTCAAAAATCAGATGATGGCGTCTAAGTCAACTACAATTTCTTATAGTTTCCTGGTAACGGAATATTCAGCAGACGTGCTCCAGGTTCTTTCTCAGCGCATTTAAGAAACGTCTGACCTCGGCTATATCCACGCAAATTGGCACTAACAATGTAGTAGCACTGCATTATTTCATAAATATGAATTATCAATTGACTGGCATATAGTAGATTATTTTCTTATTTGACTAATTAACCAGCGAAAACTTAATTTCCCCTGTAAAAAAAAAGGCAATTACCAGGCCTGCTTGTGCAGATCGTTTCGGGTATAGGGTTTGTCCAACGGTCCTACTGCGATGGCGATTTGTCCCAGCAGGGACTGAGTCGGCGCTTTATTGCCGCTATGCAACAGGATGAGCGGGACCATCACCAGGCACGCGACGCCGCCCCAGGAAATACTCAGGCTTTCCAAATGGGTGGTACGTTTTTGTAGCAACAGGAACAAAGCGCTGCCGGCAGCGCCGAGCAGCAGGCCAGCGATCACTTCCGAGACGGAATGCGCATGGATGACCAGCCGTGAATACCCCACCACTGCGGCTAAAACATAGCCTGTGGTGACCGCTGCTCTTTGCACACCCGCCGAAAAACGGGCGCTAAGCAGCCATAAGAAGATAGGCCAGAAGGCCGCGGAGAGCGCTGAGTGGCCGCTGAAGCCGGTGTAATCCAGCTCACGAATACCCAGTCCCCAGCCCATAAAGGCCAGCTTGGAGGCGCAGACGATGGCGCCGGTGATGCCGAACAGCAAACTCCACTGCCACGCCAGCAACCGCGACGTTTTACGCAGCATCAGGACAATAAACAGCGCCGCTGCGCTGGGCAGCAAAACGGTGCTATCGCCAAAAAATGAGATGAGTTGCCAGTTCATATACCTGTGATCCTTCGATGATGTCCACTGCCGTGCTCAGGGATTATCCATAATGTCTGTACCAGCTCGCATGCCAATTCATTTCACATTTTTATGCATGCAAGTGAGATGTTTAAAGCGGAAACATGATCGCAGTCAAGTTTTATTTTTGGCTGACGTTGACCGCTTTCCCTGCACTTTAGGAATTGTCGCACTAAGTGACTATTCATAAAGCATTATTGCCGCTACTCCGACCATTGCACCACAGAGGCCAGAGACAAACTACCAGAAGTCTCCGAAGCCATACGTTTCTTTACAATCGTTATAACATTCACGTTATGAATAAATTCTGCATAACGTTATGAGCGGCAGGACCGATGCTCAGAGCCTGCCGCCCGGTCTCAGGCTGGCGTTCAGGCCAGCAGTTTTTTAATGCTTTCGCGGAATTTGGTGCCTTCTTTCAGGTTACGCATTCCGTAAGTGACGAAGGCCTGCATATAGCCCATTTTCTTACCGCAGTCATAGCTTTCGCCGGTCATCAGCATCGCGTCGACGGACTGCTTCTTCGCCAGCTCGGCAATGGCGTCGGTCAGCTGGATACGGCCCCAGGCGCCCGGCTCGGTGCGCTCCAGTTCGGCCCAGATATCTGCCGACAGCACGTAGCGGCCCACCGCCATCAGGTCGGAGTCCAGAGTCTGCGGTTCGTCCGGTTTTTCAATAAACTCGACGATACGTGCCACCTGCCCTTCCGCCACCATCGGCTCTTTGGTCTGGATCACGGAGTATTCGGAGAGATCGCCCGGCATGCGTTTCGCCAGCACCTGGCTGCGGCCGGTCTCGTTAAAGCGGGCGACCATAGCGGCGAGGTTATAGCGCAGCGGGTCAGCGGTGCCGCCGTCGAGGATGATATCCGGCAGCACCACCACAAACGGGTTATCCCCGACGACCGGACGGGCGCAGAGGATAGAGTGGCCCAGACCCAGCGGCTGCGCCTGGCGCACGTTCATGATGGTTACGCCCGGCGGACAAATGGCCTGGACTTCCGCCAACAGCTGGCGCTTCACGCGTTGCTCAAGCAGGGCTTCCAGCTCGTAGGAGGTATCAAAGTGGTTTTCCACCGCGTTCTTCGAGGAGTGCGTCACCAGAACAATCTCTTTGATCCCGGCGGCGACGATTTCGTCAACAATGTACTGAATCATTGGCTTATCAACGATCGGCAGCATCTCCTTTGGAATTGCCTTTGTGGCCGGCAGCATATGCATGCCTAGTCCTGCGACCGGAATAACCGCTTTCAAATTCGCCATATTCATCTTCACCTGTTTGGTTGCAAAACACGCGGTTTTGCAAAATTGTACATGTCACAAATCCATTGAAACTGATAATACACGGATACTGCCCGGGCATCTGCCCGCCAAATTCTTAAATTCACTGTCACGTAAAAGAATACACATAACTCCCTTTTACCAACAGTTAGAAGTGAGAATAATCTTATTCTCGATCAGGTTATTCAGCGGTGCGTTTCTCTGCGCCGTGCAATGTGGCCGAGATCCCCGTCCACAGGGCGCGCCAGCACGCCAGGGCTGCCGTGCCGCACCTATGCCCGCAAAGAATAGGTATAGATAATAAATTTATCCAGGTAATATATTTCAGCATTTACCGCTGGACAGGTCGCTATACAAGCCATAATCGGCGGAATAAAACCAGGAGCCGCCCTATTCTGCGCCCCTTTATGAGCTGAATGATGCCGATTTTACGAGGAATTTCGCTCTTCCCCCACAGCGTGGGCATCACCTCTGGCTGCGACGAATGGTGGCACAATGCCGCTTTTGCGCCCTGGCGGAAGCGCAGCGGCAGACGTTCTGATATTGGCCCGCTTATTCCAGGGCAACCGCCATGGTGTTATTTTTTCACTGTTCTTTACCGGAACATAATTCTTATCGGTTCGCTTAATCTGCTGGAAATATATCCACCCGTGGCAGGGCGCTATCCGCGTCGTTATTGCATTTTATACCCATCTTATCCATGATCGGGGTAACACATACCGCAGTCGTACAGGTTTTAATACATATGGAATGGATTGCCGATCCGTCAATCTGGGCAGGTCTCGTCACGCTGGTCGTTATCGAACTGGTGTTAGGTATCGATAACCTGGTCTTTATCGCTATCCTCGCTGAGAAGCTCCCGCCCGCCCAGCGCGACCGCGCGCGGATCACTGGCCTGATGCTGGCGATGGTGATGCGTCTCCTGCTGCTGGCCTCTATCTCCTGGCTCGTCACCCTGACCAAACCGCTGATTGTTTTTCACGACTTCAGCTTCAGCGCCCGCGATTTAATTATGCTGTTTGGCGGCTTGTTCCTGCTGTTTAAAGCAACCGTCGAGCTTAATGAGCGGCTGGAGGGAAAAGACAGCGATAATCCCACCCAGCGCAGAGGGGCCAAATTCTGGGCCGTGGTGGCGCAGATCGTGGTGCTCGACGCCATCTTCTCGCTCGACTCGGTGATCACTGCGGTCGGCATGGTCGACCACCTGGCGGTGATGATGGCCGCCGTGATCATCGCTATCAGCCTGATGCTGATGGCCAGCAAGGCGCTGACGCGCTTCGTTAACAGCCACCCAACCATCGTGATCCTCTGTCTGAGCTTCCTGCTGATGATCGGCTTCAGCCTGATTGCTGAAGGCTTCAGCTTTATTATTCCGAAAGGCTATTTATATGCGGCAATTGGCTTCTCGGTGATGATTGAAGCCCTTAACCAGCTGGCGCTGTTTAACCGCCGTCGTTTTCTCTCCGCCAATATGACGCTGCGTCAGCGCACTACCGAGGCGGTAATGAATCTTTTGAGCGGGCAGAAAGAAAAAGCTGAACTGGATGCTGACACGGCGTCGCTGGTCGCCGATCAGGACCATCATCCGTTGTTTAATCCGCAGGAACGGCTGATGATTGAGCGGGTGCTGAACCTGAATCAGCGCAGCGTCAGCAGTATTATGACCTCCCGCCATGATATCGAGCGCATCGACCTCAGCGCGCCGGAGGAAGAGATCCGCAGCCTGGTGGAAAAAAATCAGCACACCCGCCTGGTGGTCACCGGCGGAAAGGATAATGAAGACCTGCTGGGGGTGGTGCATGTTATCGACCTGCTCCAGCAGTCCCTGCGCCAGGAACCGCTGGATCTGCAGGCGCTGGTGCGCCAGCCCCTGGTCTTTCCGGAGGGGTTACCGCTCCTCTCCGCCCTTGAGCAGTTTCGTCAGGCCCGCACCCATTTTGCCTTTGTGGTGGATGAGTTTGGCTCCGTCGAGGGGATTGTGACCCTCAGCGACGTGATGGAGACCATTGCCGGCAATCTGCCCAACGAGGTGGAGGAGATCGACGCCCGGCACGATATTCAGCACCATCCGGACGGTTCGTGGACGGTTAACGGCCATATGCCGCTGGAGGACCTGGTGCAGTATGTTCCCCTGCCGCTGGATGATAAACGTGAGTACCACACTGTTGCCGGTCTGCTTATGGAGTATCTGCAGCATGTGCCGCAGGTGGGAGAAACCATTGAGATTGACGGTTATACCCTGCGCACGCTGCAGGTCGACAGCCACCGGGTGCAGAAGGTGCAGATCGTTCCGCCGGCAAAGCAGGATGAGCTGGATTATGAGGTGTAATCGTCAGGCATAAATGGCCCGGGGTATCTCGGGCGGTGAGAAGGCTAATCAAACCCATGCCTGATGGCGCTTCGCTTATCAGGCCTACGGGATGGCGACACAAACCGGGGGA